>JAUIIP010000056.1 GCA_030431555.1 bacterium
GGGTTCCGAGCTTATTCTGCCTTGTGATGTTCAGAGCGACGAACAGCTCGACAAGGTGTTCGAAGAAGTAAAGTCCGCTTGGGGTTCGATAGACTTTATTGTGCATTCGGTGGCATTCGCTGATGCTAACGATCTAAAACATCCTTTTATAGAAACCTCTCGAAGCGGCTTTCAGCTTGCATTGGACGTCAGCGCTTATTCGCTGGTGGCAATCGCACGCCGTGCTTCTGAGCTAATGTCCGACAACGGTTCGATTATTGCGTTGTCATACCTTGGTGCCCAGAAGGTGGTAACGAACTACCGCGTGATGGGGGTAGCCAAGGCTGCGCTAGAGGCTTCCGTTAGGGAGCTCGCGTCCGATCTGGGGCCGAAAGGTATTAGAGTCAATTCTATCTCAGCCGGACCAATCAAGACCCTTGCTGCCTCAGGAATTCCGGGCTTCCGTGAGCTACTGTCGCGCTTCGAGGAGCGGGCGCCGCTCAGAAGAACCGCTACGCAGGAAGATGTTGGCCGGACTGCTCTCTATTTTCTTTCTGATTTATCCAGTGCAGTTACAGGTGAAACTCACTACGTCGACTGCGGTTTCAATATTACAGCGCTCTGACGCTGTAGTCTCGAGTTCGCCTGCATCATTATAATCGCCTAGGTGCTCTGTATCTTCAGGCTTGGAGGATTGTAGATGAACAAAAAAGCTTTCGCAGTTGTTGTCGGCGGCGGACCAGCACCTGGAATAAACGGCGTGATAAGTGCGGCAACAATAGAGGCCATAAACCGGGGCCATAAGGTTTTCGGTATAATGAACGGCTTTTCGCAGATTATGAACGGGGATGCGAGCTGTATAAAACAGTTGAGCATTGGTGACGTTTCAAGAATTCACTTGGAGGGCGGCTCCGTCCTCAATACCTCCAGAGCCAACCCGACCAAAAACGACGAGCATTTGCGCAACGTAGTAAATCTGCTTGAGGATAACGGTGTTGGGCATTTGATAACTATCGGCGGAGACGACACGGTCAGCAGTGCTCGCGCAATCAATAAAGCCGCAGGTGGGAAGATCGGTGTAGGGCATGTTCCAAAGACTATCGACAACGATCTGCCGATACCCGGAATGTACAGCACGTTTGGTTTTCAGACGGCCCGTGAGGCAGGCACTGAAATAGCCGAAACACTCATGCTCGACGGAAAGACAACCGGACGCTGGTATTTGATGGTTGCAATGGGCCGCAAGGCTGGACACTTGGCGCTGGGTATCGGCGTTTCCGCTGGCGCAACGCTCACCATTATTCCCGAAGAGTTCGGTGATGAGAAGATTTCGATAGATCGACTGGTAAACATTATCGTCGGTTCGATTCTGAAACGCCTCGCACGCGGTCAAAACCACGGATTGGTGGTGCTTGCAGAAGGTTTGGCTGTCTGCCTCGATGTTTCATCTGTTCCAGAACTTGTCGATGCTGAGCGTGACCCGCACGGTAATATCCGCTTTGCGGAGGTGGACTTCGGTTCTATGGTCAAGCGTCGAGTGCGTGAGAGATTGGAAGAGCTGGGTGTCGGACTAATTGTGGTTGAGAAGAACGTCGGGTATGAGCTGCGCTGCCGCAGGCCGATTACTTTCGACCGGGAATACACTCGCGAGCTTGGTTACGGGATTGTCGATTTTCTAGCCGGCGGACATTCCGGTGCTATGATTACGCGCCAGGCTGGTGAGCTGGTTCCGATGGCATTTGAAGAATTTATAGATCCGAAGTCCGGTCGCTCAAGCATCCGGACGGTTGATACGCAGTCGATTACGTACTTAGTAGCAACGAAGTATATGATTCGCCTCAGCGCAGCCGACCTAGAGGATGATGAATTATGCAGTCAAATGGCGCAGCACACGAAAGTGACCGCAGCGCAGCTAAAGGAATTGTTTCTCTCGACGGATGCAGTGTTATGAGTGCGATGGATGAACAACTGGACTCATTGATAGAGCACGCTAAGGCCTGCCGCGAGCTTCCTGGCGACTGCGATCCGGAGGAAGTGATTTCGCGGATACGCGCCTACCTGGAGGATTTCGACTCCTGGCAAAAAGCGGCGTCAGAGTTAGACGCGTCTACTTTGTCTGATGATGAGCAGCAGCAAGCTCGCTCGAAAATAGAATTGCTCGGTCAGCTTCATGCTGAAGTTAGCACTCGCGCGGAAACGGCAAAGGAGCGAATTGCCGGAGAGCTTTCGGATCTACATAAGCGCAACAAAGCACTTAAGACCTACCTAGACCGCTATCCTTCTAGAATCTCTATTACGGGGAAGCGAAAAGGTTAGTTTTTAATAAATATTCTTAAATGTTTTTCCATAAGTCCCTGGAAAACAAGAACTAGCTAATACTTGCGCAGACTCCTCAGCGTGCTTAAATTAACATATAGGCATTAAAAAGGAGTGTTTATGGCTAAGTTTGATGCGGTTTTTGTTCCATTTGTAGAAGGCCATCCGGCGCTGCTCAGTGTTAACGGGCACCAATTGCTCCTCGTGGCAACGAATGCTGATGACCTTACTGGTCAGCTCGGCTTGTTCGAGGCGGAAGAGTTACGCGAAGTGGAGATCGACGACGCAATAGAAGATACCCTGGCTCAGTTGGCCGGCGAAGGCCAGACAGGGGTGGTTGTTGTGCCTCCCGGTGCCTCGGCTGGCGACGTCATCGCGAGTCTACAGTCCGAACTTCCTTGGGTTCATTAATTAAGCAATTATATTTCGCACAGAGTTCGCGCCCCGCAGCATAATCATCTATAGAAGCGCTGGCGACAGAGGTATGGGTTAAGTCGCCAATATCGCTACGATCTTTGCCGTTTTTCGGAAATTTTCAACATCGCGCTGTTCGGCCTGTGGTAGAGCCGACGGCCAATTGTGTGGATAGAAGTCACCAACCTGTAAAACACCTGTAAGCATCTATGCTTGACTCCCTTTCCTGCGTGAGCTGCCAACCTCGCGCAGGAAAGGGCCCCTTTTTTTACTACTGCTACATTCGCTGAAGCGGGGATATTCCTAGCAGCTCAATCGACTTAGCGAGCGTAATTCTAGTTGCTTCGAATAGACTGAGGCGCGCTGCGGCGATCGCTTCATCTTCGCCTACAACCTTTAATGCGTTATACGCCCGCGAAAACTCCTTCGCCAGTTCAAGCGCGTAAGATGCCAAGTGCGCCGGTTCGTAGTCACTCATCGTGCGCTCGATTGCGGCGTCGAACTCCGCAAGAGAATATGCCAAAGCAAAGCAGGCATCTTCACTTAAGTACTCCGGGGAGACGCTCTCGGTATACGAGAGGCCGGACTGTTTAGCTTTTTCTTTTACACCGTTTATTCTGGCGCACGCGTACTGCAGGTAGGGACCGCTGTCTCCTTGAAACGCCAGTGCGTGGTCCCAGCTAAAATGAACGTCCTTCATCCGCGTTCGCACAAGGTTGCTAAATAACACGGCGCTCAGCGCGACTCCCTTTGCCACAACTTCCTCATCTAGTCCTTCCGGTCGCTTGCTTACTTGTTCCCGGTAGGCTGACAGCGCACGCTCGTACGCTTCGTCGAAGAATTCATTAAGCTCAATTGCTCCGCCCTCACCTCGAGTCTTCATCCCCATTACATGTCCGAAAGGCACATGAATGATGGAGTCAGCGTAGGTCTTGCCCAAGGCATGGAGCACGGCGACTAACTGCTGAAAGTGCAAGGTTTGCGGTGCGCCGACTACATAAATTGCTTTGTCGAATCCAAAAGTGTTTGCACGGTATTCAGCAGACGCAATGTCTCTAGTAAGATAGAGCGATCGGCCGTCCGGCGTGCTTATTCTAGCGAAGCCCAGCTCTTCGCCCAGGTCAACGCCCAGGGCGCCTTGTGACTCCTGCAGCAGCGAAGCTTCACGAAGTTCCTTTTGTACGTCGTCAAGCATGCCTGAGTAGAACGACTCACCGATGTAGTGATCGAATTCGATTCCAAGACGATGGTAGGTGTCTTTCAGGTACCGCAAAGAAATGTCCAAGCACCATTGCCAAAATTCTTGGGCGTAAGCTTCGTGTGCTTCGAGATCGAGAAAATATTGCCTTGCGATCGCATTTACATCGGGCAGCTCTTCGTCGCCGCTCAGGAGTTCGTCCTTTTCCTGGCGGTCCTTCAGAGAAGTCGCCTTTCTGTACAGCTCGACTAATTCTGAAACGCTTGGATTTTCAGGTTTGCCCCAGAGCTTGCAGCCTGCCCAAACAAATCCGAATTGCGTGCCCCAGTCTCCAAGGTGATTGATTGTAAGCACATCATGACCGGCGAAGCGAAAAACTCTTGCGAGCGAGTTGCCGATAAGCGTTGTTCTTAAGTGGCCGACGTGAAACGGCTTAGCAATGTTTGGACTGCTGTATTCGAGCAGAATTTTCTGCGCGGAGGTGGCCGCATCATAAAGCGGATGGTCGGCATCGAGAATCTTGTTAACTACGGCAGCAGCAAAGCCTGGGCGGTCGAAGCGTAGGTTAAGGAACGGGCCGACCGCATGAGCTTGCGAAAAGCCCTCCGGCAAGACCAGCGACTGCTGGAGCTGCTCGGCGCACTCAACGGGGGATTTTTTCCATTGTTTGGCCAGCACAAAACAGGGCACGGCCAGGTCCCCGTGTTCCGGATTCTTCGGTTTTTCTATCAGGTTTTGCAGCGAGGCTGCCGGGATGCCGCTGGCCTCGCCAATCGCTGTGGCAAGACGAGATCTGAGCTGATCAATCATTTGTAAAATATGTATTTGAACTTAACACACCAAAGAACAGAATTCTTGAGGGTTTGTATGCGAACTGAAATCCACTTGTTTTTTACTGCCCAAACGACTGTTCCAAACAATGAGTGATACATCAATTCAGCGTAAAAATCACACGTGTTTATGAGGGATGCCTAGCCAAAGTTGCGGTCTTGCACTTAGAGCCAGCGGTGAAGTAGTCTACGGCTCGACTGCTGGAGATGATGAATTTTGCTGTGCATTTTGGAGGGCTTGCCCCTTCCAGGCAGTCTCGAGTGCAGATTTTGTTAGAGGCTTTTTAAATACCTCCGTTTGTTCGACGGCGAGTAGAGACGGCCTGGAGTGAGGGATACTGCCTGCGCGCGCATCGCCAGGCATGAATTGATGCAATGAACGTTCGCCGATCCTGGATTCTAATTATTATTTGTCTATTAAGTACAGTCATGCTCGGCCGGCTGGGTGCCGAGGGGTCCGGTAGTGCAGTTGCACAAAGTACCGAGTCGACTGACAAAGCTGCAGGGGTGTGGCGCGACGGCAAGGCTGTTTTCAGCGATGAACCTATGCTCGACATATTTAACCCCTATCAGCGCGGCTACAAACCTGAGCAGCCGATTCCATTTAGTCACAAGCTTCACGTCGAGAAAAATAAAATGGAATGTCAGTACTGCCACTCGGGGGTTGCGAAATCGCCTTACGCAACTATTCCGCCGGTAGAACTCTGCATGGGCTGTCATGCGCATGTTAGGACGGAGTCACCCTATATTCAGAAACTCGCTGAACACTACGAGCAAAAGAAACCGCTCGAGTGGGAGCCTGTTCATAATTTACCGGAGCATGCAGTGTTTAACCACGAGCGACACGTTAAGGCCGGCGTGGGCTGCAATAAATGTCACGGCCAAGTAAACGAAATGGAAGTTGTCGAAAAAGTTTCGTCTTTGCGAATGGGCTGGTGTGTAAGCTGCCATCGCATGAACGGAGCCAGTATTGATTGTTCGACTTGTCACTATTAATTTAATTGTCCGCATGTGCACGCGGAGTTGCAGGACGGTTTAGAATGTCCAGTTCGAGTAAGAAGGGAAACACCAACGGCGACGCAAACGGCAATAATGTCAGCCGCCGGAACTTTTTAAAGGTGATTGGAGCAGCCGGCGGAGCTGCTGCCACAGGCTGCGCGCGCCAGCCGGTTGAAAAGATAATACCTTATCTCAATCAGCCTAATGAGGTCGTGCCGGGAGTGGCAACTTGGTACTCGGGCGTTTGCGGCGAATGTCAGGCCGGATGCGGGGTGCTGGTGCGCACCCGTGAAGGGCGTGTCGTTAAGGTCGAGGGCAACCCCGTTAGTCCGATTAACGAAGGCGGACTGTGTGCCTTAGGTCAGTCCACGCTTCAGACTCTTTACGATCCCGATCGTTTGCGCGAGCCGATGGCTCGTAAGACGGGCGGCGCATTTTCTGCAATTTCCTGGAAGGATGCCGTTGCCAAGCTGCACGCGGGCATCTCCGAAGTGCCCGACGGCAAGGAAGCGGTACTGTTGTCGGCTCCGCTTAGCGGCAGCACCGCTAAGCTGCTGGAGGAGTTTCGCGGTGTATTCCCGAAGGTTCGCCACGTTGAATACGACACCGGCGGACAAGCGGCCGTAGATGCTGCGGCTGCTGCTACGTTCGGCGGTGGTTACCGAACCCACTTTGATTTTTCCAAAGCTGACGTGGTGGTGAGCTTCGGGTCAGGATTCCTCGAAACCTGGCTCTCGCCGGCGCGTTTCTCCAAGCAGTGGTCCAAGACGCGCAAGGTCGATCGGCCGAGCGGAGTGAGCTATGTGGTGCATGTAGAGCCGCGCCTCTCACTTACTGCGGCGAACGCTGACCGCTGGGTTAAGAACGCGCCCGGTTCGGAAGCGGAGCTCCTGAAAGCATTGCTTAAGCTCATAGTCGACAAGCGCGGTGCCGCGAGCATTTCTGCCGGTGCCGGAGCAGCTGTTAAGCAGGCGATCGCTGGGGTGGATGTTGCCAAGGCTGCCCATTCTGCCGGGATTGACGAAAAAGAGCTGGAGGCGATGGCGACCCATCTCGCGCATGCGTCTTCTTCATTGGTTGTGGCTGGTGGTGCGTCGATTAGCGGGGAGAACGAGCTTGCGTGCGGAGTGCTGGCGAACCTTATTAATGCCGCTCTCGGGAATATCGGCTCGACGGTTATGCTAGAAAAGCGCAAACCGTCTGAAACCTCGCCGCTAAGTGATTTGATCTCCAAGATGGCCGAAGGCAGTGTGTCGACCCTGATAGTGGCGGGTGTTAATCCGTTTTACTCGCTACCGGTATCATCGGGGTTTCGCTCAGCGCTTGCTAAGGTTCCGCTCGTTGCGGCGCTCACGCTCAACCTCGATGAAACGGCTTCGCAGGCCCAGCTCGTTATGCCGGCCAGCACGAATTTTGAGAGCTGGAGCGACTCAAATCCACTGCCCGGTGTCTACGCGCTGAACCAGCCATCGATGCAGCCGTTGTATGAGACTCTCAATTTAGGCGACTTAATGATTTCGTTGGCTTGGAAATCGAACAAGATGTTCGGTGAAGCCAAGACTTTTCACGATTATATCCGTGCGCAGTGGAAGCAGCGAGTAGGTGGTGTAGATTTCGAAAACCGCTGGCTGTCTTTTGTTGAGCAAGGCGGCGAGTTCAACGCATCTGATTTGTCTTCAAATCAGGCAACTGTTTCGGCGTCTGCCGGCGAGGCAGCAGCAAAGCTCAGCGAAAGGTCGCACGGCTTACATGTAATGGCGTTTCCTAATGTGCGTTCAGTTGACGGCTCTTCGGCGAACAGACCCTGGCTGCAAGAAATCCCGGATCCGATGTCGAAGGTTATCTGGGGAACTTGGGTTGAAATGCACCCGGACCTGGCAGAAAAGCAGGGTTTTGCCAGCGGCGATGTCGTTATGGTCAAGACAAAGGATGGGGCGGTTCGCACACCGGTGTTCATCACTGACAAGATTCATCCTGATGTTGTTGCGATTCCCATCGGCGGAGGGCACGACTCAATGGGTCGCTATGGCGACGGCGTCGGGATTAATGCGCTGAGCATCATGTCCTACGCCGCAGCTACCGGAGGCATTAGTCTGCTTAATTCGGTTGTAACTTTGGCGGCGGATCCGCGTAAGGATCATCTTGTCGTTACGCAAGGAAGCGACGATCAGCGTGAGCGCGGCATAGCTCGCTGGGTGGCAGCAGACGATCTTCACAATCAGCACGGCGTTCATCATGGAGCGCACCACGGTGAGCCGATGCAGATGTATAAGCAGATGGAGCATCCGCTATACAGCTGGGGGATGACGGTGGACTTAGCGAGCTGTACGGGTTGTTCGGCTTGCGTGGTTGCCTGCTACGCTGAGAACAACGTGCCTGTTGTCGGGAAGGAGCTTGCGCGCGAAGGCCGTGAAATGTCCTGGATTAGGATCTCACGCTACTTCAATAATGACGAGCATCGTCCGGTAGACGGATTCCTGCCGATGATGTGCCAACACTGCGGCAACGCTCCGTGTGAGCCTGTCTGCCCCGTTTATGCGACCTACCATACAGAGGAAGGTCTCAACCACATGGTCTATAACCGTTGTGTGGGAACGCGCTATTGTTCAAACAACTGCTCTTACAAAGTGCGTCGGTTCAACTGGTTTAAGTATGACTGGCCGGAGCCCTTGAACTGGCAGCTGAACCCCGACGTCACTGTGCGTGAAGTTGGGGTGATGGAGAAGTGTACCTTCTGCATTCAGCGCATTCGTGAAGCTCAGAATACCGCCAAGAATGAGGGGCGGCGCGTTGAAGATGGTGAAGTTAAACCGGCGTGTGCTTCGAGCTGTCCAACTAACGCGATTGCGTTTGGCGATCGGCTGAACAAAGACAGTGAGGTCAGCAAGCTGTCAGCCGACGTTCGAGCTTACAAAGTGCTGGATGCGCATTTAAATACTCAGCCTGCGGTCAGCTATCTCGCACGTGTAGTGCATCCGGAAGCTGCTAAGGGCGGCGGAAGTCATGGAAAGTCTCACGGCTCGTCTCAGGGTGGCTCGCACGGCGACTCTCACGCGGCGGCCCACGGCGGATCGGAACATCATTAAGGAAGAGGGGTAGAGCAGATCGATGGCTAGCTGGTATCCGCAAATTTCATATACGAAAGTCGATGACGATTTGCTCGAAATTCTCGAGCCGCCTGGGGTTGGTTGGTGGCTGCTGCTTGCGACCGCTCTGTCTTGTGTCGCGATGGGTGGTTATGCCTGGTCGATACAAGTTCTTGAAGGTATCGGGCACGCCGGGATTACCCACCCAATTATGTGGGGTGTCTATATCACCGACTTCGTATTCTGGGTTGGTATAGCCCACTCGGGAACTCTGATTTCAGCCGTATTATTTTTGTTTCGCGCGCGATGGCGAATGCCGATTTACCGGATTGCGGAGGCCATGACGGTTTTTGCGGTTCTGACGGCCGGCTTGTTTCCGATAATCCACTTGGGCCGACCGTGGAACTTCTACTGGCTGCTGCCTTATCCGAACCAGCGTTACCTGTGGGTGAATTTTCGCTCTCCGCTGCTTTGGGATGTTTTCGCGGTAAGTACCTACCTGACAGTGAGCACGGTCTTCTTCATCATCGGTCTCATCCCCGATATCGCTGCGGCGAGGGACCGAGCGACAGGTGTGCGCAAGTTCCTTTATCGTATTACTTCACTTGGTTGGACCGGCAGCCACAAACAGTGGCGGCACTATGTTGCGGCGTACGGTTTCTTTGCTGCCTTGGCGACACCGCTCGTTCTCTCTGTGCACTCTGTCGTATCTTGGGACTTCGCGATGTCCAACGTCCCCGGATGGCATACAACTATATTTCCACCGTACTTTGTTGCAGGAGCAATTTTTTCCGGACTGGCGATGGTGATTACGATCACGATTCCGATGCGCAAAGCGTTTAAGCTGGAAAACTATCTGACCATTTGGCACTACGAAAAGATGTGTCAGTTGATAATATTTACATCCGGTATCGTGACCTACGCGTATATCACGGAATTTTTTATCGCTTGGTACAGCAACAACCCGTATGAACGCTATCAGTTCTGGTTTCGTCCGTTCGGGGATTTTAATGTTGCATTCTGGGGAATGGTCTTTTGCAACTGTGTTGCTCCGTTGTCGCTGTGGTTCAAGAAGTTGCGAACTAACATCGCCTGGCTTTTTCTGATATCGATCATCATCAACATCGGCATGTGGCTTGAGCGGTTCAATATTATCTTTAACTCTCTTTCGCGCGAGTTCGTGCCGGATGCTTGGGGGAACTACAATTTCTCCTGGGTAGAAACATTTATAACGATTGGCTCGTTTGGCTGGTTCTTTATGTTCCTGCTGGTGTTCATTAAGGTGTTCCCGGCCATGGCGCTGACAGAAATTAAAGAGATTATGATTCCGCCGCGCCGCGACCCGGCGTCGGCACATCATTAGGATTTGGGGGAATTTTAGACATGGCGAAAGAATACGTCGTCGTCGGTCGCTTCCAGAATGTGGATGATACGGCTAAGGCCATACGTTTGGTGCGCGGCCAGGACCGGGAAGATTTTAATCTTTACACCCCGTTCCCTAACCACGATCTTGAGGAAGTGGCGTTTGAGGGCAGGGTAAGAAGTCCGGTGCGGCGCTGGACCCTCTTGGGCGGAATGACCGGCTGCCTTGGCGCGTTTCTGATGACGATTTGGATGTCGATGGACTATCCAATACGAACTAGCGCCAAGACTGTTATCTCGATTCCGGCGTTTGTCATTATCGCTTTTGAATGCACGATTCTGCTCGGTGCGCTGTTTACGCTAGTAGGATTGCTGCACCATTCCCGGATTCCAAACTTTTTCTCATCACCCGGTTTTCGCGGTGATTTCACGAAAGATGAGTTCGGGTTGGCTGTTCGAGTCAGTAAGGACGAAGCTGATAAGCTTAAGGCGGAATTCGAGCAGTGCGGTGCGAAGCAGGTGGAGGTGCAGTATGTGCGCTAGTTGTCGAGCTATTTTGTTGGCGGTTGCAGCACTGCTTGCGTTTTCCTCGTCGGCAGCGGCGGCACCTTGGGACTGGGATATGTCAAAGCAGCAGTCGTTCCGATCGAACGAAATGGCGCGGGAGCCGGCCAAGGGAACAGTGCCGCTCGGATATAAACCGTTCCCGTATTCCAGTAATGACGAAGCCGGCGAGAAGCTCAAGAATCCTGTTAAATCCGACACGGACTCGCTAGCTCGGGGCCGTCGCTTGTGGGCATCCAATTGCGCGACTTGTCACGGGATCACCGGCGAAGCCGACGGCCCGGTAGCAGCCTTTTTGACAGTTCCGAATATTACAGAGGGATTTTATAAATCACGGCCTGACGGCCGAATTTACGGTGTGATTCACAACGGACAAAACCAAATGCCGCGTTATGGCTATAAGTTTTCGTCGGCGGAAAAGTGGGATCTCGTAAATTACGTTCGCAAGCTGCAGGGAGCGGCAGGTGAATCGAGTGCTCAATGAAATACGGCGCTAAGAGGATAAGGTAAGTTATGTCAGATGGATCACTCTCACCGGTAGGCGTCGAAGACGCGGCCAGTATCGCCGAAGCGCGCCCGCTTTCGATTTCTCAGCCCGGCAAGGTCATTTTGTGGCTGATGATCGCGCTTGGATTGTTGGTATTTGTTCTTGCCCTAAATGGTTCCGACCCTCGGCACGCCTGGATGTCCTTTCAAATCAATTTGATGTTCTGGCTGATGGCTGCGGCGGCAGGCACGATGTGGTCTTCGGCGTCTCACATTTGCGATGCACAGTGGTGCCGACCTGTCAGACGAATTTTTGAAAGCATGAGTGATTTTCTTCTGCTTTGTGTGCCGCTGCTGGCGTTTATGTATATCGGCCACGAATCATTATTTGCTTGGGCGCACGAGCCTGCCGCAGGTAAGGAAACCTGGTTGACCGGCTGGTTTGTTTACTTGCGAGACGTGCTGGCGCTGTTGTTCTTGGCTCTGTTGTCTAGGCGGGTGGTTCATCTGTCAATTCGTCGCGACATCGGTGCTGTTCGCTCTGGTTTGACGGGCGCGAATGAGGAAGCCGTGGCGCGCTGGTCTGACAGTAAATACAACAAGTTCGTAAGCGGCTGGGATAACGACGCCGAAGAGTCGCTGCGCAAGACGAATCGCTTGATGTGGCGTCTGTCACCGGCAGTTATTATCGTATTTGCAGTGGTTATGACGCTGCTTGCTTTCGACCAAATCATGTCCGTCGATTATCACTGGTTTTCGACGTTATTTGGCGCGCTTTACTTTATGAGCGGCACCTACCTGGCATACGCCTTCGTCGCGATTGGAGTGGGCTTTATGCGCGACTTGCATCCGCTGTTTCGTCGTAAAGTCGAGCGCCGCACCCTGCATGATCACGGCAAACTCCTCTTGGGATTCGGTATTTTCTGGGCCTACATGTTTTGGAGCCACTATTTGCCGATTTGGTACGGCAACCTCCCTGAAGAAACTCAGTGGATGATTGTTCGCTTGCGCCTGGAGCCATGGCACACGCTGGCCTGGGTTACCTTTGCCGCGTCATTTATAATTCCTTTCGGGCTTGGGCTAAGCCGCGACTTAAAGCAGGTGCCAGTGCTGCTTTTCTGTACTGGTGTAATCGTTGCCGTGGGAATGTGGCTGCAGATTTACGTTTTATTCGCGCCGACTCTTTATCCGACCCGAATACCAATCAGCTTAGTGGATTTGTTTATCACGCTCGGCTTTATGGGAGCTTTCATACTCAGTTGTGTGAGGTTTCTTGAGAAGTACCCGCTGATGCCCTTCGGCGACCTCTACGTTTATGAAGCAGGCCCGTATCCTTTGGGCGATCGCGCGGCTAGGGAAATTATTTATTAGGCAGGGGACAGGTAGAAGAACCTGCCCCCATCAAGGCTAGAACGGGATATCGTCGTCGTCGAACGATACACCTTCGTGTTCGGCGGGGGGCATTTGAGAGCTGCCTGAAGAGGACTGCTGAATGTTGCCAGCTAATCCGCTTGATGCTCCTTCACCCTTGCCGCCAACGAACTGAACGTTGTTGGCTACAATTTCAGTCGTATAGCGGTCTCGACCTTCCTTGTCCTGCCATTTGCGTGTTTGAATACGTCCCTCAACGAATACCTGTCGGCCCTTTGAGAGAAATCTCGAACAGTTCTCGGCTTGCTTTCCCCAGACCACGACATTGTGCCACTCAGTGTGGTCGACCCAGTCGCCGTCCTGATTCTTTCGGCGTTCCCCAGTTGCTAAGTTAAGCGTGCAGACGGGGGTCTGCGAGCCTGTGTAGCGAAGCTCGGGATCTGCACCAAGATTCCCTAGTAAGAAAGCTTTATTTACACCCATTGGAGTCCTCTCTTCGTGTTACTTCAAACGACCGATACTATACGCAAGCTGTGCTCCTCGAGAAAGTGTTCGGCGTTTATTAATCGTCCGCAGTGAGTGAAGGTTTCGGATGGAGTAAGCCTAAAGACTGTTATTTGGAGTCGTTATGTAGTATACGCACAAGCTATGCTTCTGATTTTTCGTCCACAAGATATTCCCTCCGAGGGCCGTGATTTTGAGTTTGAGCTCGATACCGCTCAATTAAACGAGCGAGTCCAAAAGGTTCGTGAGATAGCTGATAGAGAGTCTGTGGCGCCCCCGAGTTATGTGTTCTTGGCTTCTCCCAAGGCAGCAGTCAAAGTTACTCGCCGGGGTACCTCCGTCGATATACACGGCAGGCTGTCTGGGCGCTTTGTGACGCCCTGTTCAAGATGCGCGGAGGATACAGAAGTCGGGTTAGACGTTCCGGTCGACATCACGCTCAAGAAGGCTGTAGGTAAAGAAGACGAGCAAGAGGATTTGGAGCTCGGTTATTATATCGGAGACGAAATTGAGCTACAGGCAGTAGTTGAGGAATTCGCTGTGTTAGCCCTTCCTTTTTCCGTTCTATGTTCACCAGCTTGCAAGGGACTGTGCCCCACGTGCGGTGCAAACCTTAACTCTGAGATTTGCGGGTGTGCGGAATCAGAAGGAGACGAACGGTTTGCCGTCCTTCGCGGCCTGAAGATTCAATAGCTGCGTCTGGAGAGCTACTCGCTAGCGCCCTTTGCAGAGCAGTTCTACTTCCAAAATTCGAAATCTGAACCATTTCTTTTCGCGGGCGCATTCTTCCCATTCCGGCAATTCAAGCCGCAGGGAGTAGCAGTAGCAATCCAGAAAATACTCTCGATAGTTGCTTGCACTTAGAGCTCTCAAAGAGCAGTCGAGCGAGTAAGTATCAATCGCGTCCAGTGCTTCGACTACGCTGCATCTCATTTCCATGTAGCCGCTCGGAACGTGGCTCGGGACAGGACCGGTGCCGGCTAGTTGAATAATCGGTGCCTCTTGAGCGGCAGCTCGCGTCGCGGATAAAGAATTCAATGAGAGCGCCATCAAAACGACTAAAATGCTCGTTAGCGCCGAGCGTAGAAAGATAAGTATGGAATCGGCTTTTTCGCCTGAGAGATTCATTTGCACTACCCCAACTAAATCGCATCGGCCATAGCGTTAGCGTCTAAATAGGTGCTGCCGCCGATACTCACTCCGATCTTTGTTATTGAATTCTTTTTGCCGCCTGCCGCTTCATGCCAAAAAGCCGTGTAATTGCAGGAGTTTAATGCCTGGGGGTGCGCCCTGAGTCCGGACTTGAGTTTAGACTCTAAATACCTTATATCTCTATGTTCCTTAAGGGCTGGGTCGACTGGCCGAAGTATAGATGGACGAGCGAGAAAATGCAGGCTCCGAAGAGAAAAACATCCAAGTCGAAGCGCAACATGCGGCGTTCGCACCATTCATTGACGCCGACCCACTCGGTCTCTTGCAACAACTGCGGTGAGCCCAAGCTTCGCCACACCATTTGCCCCGCTTGCGGCTGGTATCGCGGCCGGCAGGTAGTAGAGGCTTCAGCCGACTAGGCGCGGGCGACGCTGCTTAGCAGACGCTGCTGATGGTCACCAACGGCGCTATCCCCTCAGGAACGTCTAGCCTTCCGATTGCTATTGATACGACCGGCGCGGATGCCGGCCTCGAAGTGCAGGTTGAGGGCGCTGTTGCCGCGCTGAAGGAACTGGGAATTCATTCGCTGCTTGTTGGTCCTCAAGAAGAATTGAAGGCCTGCCTTGGCGGACTTGGAGCGGGCAAGTTGCCACTTGAAGTCGTTCATGCTCCCGATACTATTGAGATGGACGAACCGGCGGCGCGTTCTGTTTTGAAAAAACCCAACTCTTCGCTCTGTGTGAGCTACCGACTGCTTGCAGAAGGCAAGGTGTCGGCAATGATCAGCGCGGGAAATTCAGGGGCAATGATGGCCGCCGGGATGAAGATTTGCGGGATGATGCCCGGAATCAAGCGTCCCGCAATCGCGACTTTAATTCCTCGCGTTGGTGGGCGCAGGCCCACGATTATTTTGGACTCAGGTGCAAATGTTGACTGCAGGGCGCACAACCTAGTTCAATTTGCGATCATGGGCGCCGTTTACTGTAAGTGTCTCTTCGGGGTCGAGCATCCTCGTGTCGCGCTTCTGTCAAACGGAACAGAGGCGAGTAAGGGCACTGAGGTAACAAGGGAGGCCGCAGCTGCGCTTGGTGAGCTGGAAGGGCTGAATTTTTCCGGTTATGTTG
>JAUIIP010000339.1 GCA_030431555.1 bacterium
AGTGCCCTTTCGCCATCGCGAAGCCGCCAAAAACCGAAGCCGACACTACGAGAATGCTAAGTATTGCGTTCATCCTGAACCGAACATTTAAACTGAAACAAAAACCGCACGAACCGCTAGGTAGTCTATCGGTGCCTTCGCGGTCGAACCTTAACGCAAACTACTTTTACGCACTTCATTACTCGGGAATATCTACGGCGCGAGATTTTTCGTTGAGCGCGCAACTTTGCGCGTTTCGACGAATCAAAAAAAGAAACTTCCACATAAAGCTCTAGGTGGATAAAAAGTTGAGAAACCACTATTTTCTTTTGGTAGAGCTCAGCGCGCTATCGATGCAGCTAGATTTTAGACATATTTTTACCGGGACTTACACATGAGTGAAAAAGACACTGCAACGCTTACCCTGCCGGACGGCACCAGCGTAGACCTGCCCGTCGTCGTCGGCAGCGAAAACGAAAAAGCGATCGATATCGCCAAGCTCAGAGATCAGACTGGTTACATCACGCTTGATCCCGGTTTCGGCAATACCGGATCGTGTCGCAGCTCGATCACTTACATCGATGGTGAGCAGGGAATTTTGCGCTACCGCGGCATTCCGATCGAACAATTGGCGCTTCAGTCGACGTTTGTCGAAGTTTGCTATCTGTTGATTTACGGCAGCCTTCCAAGCAAACAACAGCTGGAAAGCTATACCGACGCAATAACGCGCCATACGTTGATTCACGAGGACATGAAGCGTTTCTACGACGGCTTTCCGAGAGACGCGCATCCAATGGCAATCCTGTCTTCGGTCACATCTGCGCTTTATACATTTTACCAGGACTGGGAAGATCCCAAAGACGAAGAAGAGCAGGAGCTCGGGATCATTAGGCTGATTGCGAAACTCCCCACAATGGCCGCCTTCGCTTACAAGAAAAGCATCGGTCAGCCGTTTATTTACCCCGACAACAGCCTTTCGTATTCCGCAAATTTCTTAAATATGATGTTTGCAACACCGGCAGAGGAATTTTATCTAGATCCCGATATCGTAGCGACGCTGGATCTTTTGCTGATTCTTCACGCGGACCACGAGCAGAATTGCTCGACCTCGACCGTCAGACTCGTCGGCAGCAGCTTGTCCAACCTGTACGCCAGCATAGCAGCCGGTATCAGTGCTCTCTGGGGGCCGCTGCACGGTGGAGCCAACCAAGCAGTAATCGAAATGCTTGAGACAATCGACCGCGAAGGCGGCGGCGTTAACAAATACGTCGAGATGGCAAAGGACAAAGACTCTCAGGTCCGGCTGATGGGCTTCGGTCACCGCGTTTACAAAAACTTTGACCCACGAGCGACGATTCTCAAGGAGGCTTGCCACCGAGTTCTGAAGAAAATCAACAAAGCCAATCCGCTGCTCGACATCGCGCTGCAGCTCGAAGAAGTTGCGCTCAAGGACGAATATTTCGTTGAGCGCAAACTCTATCCAAACGTCGATTTCTACAGCGGGATTATTTACAGCGCTCTTGGGATTCCGGTGAAAAGCTTCACCGCGATGTTTGCCCTCGGCAGACTGCCGGGCTGGATTGCTCAGTGGCGAGAAATGCTGTACTCCGAGAGGTTCAAAATTGGCAGACCTCGCCAGGTTTACATTGGCGAGACCGAGAGACCATATGTTCCGATTGAGGAGCGCTCCTGAGTTCGGCTCGCGTGCCGTAAGACGCTTATGCTAAGACAGTGACCTCAACTCATTACCTTTTTGATGACCTTAGGCGCAGGTATCCGCTGTTCAGGGTTGAGCCTTGGAAGCTGGAACTACACAATAAGTCGTTAAGCGTTGTTTTCAGCTACCACATTCCTCCTGAAATACGGTTTACGTCTCGCTTCGAGTTCAATTTCCCCCAATCACTCAACCTGCCTGAGCCGGATGTCCTCACCCCATTCTTGTCAGCTCTCTGCGCCGTCGACGCTCTCAGTTACTGGAAATGCTGCTGCTCGCCGAAACTGGAGTTCGAAGCCGCACCGCTTGCAAATGTGAACTGGTGGCAAAAACTCTACTACAAAGGCACAAGTGAATTTCGCTTCGTAAACGCCATACCCGCGTCGCTCGAAGAGTTCGTAAGAATTGAGGCAGAGGCCCCGACCCATCCCGCCCCGAGCGCGACGCTAAAGGGAAACCTGATTCCGGTCGGCGGCGGCAAGGATTCCGTCGTTACCTTGGACCTACTGAAATCCCTCAGCAAAGAAAGCAACGTTTTTATTTTAAACCCGCGCGAAGCCTCAGTTGAAACTGCGGAGCTTGCCGGGTACCCGCGCTCTGAGCACATCCATGCTTCCAGGCCGATCGACCCTGCGCTGCTTGAGCTAAACAGTCGGGGCTACCTGAACGGACACACGCCTTTCTCAGCCCTGCTCGCTTTCGCAGCAGCACTTGCCGCACGATGTGCGGGCCGCGCAAATATCATACTTTCCAATGAATCGAGCGCCAATGAAGGCAATCTGCCCGGCTTCGACGTCAACCACCAGTATTCCAAGACTTTTGAGTTCGAGCAGGCCGCCGCTAAATATCTGCGTGATGCTTGCTGTCCTCAAATAAACTATTTTAGTTTCCTGCGCCCGCTCAACGAACTACAAATCGCACAGCGTTTCGCTGCCTGCCCAGCGCAATTCACAGCCTTTCGCAGCTGCAACGTAGGGAGCAAGAGCAATGCCTGGTGCGGCAAATGCCCTAAGTGCTTGTTTGTCTATATCCTGCTGGCTCCCTTTCTGTCTTCCGAGGAGTTGATTTCAATTTTCGGACGAAACCTGCTCGAAGACCCCGAGCTCAAGGCAATGTTATTTGAACTTACA
>JAUIIP010000340.1 GCA_030431555.1 bacterium
CATTGTTGGCCAGCAAATTGTCAAAATGCTCTGAGCCTGACGCAGCCTTAAGTCTCAGCGAATCGTCAAACTTGATTGCCGCAGGATTTCCCTCTGCCGGTTCTACTCGCTTGCCGAAAACATCCTCTCCGGCCTTTCCAGGCTTCGGAGGGTATATTCGCATGACGGCCTTTCCGGATTCGATGTTATCGAAATGGCGAAAAAAACGCGCGTCAACGTAATCTGCTCCGCTGCGCTTAGCGAATCCCTCGAATGGTTTAACCAAGAGTACAAATTTACCGTCTTTTCCGGGAACAGGCTCGCTGCCCTTAGCAATTCGCCGCCGTGATACCGGTTCGCCTTTAGCCAGCAGTGCCGCAGCGTCGGAGATAACGCGGGAGTTAATCTTGGCAGCGTGAAGCTGTGGTTCAAGCAGGGCTGTTATGTGTGACTCTTTTATTTCTGAGGCGCGTTCGGGGGCGAGCGGCTTAGCTTCGACGAACAGTTTCATCGCAGCCGGATTGGTATAGAGCACTATCTCGAGTAGCTCGTCGCTTCCTCGAAAATACTCTTTCAGTTCTTCAGCAGCTTCACTCATGCGGCCAATAAGTGCTTACGCCATTACCGAATGACAATTCATTCTAGCGAAATTGCAGCCTTAGCTCCATTACATAATGCTAAACGTGTTTACTATGTACCGGCACTTTCCTATAATCGCTGAAGATAAAGGTTTTCTGTTGGTCATTTATTTACATTACTGCAACCACCAGAAAGCCGGCTGTCCGGCTTTTTTTATTGATTTTTTGGGTAGAAGAGTTTGCCAGTCGATTCGCGAGGCCGAGGTAGTCCTCGCGGATTGCGCGACTGGCGTAAAGGTTAAATACGGTTGAATTGGTTTTGTCCTCGTCAGCTCGATTTTCGAGCTGTCTTCTCAGGCGGTTGGGATATCGAGCTGACGAGTGACGCGTGTGACGGCGATAATCTGTCACCTGGGACTGGCTGACTGGCTTCCGCTCTGACAGGTATTGAGTTTCGACTCATGCTTCTTAGAGCCCGGAGCCAGTCGCCGTCCTTGTTCTTTTGTGTTTACAGCTTAAGTCTGATTAGAACTTCTAGTCGGCTGGTTTTGTATACACTGAAACCGTGGTTTCTGGTGGTTACTTATGAGGTTGGTACTGACGTCCCGAAGGTGCTTTAAGAACAGTTCGCGCAATCCACTCCTTTAATAATCTTTGTCTCCTGCCGTAGACTTCTTTCTAGCGGCGCGAAAACGCGAAAGGAGCGTCACCTTATGAGTCTCTGCGTCTGCTTTAGTGCTGACCGAGCTTACCGTTGACGGGCTTAACTGCGCCGTCGCCACCAGCCGAAGGTCGTTTCCAACACGAACTGAGCTAAAAGTGTCGCTAAGGCTTTCTAGAGTGCCGGCAAACAGTTCGTCATCAGTAGATACCATTACCCGATCACCAAGCTGCAGCTTCTTGCTTAGTCTCAGCGCGCGCCCTGGGCTTAGTGAATCGACTTCGCCGTAAGAGAGTTTCGCGGCGTCATTGCACATCTGAATGTATTGGGAATCGTCCAAAGCAAGCTCCTGTAGTTGGCGTTGTGCATTGTAGCGAGATTCCGGGAGGATTCAAGTCTCTAGCTAGGAGTTTAATTTGCGTGAAGCATGCCGCTCGTGATTTGTGTTAGTAAACGCCGAGTTTAGGGCAAGACTTCACAGCGATGAGAAAACCAACCTTTTTAGAAATACTGTTGTCGCTTCTACTCGTAGCCGGCCTCTTCGGACTTTGGCGTCTGTATCATCCGGTTTTCGGGCAGATCGAATTTTACGCGCCGCATCCGGAGTGGTGTTTTGCACCGGAGCGCAAAACTCCATCGCTGCCTGAGCCCACAGAACGCAGCGACGACGGGGCGATCGACGTTCTTTTCGTCGGCAATAGCCATACTTTTGTTCATGATGTGCCAAATACGGTTCGAACGATTGCCGAAGCGTCCGGCGAAAGAATGCGTGTAGAGATGTATGCCCCCGGCGGTTACTCACTTCCGCAGCATTGGAACGAGGGTGCCGCCGCAGAGCGAATTCTTAGCAAGAATTGGGACGCAGTTGTGCTGCAGGGCCAAAGCGGCTGGTCAATGTTTTGTAGTAAAGAACTCAGTCAAGCAGTTGCAAAGTTCAAGCCGCTGGTACGCGCCGTCGGCGCAAGACCACTTTTATACATGGTCTGGGTGCGAGCTGATTTTGAATCTAACCAAGATCCCTGGACGGCGTCGTATTTGCTTGCTTCGAAGGAGAATTCAGTGAATACCGCCCCGGCGGGTTACGTCTGGCAGCAGCTTGAGCTGGAAGATTTCCCTTATGAGCTGCGGTCGCGCGACGGCAACCATGCTACTGAAGTCGGTGCCTTCGTTAATGCGCTTGTGATAACTGCTAGCTTGCTTCCAGATTTGGGACCTGCCGACCTGCTTGATTCATTGCGACGTCAGAATCCGAAGCGCTTAAGCAAGCTTGGTCTTAGTGAGGATGACTTGTCACTGCTTCGCAAAGTGCTTGTGTCCTCGCTGGCTGACTACGACAGGCTTGAGCCCAGCGACTTGTTAAACAGCCCGGGCCCGGGACTGGACTTCCTTGGAGCAGTTTTCTATCAACATGGTTATCTTGAGGACGCTGCCCGTTTATGGAAGCGCCGCATAGATGAATTTGGTGAGAGCGAAGCCGTGAGCAGCGCCTTAAGTGAATTAGGAAATGGCAGATAGGTCCTTAAAGCGTCAGGATGCGTTTAGCTACACCTGTAATCGCTGTAAGCTTTGCTGCTACGCCTATACCGTGCGAATAAATCCGTACGA
>JAUIIP010000057.1 GCA_030431555.1 bacterium
ACCCCGGAAACAGCAAAAATTAGTACCCGCTTCATACACAGCCCACAAGTCAGACAGGGAGAGAGGAAAAAGGTAGGCGTAGTCTCTCGACAAAAAGCCAGCTTCCTACTAAGCTTACATACATACACGACTGTATGTCAAATAAGACTAGCTCCACTGCCCTTGGTAAGGGTTTTCTTTTCGCCCAAAGTCTAGTAACCCAGATGGATGCATGGCTCGTAAAACCAAACAAGATGCTGAAAAAACAAGGGAAGATATTCTAGAAGCGGCCTCCCACGTTTTTGTTGAAAAGGGAGTCTCCTCAGCTTCTCTTGAGGAAATTGCTGAGCGCGCTAAGGTCACACGGGGCGCGATTTACTGGCATTTCAAGAATAAGCTCGATATTTTTCTCGCACTCCACGAGAAACTGAATGTCTCATTCGCAGAACTTGTTCTGCAAGACCTTGAGCACGATCACTGCGATCCCCTAAAGCAGCTGGAGGAACTGAGCATAAGACTTCTAACCGATATCGAGCTAAATCAAGAGAAAAAGCGAATTCTTACCATTCTGTTTTTAAAATGCGATTATTCTGGTGAACTAGAAGCCCTGCTTCAAGCCTATCGCACAAAGCGTAAACGCAACCTTAAACTTTTCGACGAATATTTTGAAAGAGCCAAGCAGCGCGGCTACATATCGAAAGAGGTTCCGTCACGAATTTTATCCAGTTCCTACCTTTGTTACCTTAGTGGAATTGCGTTCGAATATATACGAGCTCCAAAGATCTTAAACATTCGAAAAGACGCGGCTCCTTTGATGAAACATTACTTCAGCGGAATTCGTAAAAACCGAGCATCAGTAGAGTGACTCGAGTCGTTTCGCAAACTTGCCTCTGTTGAGACTGCAATCCGTGCCCCGATAATTGCCGCAGCCGCAGCCTAGCTGTAATGACCACAATCAGTGCTATAATAACTGCAGTTGTATTTTCGGCGGCAGTAACGAAATGCCATCGCGGAGGGTCTACCATGGCTCGAAATGTTGGCAGCAAGCGAAGGAACAAACGAGGGACGGCGCCCGGCATATCCGGCAAGCATCGCGCGACTGGATTCATGACCCAAGCAGATATTAACCGCAGGAGGCAGGGAAGTGCGAGGACCTTTACCGGCTTCTTTGTGCTGATCGTTATAATTATAGCTCTGGCATTTATCAAAAACTTCTAGTTATGTAATCATGCGCCGATGAAGCTAAGTAGAGCGTTTACGCTTATCGAGCCGGGCCCCGTCGTGCTGGTTACCACTCGGCACGCACAAGCAATCAACATCATGACCATCTCATGGACAATGGTTTTAGATTGGACGCCGCGCTTTGCTTTGATGACTGGAGAATGGAACTACTCTTACCCAGCGCTTCGTAAATCTCGAGAGTGTGTATTGGCAATCCCCGGCGCAGACTGAATTGACCAAGTCGTAGGGGTAGGAACTTGCTCAGGAGCCAATACGGATAAGTTCAAGAAATTCAGATAGAATTCAGATGGCTGATACCGAACATATAGAAACGGACTGCGTGATTGCCGGGGGTGGGCCTGCCGGCATGATGCTCGGACTGCTGCTTGCTCGCAAGGGCATAAAAGTAGTCGTCCTCGAAAAACACGAGGATTTTCTTCGTGACTTTCGCGGTGACACGATACATCCATCGACTCTCGAGCTTATGCATGAACTCGGTATGCTTGAAGAGTTTCTTAACCGCCCGCATCAGGAAGCGCGCCAAATCAGCGCCTCGGTCGGTGGTGAAACAATTCCAGTCGCCGACTTCAGCTATCTCCCCACGCACTGCAAATTCATTGCCTTCATGCCGCAATGGGACTTTTTAAACTTCGTGGCCGAACAAGCGCAAAAGTATCCCAACTTCAATCTCCACATGCAGGCTACTGCCACTGATTTAATTCTTGAAGACAAGATTGTCCGCGGCATCAAGGCGCAGACTTCGCAAGGAAGCCTCGAGCTGCGTGCAGCCCTAACTGTCGGTGCCGATGGCCGAAGCTCGACCGTTCGCGACCAGGCCGACTTGAAAGTAAAAAACCTGGGAGCACCGATGGACGTGCTGTGGATGAAACTCTCCCGCAGCAAGTCAGACCCCGATCAGCCTGCGGGTTATTTTGATCGCGGTCGTATTTTCGTTGCGATCTACCGCGGCGATTACTGGCAATGCGGATTCGTAATTAAGAAGGGCTCACTGGACCTTATCAAGAAGCGCGGCTTGGAAAATTTTCGCAAAGAGCTGGCCGAAATCGCTCCGTTCATATCTGACCGCTTGGAAGAGCTTAAGAGCTGGGAGGACATAAAGCTGCTAACAGTTGCAGTCGACCGACTCGACAAATGGCACCGCCCGGGGCTGCTCTGCATCGGTGACGCCGCGCATGCAATGTCGCCGGTCGGCGGAGTGGGAATTAACCTTGCGATTCAGGATGCGGTGGCCGCTGCCAACATTCTTCATCAACCTTTGAAGAACGGAACTTTAACTGAGAACGATCTGGCTATAGTTCAGAAGCGGCGGAGCTTCCCGACTGCCGCTACGCAGCGATTGCAGCTTATCATTCAAAACCGCATCATCGGAGAAGTCATCGGTGACAAGGAGCCACTCAAGCCACCCTGGCAGCTCAGACTTCTGAAAAAATTCCCGCCACTGCGAAGAATCCCCGCTCGCCTGATTGGACTAGGATTTAGGTCGGAGCATATTGCTTGAGTGGGGTTTTTGGAACGGCGATAGAAACCCTGTGATAGAGTCGCTTATGCGATGAAATAATCCGAGCACTCCCCTCGTCAAACGAGCACAATAATTTCGAAAGGCATCCTCTATGAAAAAGAAGACGTCCCACAAAAGCAAAAAGCCGGTAATCTTATCTAAAGCTTACCCAATGGCCCGACGCTATGTTTTTTATCGGAGCTTGCCATGGTTCCTAGTGCTGGTAGCTGTGCTGGCAACGGCAGTTTTCATAAATTCTAGCGGCGACCCACTGCTTTTTGACAAGATTTTTATCAAAGATCTCGACCTTGAAGCATGGATCTTTGGGTGGGCAATCATACTCGTGGGATTAGTGCTTTTGCTTTATTCAGAAATTTATCGCCTCACCTGCTACTACGCGAAAGACGGAGACAAGCTCGTTATAAGGCGGGGCGTGATTTTTCGCGAATTCGCTTTCTTCCCCCTCACCCAAATTACGGATCTCTACCTTGAACGAGACTGGAAGGCCTTACTGCTTGGGCTTCACAACCTGCGTATCTGCACTCCATCAAGGCGCTCGGGAGCATTCGCCACAATTGACGGACTTTCTCGCCGTAATGCCATCGCACTCACTGAGAAAATTTCCGACTTTATCCGCAAAAGTGAACAGAAGCTACCTCGCTCCGACAAAAGCGAAACGACATCAAGAGCCGCAGCAGCCTAAGCAGCAAATTGACGATAGACATGAGGTGAAGCGCCGCAGGAATTAAGATCGTTTGTTGGGAACTTCGAGACCGGCTTTACTCGAAATTAGGAGGATCTAAAGGAAGGGCTTCACGAGCAAAGCGTCCTAGTACCACTCATATTCGAGCAGAGCACGCAAAGTAAAGTCACTCGGCTCGTCCGACAAAGCAAACAACCCAGCTAGTTCATAACCCCAGTGCTTGAGAAACTTGCCGTGAATCGTAGGCCCTAAGACATGAACCTGCTTGTCAAAGGACTCCATCCGATTCAGGTCACCAAGCTCACTATGCCATTCGATGCCGGGCTCAAACGCTTTATCAACTCGTAGTAGAGTATGCCAGCGAATTGCTCCCTCCCAGGGCTCGCCGCCTTCCCCAAACACCTCGCGGCTGATTACAAGGTTCAGTGTCGCTATCCAGTCCGTAGAAGATTTCTCTAACAGCGCCTTCGCCTCCAGCTCGTGCTCCCCATCTCGCGGCTTATATTCGTATTCCAGATAAGCACCGCTATCGAGCCAATATTCGCCCTGCTCAAATAGCTGATAACGAGTTTCCGCAATAATCGCTTCGAAACGCGTGCTCTCCTGCGGCTCCTTTTCAAACTCCCCGTATACTTCTCCGGCAAACCTGTCAGTAAAGCCATAGCCAAAGCCAAACAGCTGCTTATACGCGTCATCCTTTTCCGATTCATCGTCAAAGCCGTAGGTCCCACGAGTTTCAAGTTCGAACTCACCGCCATGGACTATCGGCGAATAAATCTTGTCGATCGCGTGCGCGCGTAAAGGCACAGCAAACAGAACTCCCAAAAGAACGACCGCTGCACCGGACAGTGTTCCGGCACGTCCCTTGAAACTAAACTTGATCCCTCGGCCACTCATGAAAAACGCCGCTCCGACTATTAGAATTGTGCCTACGTAGCACAGAACCTGCATACCAGAAGGCCGGGCAGTATAACCCAGCATAACGTGCAAACTCTGGCCCAGCATTCCACGCTCGGAGAGAATAGCCGAAGTATCCCAAAGTGGATAGATCAGAGATGGAACAATGTCGGCCGCGGACAGAAACTGCACCGCCTGGGAAACCATGCCGGCGCACAAGAATATCAGCAGCCAGGAAGTAACAGTAAATATGTGCCTGCTCGCTGCCCTAAGCAGACCAAGATAAAGCGCGTACCCGACTGCGGCACCCACAACAAGGCCGAGTAATCCCCCAAGCAGCAAACTCAGGGTGCTCTGCTGCGACGCGGCGAGTAGTCCGTGACCAAGCAACACTATTTCCGCCCCGTCGCGGAGCACAGTCAGCGCCACGACAATTGCCAGAAACGAAGAACTTCGCGCACCGCTACTAACTTCACCACCGACCTGCTTTAAATGACTAGACAGCTCTCTGGCATGACTGCGCATCCAGACAACGGTGAATCCAATCATTACGGCAGCCAGAAGCAGCACTGAAGCGTTGAACACTTCTTGGCCCATTCCCTCGAATGCAGCAGATATTTGCTCAAGTGAAACAGCCAAAAGCCCGGAGCCGATGATGCCCAGCAAAATGCCGCCGGAGATCCACCAGCTGCGCCGAGCAACACCAACAGTCGCTGCAGCTAATATCCCCAACACTAGGGATATTTCGAGCATCTCTCGAAAGACAATAATCGCAAACGAAATCATAGCACCGGGCTGACCTACGTCAGCGAACGACAATTTTGCCCTGAGCGGAATCCTCGTGGAATTCGCCGAAAAACTTGTACTCGCCAGGCACTAAGGGTCCAATAAACACAACCACTTTCGAACCGCCCGGCACCACCTTCTCTCGGTTAAGGTCGTGACTTTCAAATTCTTCAGGAGTACCGTCCTTGTTCACGACGGTAAGTTTGACCTTCTTATTGGCGGGCACTTCAAGCTCAGCCGGAGAAAATTTGTGGTTTTCTATTTCGATGGTGAACTCTTCAGTATCCGCTACGGCTGAGCTAGCCGAAACTAAAAGAAGAAGCGATAAAATGAGGATTCTTTTCATATCGAGACCTTATTTGACATAGCAAGCTACCGATTGCCTTTAGCTGCTGCGAATACACATACCAAGGTAGGCATTGGGTATCAGTATTTTGTGAGCCAGGCAAGGCTGCCCGCCTAACGGATTGTTAACTCATTTAATCGGTTTAGATAATGTTCTCGCGCCAGAGCTGTGCTACTAGAATTTTATCTGGCGACCGCCACAAATCAGTCAAACGGGAGATCTACGACCATGCACAATGCCAAGGCTTTTTCTGCAGCAAGCGCGCAATCACCTTTAGCGGCGGACAGTATCCCGAGACGAGAACCGACTCCAAGCGATGTCCAGATTGAGATTTTGTTTTGCGGAATTTGCCACTCCGACCTCCATCAAGTCCGGGACGAGTGGCATAGTGTAGCGCCGACGGTGTACCCCTGCGTCCCTGGTCACGAGATTGTCGGCCGTGTAACGCACGTCGGCTCTGCTGTTAGCCAGTTCAAGCCGGGAGACCTGGCTGCGGTTGGCTGCCTTGTCGATTCGGATCGAGAATGTCCGCAGTGCCGCAAAGACCTCGAAAATATGTGCCCGAACATGACGCTAACCTACAATTCCCCCGACAAGCACGGCACCGCACCTGTGACGTATGGAGGATACTCAGACAGTATCGTGGTAGACGAACACTTTGTGTTATCCGTGCCGGAGAATCTTGAGCTGGCAGGAGTAGCGCCACTGCTCTGCGCGGGAATTACCACCTACTCTCCCATGAAGCGTTTCGGTGTGACTACCGGGCAGAAGGTCGGTGTAGTCGGCCTCGGCGGCCTCGGTCATATGGGAGTTAAGTTTGCGCATGCATTCGGCGCGAACACGGTTGTAATAACTACTTCCGAGCATAAGAAAGAGGACGCCCTAAGGCTCGGTGCAAATGAAGTTATTATTTCGAAAAATCCCGCAGAAATGGAAAAGCATGCCGGCACCTTCGATTTTATTTTGGACACCGTCTCCGCTAAGCACGACCTTGACCCCTACCTTCACCTACTGGCCGGTGACGGCACCTTAACTTTAGTAGGAGCGCCCGAGGAACCGATTTCGCTGTCGGCGTTCAGCTTGCTCTTCGGAAGACGCAGGCTCGCCGGTTCCTTAATTGGGGGAATTGCTGAAACTCAGGAGATGCTCGATTTTTGCGGGAAGAACAATATTACGGCTGACGTAGAGATTGTTCCGATACAGCAGGTGAACGAAGCTTACGATCGCTTGCTCAAGTCCGACGTTAAGTATCGCTTCTGCATCGACATGGCTTCGTTAAAAGACTAGAGCCGCGCTGATTAGTTCTGCGAGCTTGTCTAGCTGCGGCTTAGCCTTGCTTGACTTGCGCCAGATTAGGGCAATTTCGCGAACATAGGCTTCGCCCTTAATCGGAATACAAGATAAGTCGTCATAGGATCGACAGGCTATCTCCGGCAGCAGTGTAACCCCCTCCCCGGCCAAAACGAGATGGCGAATCGTCTCAAAGCTCGTGGCCTTAAACGGTCCGTACTCTTTTGCGGCCAGGCTGCTGCACACCTTGAGCGCTTGCTCTCTGAAACAGTGACCGTCTTCCAGTAGGATAAGCCGCTCCCCCTGTAAATCCCGCTCAGAAATGGACCGCCGCTTAGCAAGTCTGTGATTCTGGGGGACAGCGAGGTAAAAGCTCTCGGAGAAGACCGGATGAACATCAAACACGTGCTCATCCGTCGGCAAGCTGATTAAGGCGGCATCTAATCGGCCACGGGTGAGATCTTTCAGCAACTCCTCGGTTTTAGCCTCTTTCAAAACAAACTTCAGATTAGGTTCTATCTCCTTTGCCCGAACGACAATATCGGAGAAAACATAGGGTGCTAGTGTTAGAATTGCACCCAATCGAATTTTGCCGCTAAGCGATGCAGCGTGAGTTTGCGACAAGCAATTCAGATCGCTCTTGATATCCAGGATATGCCGCGCCTTTTCGACAACCCTCTCTCCGAGCGGAGTAAGCTCTATTTCCTGCTTCCCCCGATCGAAAATAGTAACGTCCAGCTCCTCCTCCAGCTTCTTTATCTGGATACTGAGTGACGGTTGGGAAACACTGCAGCTCTCCGCTGCTTTACTAAAGTTGCGCAGCTCACTTACTGCAATAACGTATTCAAGATCGCGAAAATTCATCTTCGGCTAATTTGTTCAAAGGAATAACAGTGATAGAATACCCATAAAGCAAAACTATCGCCTACATAGATACTATATATTTTACATATACACCACTTTGTCTATGCTGGGTGCCGGTACAAGATTAGAACCCTCTAAATTTCACCGACAAACATCGCCGACAAGTAGGAGACCATAAATGGAACAAGCGGGAAGCAGCAGTGTTGGACAATGTCCGGTAATGAACGGCGGACGCAGACATACCCAGGCGAACGCCCTCGGCAACGCCGACTGGTGGCCGAATCAACTCAATCTAAAAATTCTTCTCCAGAACCCCCCGGCTGGAAACCCAATGGGCGAGGACTTTAATTACGCCGAGGAGTTCAAAACTCTCGATTTGAATGCAGTCAAGAAAGACATTGAAAAGGTCATGACTACGTCGCAGGACTGGTGGCCTGCGGACTATGGTCATTACGGACCGCTTTTCATCCGCATGGCCTGGCATAGTGCGGGCACTTACCGTGTCGGCGACGGCCGCGGTGGTGCCGCCTCGGGGACCATCCGCTTCGCACCGCTCGGAAGCTGGCCCGATAATGCCAACCTCGACAAAGCACGCCGCCTGTTATGGCCCGTAAAACAGAAGTACGGGCGCAAGCTTTCTTGGGCTGACCTTATGGTCTTAACCGGAAACGTCGCGCTTGAGTCCATGGGATTCAAGACCTTCGGTTTTGCAGGAGGTCGCGAAGATGTTTGGGAACCGGAAACTGATATTAACTGGGGTCCTGAATCAGAGTGGCTCGGCGACAGCCGCTACACCGTTGGCGAGGATCTGCCGTCACATCTCGGCGCAACTACGATGGGGCTGATTTACGTCAACCCCGAGGGCCCAAAAGGCAAACCAGACCCGAAAGCGGCCGCCCACGCTATCCGACAAACATTTGGCAATATGGCGATGAACGACGAAGAAACCGTTGCTCTAATTGCCGGCGGGCATACTTTCGGTAAGTGCCACGGCGCTGCTCCGGACAGCAATGTCAGCCGCGAGCCGGAAGGCGCGCCCCTTGAAGAACAGGGTCTAGGGTGGAAGAACAACTTCAACAGCGGCTGCGGCGCAGATACCATCACAAGCGGCATTGAGGGTGCTTGGACCATGTCGCCGACGACATGGGACAATAATTTCTTTGATAACCTGTTTAATTTTGAGTGGGAGTGCATCAAGGGCCCCGGCGGCAAGTACCAGTGGACGCCTAAGGACGAAGCTGCGCAGGGCACAGTACCCGATGCGCACGACTCGTCGAAACGGCACGCCCCGATGATGCTAACGACTGATTTGGCGCTAAAGGAAGACCCCGAGTACCGCAAAATCTCCGAGCGATTCCACAAGAACCCCGATCAGCTCGCAGATGCCTTTGCACGTGCGTGGTATAAGCTTACGCATCGCGACATGGGCCCGGCCTCGCGCTTTCTGGGAAGCGAAGTGCCGCAGGAAGAGCTGCTGTGGCAGGATCCGATTCCTAAAGTTACGCACGAGCTTATCAACGATAAGGAAGTCGAACAGCTTAAGGAAAAGATACTAGCCTCGGGCTTGACGATTTCTCAGCTTGTGACCACAGCCTGGGCGTCTGCCTCGACTTTTCGCGGCACCGACATGCGCGGTGGCGCAAATGGCGCTCGTATCTGCTTGGCTCCTCAAAAAGATTGGCCGGTCAACCAACCGCAAGAGCTGCAGAAGGTGCTCAGCGTTCTGGCCGGTGTCCAAGAGGAGTTCAACAGTTCGCTCTCCGGCGGGAAGAAAGTCTCATTTGCAGATGTAATTGTGGCGGGTGGATGCGCTGCGATCGAACAGGCAGCGAAGAAGGCGGGACACAGTATAAAAGTCCCCTTTGCACCCGGCCGCGCGGACGCTTCCCAGGAACAGACCGATGTTGATTCGTTTAAATACCTGGAGCCTCATGCCGACGGCTTTCGCAACTACTACACTGCGAACGGAAGCGGCATGAATGCTGAAGAGGCACTGATAGAACGCGCGTGCCTGTTGACTTTGACGGCACCGGAAATGACGGCGCTACTCGGCGGCATGCGAGTGCTAAACACGAATGTTGGACAGTCGGAACTCGGTGTCTTTACTGATCGACCGGAGACCCTGACTAATGATTTCTTCGTGAATCTCTTAGATCTGAACACCGCATGGAAGAAGTCCGAGAAGTGTGAACATTTCTACGAGGGGCGTGACCGAGCAAGCGGTGAACTAAAATGGACTGGAACCTCAGTAGACTTAGTCTTCGGATCGAATTCCATCCTGCGCTCGCTTGCGGAAGTCTATGGATGCGACGACGGTGAAGAGAAATTGGTCAAAGACTTTGTTGCCGCGTGGGACAAAGTTATGAACCTGGACCGCTTCGACTTAAAACACTAAGTCTTCATGGTGCTGCCCATTAACGATGGGCAGCACCATTGCTAAAACTTCAGACAGGCTCCTTTCCTAACCGTCAGTTGATACTTTAGCAGCAGGCGGTATTTGACCTTTGAGACTTTCAAGGAAAGTCACTATCAGCTCGATCTGTTCGGGAGTCAGCTCCTTGCCAAGCTGATGGCGAGCCATCAAGCTAACTGCTTCGTCAATCGAAGCCACTTTGCCGTCGTGAAAGTAAGGACCTGTTTCGGTAATATTTCGCAAAGACGGCACTTTAAAAACGAACTTATCAGCTTCTTCCTTTGTGACGTTGTAGCGTCCCAGATCCGGAGTTTCGTAAGGTTTTACCAGGCCAAGTTTCTGATACATTCCCCCGCCGAGACCCACGCCATTGTGACAGGCCACGCAGCCCTGGTTAACAAACAAGTCCAGACCGGCCAGCTCCTCAGACGTTAGAACGTTCTTACTTCCGCGCAAATAGTCATCAAACCTAGACGGAGTTAACAACTGCCGTTCAAACGCACCAATTGCTTTCCCAACGTTCTCAAAAGTCATCGGGCTTTGCTGCTGAGGAAAGGCACGGACGAACAATTTTTTGTAATCCCGGTCGCCGCTCAGCCGCTTCATCACCTCCGCTTCCGTAGGCATAGCCATTTCAACCGGGTTCATAACTGGGCCGAGTGCTTGCTCCTCCACATCCTTGGCTCGACCATCCCAGAACTGGGACATATGCAGAGCCGCGTTAAAAACCGAGGGAGAATTTCTATCTCCGCGCTTTCCAAGGTGACCAGGCGACGTGGGCTCGCCGTCAACACCGTAAGAATCCAAACCGTGGCATGAGTTGCAGGAGATATCCCCCGCCATCGAAAGTCGCTTATCTAAAAATAGGCGTCGTCCTAAATCTACAAGCGCTCGATCGCTGTCGGTTTCAATGACAGTCGGCTGCGGCAAGGGTTCAAACAGCGAAAGATCAATCGCAAGGGCCCGACCAGAATTCAAGGCCGCGAAAATTGCGAACAAAGAAAGCAAACGAAATCGAATACTGTTGGTCATACTTTAATCCTGCCCAGGTTTTAGAGGAGTTCGACGCGACACAAGCGCTGCCGAACAGCGCTTGTAGCACAGTCTCTTTCCGTCAAAAACTTGAACTTTGTCTTCATGTACACTGCGACGACTTCCTAGCACTTCGGCGTTACGTTAGTCGCTGCCGCCAACTTTGGGGGAGCGCTTGCAACATCAGCCCGCCGCGAGTGAGCAGGTCGCGGCAACACCCTAAGCCTGGCTAGAGACAGAAAGCCTAATTCAGAACGAATCGAGCAGATTAGGTCAGCTGACTACTATTTAGCGAGCTAGAGACTTGCAATTAATGTGTTTATGACACATATTCCTACTATTTGGGTAGAGGAATCTTAACTGCGCCGTGCCGAATCCTTCGGTTCGGCGCAGCGGAACGGATCCAACTAAGGATTTTTCTGTTTTTGCGTCGAGCCTTCGTGCGGAGCACGAAGACTGGCTGCGGCATCCCGCCGCCGTCAGACCCAAACCTGAGAGATCGGAGGTCTCTATGTACAGGTGCGCTCTGGCCTACCTGGTGCTGGCAGCCCTGCTGCCCGGCGCTGTTCAGGCCGATGCTCACCTCGTCGATCCACTCGAACTTCCGCCACCGCAGGCGCTGGCGTCTGCACAGGCTGATGAGTTCGAGCCCCTCGTCGAGGTGATGCTCGAGTTCGGCACAGGCTACACTGCGCTCTCGAAAGAGAATGCAGCGATCCTGGACCAAACGCTCGAGCGAGCCCGCAAGCGACTTGCCCCCTACCAGGACATGCGCTCTTTGGTAATCGTGATCAACGGTGCCGCGGATTCGGTACGAACCGTAATCCGCCCCGGAGTTCCCGACAGCGACAAGCGTCAACATCCGGCGAACACTAGTTTCGCCTCGGCGCGAGCTGCTGCGGTTCACGACTACCTGCTGATGTCCAACTCAGGAGCGACTCTCTCGGTCGAAGGAGAACTGGTCTCGAATGAGCACTCGCGCTACCCCGCGGCGTGCTTTGTTCGCATCTACCAGATGCTCCACGACCCCTACTCCTCGTGCGTCACCGTAACTACCGTGGTCCATATGGAGCCGGAGAACCGGCTTTATCTTGGAGCCTCCGGCGGCTATCTGGTCGTCGGACCGCATTCTGCGCCGATGTACAGTCTGGACGCCGAGTATGCCAACTGGCGTGCTCGAATCGGCCAGGCCGGCGAGGCTCAGCGTCGCGGAGATCACGAGATCTACTTCAGCTCGCTCACCTACACTGCCGTGCGAAGTTCGAGTGCAGAGGTGGCGGTCGGACTTCTCGGCTTTCGCGCCTGGGAGTTTGCCGAAAACCGAAGCTTCATCGAGCGGCGAACCGGCGTGCTCATTTGGCCTGAGCTGCGTTGGAGATACGGTCCACTCCGGCTCGCGCTCGGAGGTGGTATCGGGCTCTCGCGCTTTACCGACGGCCACACCCTGAACACATCAACCGACGACGTCGGCGGCGTTTCGGTCTCCGGATCGCTGCTGTTCGACATCTTCAAGTAGGAGGAGGATACACCATGCGAAGAAGCCCCTGTACCTGGCTGCTCTTCGGCTTGCTCGTGCTGCTCGGCTGCGGCCCGGGACCTGCTGGAGTGTCTGGAATCGACGAGGATACGCCGCCGGACGGGGACCCGATCGAGATCGGCTGCGAGCTTCGCGTCGAGATCGATCGCCAATCCCGACTGATCGACCATGGCAGGCGAGCGAAGCTGAGGGCCTTTGGCTTCGACGCCGGCACCGAGGTCGAGTTCGCCTTCACCGAGTACGTTCCCGACAGGGACGGGTGGGAGTCTCGCACGCTCCGCGGAAGCTGGAGCGGCGGCAGCGACTTTCGCATCGAGCTGCCTGTCGGGAAGTGGTACGTCGAAGCCCACGGCATCACCGGAGGTGAAACGTGCACAAGTCCTCGTGACAGCCTGCTGATCGTCGGCTTCCAGCCCGGAAGCGAGTGCGAGTACACTCTCGACCGGCCGGGAGACGGAAGTGCGGTCGCGAACGCTGGCGAACTGCTTCGCTGGCGGATCATCGGTGAGCTTCCGAGCGAAACCGTCATCGAAGGCGTCCTCGGCATCTACTACCTGGAGACCGAAGGTCACTACTGGGAGCCCCGCTTCCATGTGCTGCAGCAGGCGGGAGTGATCGCCTGGCTCGAGTTCACGCTCGAGTTTCTGGGTGAGTATCACTACGGACCCTTGTTCTACACCGAGGAGCAGACTCCCGAGGGAACGGTCTATCGCACGCGAAGCTTCGAGCGCCTGGGCATCACCGCCCTTCGAAACTAAGCTCGAATCGACCGGCGACCGAGGTTAACGGGGCGGGGTTCGTGCAATGCATGAACCCCGCCCGGATCTACCGCTGCGCCTCATTAACAAAAGAAGAGAAGTTTGTTCAAGCTCTAGGCCTTTGCCTTCAAGCGCCCACAGACGCATAATTGCATCCGACAGCACAATTTGGAGCACGAAAGATGAGCGGCCTAATCAACAAGATTCTACGTCTTGCGGTATACACTTTAATTACTTGTACCGGCGCGTGCGCCCAGAGCTTAGCATCGATTGAAAGCAAGGAGGCTGCTATCGAGCAAGCGCAAGCTGTCTCCAATAGCTTTCTTGGCTCTTTGAAGTCCGAGCTTGTTAAAGCCATGGCAGAAGGCGGACCTAAGAACGCAATCGATGTTTGCAGTCGGAAAGCAATGCCGCTCACTGAGAGCAGCGCAAAGTCAGCTTCTTATGTTGCGGGTCTAAAGCGCACAAGCATGCGCGTAAGGAACCTCAGCAATGCCCCGGATGAACGAGAATTAAAAGTCTTGAACCATTTTGCATCCTTGGCCGCCAGCAACGAAGAAATGCCGCAGTACTATTTGCAAGTCGAAAAAGAGAATTTCCACTTCTACAAGCCGATTATAGTGGATGCGCCGTGCCTAAGCTGCCACGGCACTAAAGCAAGCCTTGCACCAGATGTCCTAGCAGAGCTAGCCAAGCGCTACCCGGAAGACCAAGCACTCGGATATAGCTTGGGAGATTTCCGCGGCTTGCTGCATGTAACGCTCAGACGCGGCAACTAAGTCCTCACCTCTCCTAATCCGAAAAGACTTCGCCGTAACCACGCAGCGGCCGACGAATGGACCAAATTGGTCTCCAGCTAGGCTGGGGTCGGAATACTGAATTTGCTCGACGATTGGTCGCTTTGGGAAACTTCGGGAGTGGAGTCTCTAGGGCGGCTCGGTATCGTTTGCCATTGATGACATGCAGCGGTTCAGCCGCACTTTCAAAGCTTGAGGCAAGAGGCCTCGGCTGCTTCGCAGCCATGATGAAGCCGGAGCGCAGCGAAGCGGCATTGTAGCGCAAAAACAAAGCAGCAGCTTGCTTCATTTTATCCGGACTCGCATCGGCAGGGAGATTGACAAGGTTTTTCTCACTAACTTGAGCCGCCGCTCGAGGCAAGTCGTATTCAAGCCTGCTGTAAAAGGGAGTTATTTGTTTAAAGCCGGACAATCGAAGTGTATTGTAAGCGCCGGCCCAATCGTTGCGAGGACTAATCTCCTCGAGCCCCTTCTCGTCTGGAATACTCAAGTACTCGATCTGTCCCGAGTTCATTACGGCGAAACCACGCTCAGACAGATGTGCGGAGACAAAACTATAAAACTCCACGCTATAAAGTCGCGACAAATTAAAATCGCTGACTTCAGGAAAATCCATAAAAACCGCATCGAATTCGTCTGTGGAGTTCTTGATAAAGTGATAAGCATCTGCACTGACCGCCGATACGCGCGGATCGTCGAATGAGCCGCGGTTTATCAGACGCATAACGGGATTTGAGCGCGCAAACTGCAGCATTTCAGGGTCTAGATCTACGAGCGTTATCTTCTTGATTTTGTCGTACTTAAGTAGTTCGCGAAGAAGCAGCCCATCTCCACCGCCGAGAATCAACACTTGCTCGGGCACATTGCCGTAAGCCGCAATCGGAACGTGCGCAAAGAACTCATGATACACTTCCTCGAAATCTCCGAAGAATTGAACCTCGCCGTTTAAGAACAGCAATATTCGAGGCGGAAAATCCGGCCGCTCCTTAAACTTGCTGCTAAACAAATCAAAAATATAGAAACTTCTGTCATGATAGGCTGAGCGCACCAGATCGATCGTGTGATACTTTGACCTATATCGCGTTACCATTGGGAGCGGTTTCGACGGAGACAGCATTTCGGCAAGGGTAGATTCTCCGGACGTAT
>JAUIIP010000058.1 GCA_030431555.1 bacterium
TTTCTCTATCTCTGACGCCTACGGAACATTCTCGCTTGCCCTGCTTACGGCTGCGGCTGAGGGCAAAATTGCTTGTGTCGTATCGACCTATCGGTTCACGGGAGGAGTTCCCGGGGCCTCTGTAGATTACGCGTATGCAATTCGTCTAGATAACCCGATTACCGGCGACCGTTCTGGAGTTTACAACTCCTTCAATCCCGAGGGAGGTTCTCAGCCGGTATTTAATTACTTGAGCCTGATCAACCCGGCTGGAACCGTTTTTAGTGCGGAAGTTGAGGTTTATGACGGAGCGGGAAATCTGCTTAGAACGATACCCGTATCGGTGCCGGGAAACGGCAAGGTTGATTTGGCCCTCGGGCACGTCGAATCGCTTGGGGGAGGGCAGCTTTACGGCGTATATACAATCAAGCCGAGCAGCGGCTCAGCGCCTTATCTTGCCAACCTCGCGCGCTACATGCGGCCTGCTCCTGACGACCTCCGATTCGCATTTACGCTGCTCCCTCAGCAGGGCTCCTGTGGAACCGAACCCATTTTCTTGTCGACAATGAACCCGGCACTCAATTGGTTAGAAGTCGCCAATGTTGACGCGAGTGCCAGGGAGCTGACTATCTCGGTTTTTGATCAGTTAAACAATTTATTACACCAGGAGACGAGAACGCTTGCTGCCTTGTCGCAGTACCATCTAAACATCAACCAGTTCTTGGGAGACTCTGCAATTGGCTACGCAAGGATAAGCTGCGCAGACGGCTCCAGTACCCGCCTAATAGTTCAGAGCAGCCACTACGGCAGACTTACGTCAGCTTCGCCGGAAATTGCCTGGGCCTATGCCAGCCAGAAAAACGACGTTCAAGCTGCCCCGGGTGAACGATTGATTGCATTTGTAAATACCTTTCTTGAAATGGACAATTGGCTTAAGACCGCCGGTCAAGCCGTCGGAGAGTCGTTTTCGTATATGGACGTCTTCAGCGACGGCGGAGCGAGAGTTGATAAGGATTATTTCACGGTCAGCAATAGTTTAATTTATGACTTGGCGCTTCATGCTCGCTTCAGTGCCGACAAGCTCGGGCAGGCAGTACTGCGCCCCGCTCGAAGCGGCGGTTCGGTAATTGGTGAATTGCTGCGCGTCTTTCGCCACAGCGGCGCGCCGATAGCTTCGATTATGCGGGTGCCCGCGGGCGTAGTGCGAGCAGATGACCTGCGCGTTGCGACCACCCTGCTTACCGGCGACGTGGTTAAGCCGACCTATGTCGGGCACGCAGGAGACAGCAGCGCTAGGATTTTTATTGCGGAGCGGGACGGGCGTATCCGGATCCACGACGGAAGTAATCTGTACTCTACTCCGTTCCTGGATATCACGAGCCAGGTCGGAACGAACGGCGAGCAAGGGCTCCACAGCTTTGCTTTTCACCCCGACTTCGCCGTAAACGATAGAGTCTTCGTATCCTACTCAGATACTAACGGTGACTCTGTGGTTTCTGAGTATATGGTTTCCGGCGGAGATCCGAACCAGCTTGACCCGACCTCTGAAAGGATAATCATGACAGTGGAACAGCCCGCGGGGAACCATAACGGTGGTCAGCTACAGTTTGGCCCCGATGGTTATTTGTATTTCAGCTTGGGGGACGGCGGTGCGTCGAACGACGTCTTCGAGAACGGACAAAACCTGGGTACTTTACTGGGCAGTATTTTGCGTATCGATGTAGACGGAGATCTCCCGTATGAGGTTCCGGCAGATAATCCCTTCGTCGGTGTTGCCGGTGCGCAGCCGGAGATTTGGGCTTATGGACTGCGCAACCCGTGGAAGTTTTCGTTTGATTCAGTAACTGGGCGAATGTTCGTAGCCGATGTCGGACAGGGACTGTGGGAAGAAATCAATATAGTTGAAGCAGGCGGCAATTACGGCTGGAACGTTATGGAAGGCTTTCATTGTTTTGAGCCCGCGGTCGGCTGCGATATGAGCGGACTTGAGCTGCCGGTGTTTGAATATTCACATGATGACGGCACCGCTATTATCGGCGGATACGTTTACCGCGGTTCAGCAATGCCGGACCTTGTCGGAGCATATATTTTCGTCGACTTCTCATCCGGCAAGATATGGGCGCTGCAAGAAAGCTCATCCGGCGTGTGGATTAGGCAGACTATTTTTGAAGGTGACTTTTTGGCCACTTCAATTGGCGAGGACGAAGACGGCGAACTATATCTGGCTGATCACCTCGGCAATGTGTTTTCGATAGTTCCGGCTATGCTCTAGCGCTACTGCGCGTCACGAAACGCCCGGTGGCGACGCAGTGCTTCGAGCAGGCGCTCTCTTCTTGCTTCGCGTTCTTCGCGCTCATCGTCGGTGAGCTCTTCGTCTCGACTTCTGCGAATTGCTTCAAGGAAGGCTTTTCTGCGTTCTCTCCTCCTGGCTTCTTCTTCGCTTAAGTCTGGCGCCTCCGTTTCTACGCTTTGTGGCGTCGGTCTAGGAGGAGGCTGGTAAACTACCTGCGGAGTCGGCTGAGCTGCCTGCTCCTTCTTGCGTATCGCCGCGCTCCGACGTGAGGCTGCTTCAGCCCTCGCGCGAATCACATCTTCGGGGCTGTTAAAGGCGCGCAGAACTGCCTCTTTTACGCCTGCAGGATAAGCGTCGATCACTGAGCTGGGTTCATCGCTGTTTCGCTGCGGAGAGTGCGAAACATTCACTGAGGCAAGTTTGGTCGGCTCGGGGGCAGGTCCCGGGTCCGGCCGGCTCGGTCCGGAAGTCAAAATGACGACTTCCGCTGCCATCAGGAAGGTAACTATTATCAATCCGGCCAGTCTATACTGGGCCCGCCCGCGCTTTGACAGCGCGGAGATAAAGAAATCTTTGATGCTTCGCAAAGCGCCGGCCTGCGCTTTGGAAGGCTCTGTCGAACCGGAGTTTGCTAAGGGAACCTGCTGAGATTTTGCTGGTGCGTTTGACTCGTCAAATTCCTTAACCTGACGCCGGATGTTGGCAACCAGGTCGGCTGACATGCTTTCGCTACCTCCAAAGCCGATCGTAGCTTTTCTCGGGGGCTCAAGAGAAAGTCGAGCAATGAATTCATTTTCAATCCACGTTTCGGGGCGAACTGTAAGTTCAGTCACGACAACGATAGCGCGCTTGCGCCAGGCGAAGTTTGTTAACCGCTGAGCGAGTGAATCGTGCCAAGGCTCGGGAAGATGTTGAAACGGATTATTGCAAATCAAAAGCTTATTCGGCATGCAGCTTGCTGCAAGCATGCGCAGCATGGTCTGTTGTGCCGGTGACAGGTCAGCGCTCGAAGCCGATGCTAGGCCGCCCAAACCAAAATTGGCCAACGTAGGCTCGAGATCCTCTCTAGAGAGACCGGCCTCAGTAAGGTATTCACGAACACTTGGGCAGTTCTCACGACTGAAGCTCTCACCGAAACCGATATAATTGTGATCTCCGGGCTGAAAAGTAGAGCCATCGAGCAGAAGCGAAAAGCGAGCCGAGGTCGGCTTACCGCAAATTGCGTCGCGATAAAGCGTTAAATTGTTCTGCATCCGTGAGCGGAATACTGATACTCGACCGGCAAGGCACACTAGTCTACGCAGGACTTCGCCGTTTTGAGAAAATCGCAAAATTTCAAGTCGTTCAAAGCCCATGTGTCGTCTTAATCAGATGCGCCCTAGGAGCCGACGTTGCCAATACGCTCAAAGTTAAGCAAGTTGTTGGAAAACTGGGGCTGGGAAGCTATGATTGCAAAACAGAGTGAATGGCTGCGTGAATACACCTTGGTTTATAAGTGTCTAGCAAAATAGTGAAAATTCTTTTTGTGCTGGCTTCGCTGCTCGTTGCCGGGAGCGCAGAGGCCGAGTGGGTTAAATTGGATATTTTGTCCTATCACCACCCAGATCCTAGATCCGAAACAGTTGTGGTGTTGAGTGAGGAAGGAATATTCATAGCTCATAGTCCTGTGAGAAAGACTCCGGTCGCAGCTTTTGATTTGCGACATATGTCACCCGAATCCACTACCAGCATGTTTTTTAAATATGGTGATAACTCCAACGTTCCGCGTTCAATAATTTTACCCGGTGACAACAACGAATATAGGTTTGCCGGAGATGCTATCTTTCAGCTGGGCGACGGTGTGCGGGTGGCTCAGAGCACGATTGGTGTGGTGCCGTATATCACAATTGTGGCGGGATCTCCCGGGACGGAAGCGATCCTCGGCATTCTTGGTGATCAAGTAATTGTGAATATGTCTGGAAAAGCAGCGATCGAGCAATTCGAGGCGACGGCGGATGCGACTGCTGCCGCCTTGGCTGGCGGGATTTTTTATGTCAGCAAGGACTCGCTTTCCATTGGTGGAAGGACGGTCGAGCCGGGAACTCGCATAGGACTCAGGACAGAGCCGAACTTTTTTTGTATGCAGCAAGGGGTGAATGTTTTGCCTGCGAAAACGCTGCTTGAAATACAACAGAAGCCTAAGTCAGAGCGAGCCAAGGCTCTCGAATCGGCGCAAGCGCAGGGAGATACGATGGATGCGTACCTGCTGCTTAAGGCAAGCAATTCGAATGGAGTAGCTATGGAATTTTCCGAAGGTGCCTTCATGCGGATTGAAGAGCATGTGATACAAGGCAAGAAAATCTGCTCATCTAAAAAAATCGAAATTTCCAATCAGAATTAGCGGCACTGCAAGTAAAAATGTGCCGAGTGCGTCCGCGAACCGTAGTTCTTTGAACAACATAACCTCAGCACCGAACGAAGACGATCAGAAGCGCTCTGCTCATGATTCCTGGATCCGGCCGGGCAGGGACTCGAGCGCTCACGAGGTGAGAGCCGAGTCCAAGTCCATTACCATCACCACCCGCTCGCTCCGAGTGCCTCCCTGCTCGACCATGTAGCGCGTGACTTCAGTGAAGCCGAGACGCGTGTAGTAGTCGATCACAGTTTGAGCATCGACGCGAGTTCGGACGTACACCTTGGAAATTCCGCGATTTCGAGCATTCTGGATGCGCGCATCGACGAGCTTCTTGAATAGCCCGTTCTTGCGTGAGGCGCCATCCACTGCAACGGTCGCACAGTAGTAGTCACCGCACTCTGCGCCGTTCACCTTGAAATGCTCGAGCATCGACTGGTCGAACGCGATACCAGCTCCGACTCCGACGATTCTGCCGTCACTATCTCTCGCGACGAAGAAGTCAGCGCCGTGGCTGGCAAGCATGGTGACGAAACCCAGACCGGAGTCGGGATCGTCACTCGGCTCGAACGACCATGTGAAGTTCCAGGGAGGCTCAAGGAAGGACCGGTGGACGACGCCGCCGATTTCCTCGAGCTGGGACATGAGGCATGAGGGCTCCACCAGCTCTACAGTGAACTGAGACGTCATGACCTAGCTCCTCCCTACGCCTAGATTACTCTTCCAGACGTGAGAAAAAAGAAAAGGGACTGTTCTCGCTGCTGCCCAGTGCGGAAGCGAGCGTCTAGGTGATTAGTGTCTTCTCGGTGGAGAACCGAAAATAACCTCCTTGCGGACACACTTCGACGGCTCGCTGCGCGTGAGCGATCGAAATGCAGAAGGCTTCTACCCATTTGAGGTCTGGAAAGACCGGTTCGATATCAATTTCTCGGCAAACAAACGGAGGGCGGGCATTAAAAAACCCCGCCAACCAAAGGTTGCCGGGGTTTTCTGCGAGCGACTAAACGCTACCCTACGCAACCATTGGAAGGCCAAACATGCACATACACATCGCCATCGGGCGAGTGTGGCATGAGTGCTTCAATGCGGCGGGTGCGTTGCTCATAAGCTGCAGTCGTGCAAAATTATTCAATTCCAGAGCCTAGAAATATTTGTTTTCGGTTAACAAGTCAAGCAAATCAAATGCTTCTCGATAAATCCTTCTTTAAGGGTAGGACAGAGTCAGTCGCCAAGCGGCTGCTGGGGACTTATCTTGTCCATCGTGCTCCCGAGGGGCGGACGGTGGGCCGAATTGTCGAGACGGAAGCATATCTGTTCCAGGGGGATCCGGCCTGCCATGCGCATCGCGGGATGACCAAGCGCAACCGATCTATGTTCGGTGCAGCAGGCACGAGTTATATCTACTTAATATACGGAATGTATTACTGTTTTAACGTTGTGACTGGGCCTGAGGGCGTTGGTGAGGCGGTGTTGATTAGAGCACTTGAACCAGTAGAGGGGCTTGAGTTGATGAAGCGGCGCCGAGGGACCGAAAAAATGAAAAACCTCTGCAGCGGTCCCGGAAAGCTAGTGATGGCAATGGGAATGGATGCAGGTCTGGATGGCGCGGCGCTCGACTCGAAGCGTCTTTGCCTTCTTAATCGAGATGCTTACGAGCCGCGTATTCGCAGCGCGAGACGACCAAAAATAACTACAACCACTCGAATTGGAATTAAAAAAGGAGCTGAGCTTCCACTAAGATATTATTTGAGTGGGAGTGAATTCGTCTCGAAGAAGTAGACGTTAGAGCTGCTTTTCGATCAGCACCTTGACTCGCTCGTAGCGCTCGGTGAGTTCCGCAAAAGCGTCAGCATCGGGATGTTCGCCCGTATCAGGATGTAGTTCCTTTGCGCGCTCCCGGAAGAATGTAGCAAGCTGGGTTTTGTCCGGCTTTTCTAAAAAACCAAATTCGCCGAGTATTTCGCCTAGCTCAATTCTCTCTTCCTCGGTCAACACTCCGTCATTAGCCGGTCTTGCGGCGCGATTAGTTATGAAGACAAACAATAAAATTGCAACAAACAGTACGACGAGCACACCTGCTACGGCGTAAAGGATCGGCTTGTAATCCGTTCTGTCGAGCTGAACACTGACGCTGAGATCCGTTACGCTCGTTAGCTGCTCCTTTAACGCCGGATTTGCATCAAAGGCCCCGCTTTTCTGAAGCGCAGAAAGCAAGCTCACTCTCTCAGGCAGCACTTGCGGGAAGATCACGAAAGATCTACGCATGTAGTTAAATCCATTGTTGAGCTTACCGGCGTTGAACGATTCATGCGACGCAGACACGTACAGCCTAGCGACTTCGAACGCCAGTTCTGTATTATCTCTTGCGTAAGCGTCCAGCATCGGCTGGACATCCTTGGTAATAAAACGGACGCGGTTCTTATCTCCCAGCTTGTCGTTGATTGCTTGAATTTCATCGAAAAGCATTTGCGCGATTTCTTTCGAGCGAAATGTTTCGTAGTTCGTTTGAGAGACAGCTTCGAGCAGCTCTGCGCCTCGCAGCTTTGTGCGCTGCAGGTAATTCTCCATTAATTGAAGCTGGAGCTTAGAGAAGTACACCTGGTAGGCCGGGTCCAAATTAACAATCGCCTTTTTGTCGCATTCTTCCGGTACTTTTGCCGAGGTGTTAAACCCCATACACGCCTCACGAATACTTCTGATTTCGGCAATGCGCTCTGAAGCCGGATGGCCATTCTCTCTAAGAAACTTTTCGTAGAAAGCGAGCTTGCTTTCGTGTTCTTCGAGCGGTGATTCCTCGATCGACTCCAATAGCTGTGGGATGCTAAGTTTGTTGGAGCGAACTATCATTGCAGCTCTGACACCGTCTGTTAGCGGCATTCCATGAGTCTGGGGCAGTTTCCAAAAAGCGTCCCACACATCTCCCGCCTCGCTGCTTGACATAATTAGGTTTGGCAAATGCTTGGCATGTCGGTCCAAGATATGCGGAGCGATGTAGCGCAGGGTGGCTCGGCCCGGCTCAGTTTTCGTTAGCAGCTTTAGCGCGTATTTTGCCTGTTCGTCGGTAACATCACTGCTTAACAGCAGCTGCCGCAGTTCCGTATGTGAAGGATGTACTCCGTCATAGCCGCCTTGTACCGCCTGAAGCAGGAGCAGCTCGCTTAGCTTTTCGCAGGGGAGAGTTACGGTTTGACCGTCTTTCTCGAGTTTGCAGCTGCCGTCTTCAGTTTTGGAGCAGGAATCGCATGCGAATGTAAGGCCTCCAGCCTCGAAAAGCTCCTGCGCCTGCGCTGTGGGGCATAGTACGCAAACAGCGAGAGCGGCTGCCGAACAAAGATAAACTAGGAAGTGTGCGGCCTTGTCAGCCAAGTCGGAGTAGCTCATGCGCTGAATTGTTAAGCTGGACCAAGTTCCAGTTTCTCGTTTGGGACAACCTGCGTCTATGTCCTTTTTTGATGCACATAGCGGCCCTAGCGAACCCCGGCATGAAAGCAAACGATGTTAATACCGAAGCTTAACATTGCCCTAAGAATTTGGTTGTATTTTCAGCAAGCTAGACCAGCACAAAATGGAATTTGTGAAATGACACAGAGAAATAGTAAAGAACTTTTTGGCGAGCAAAGTGCCGCTTCAAAACTAATCAGCTTTCCGCAGTTTCGCTCAAGTGTGGTGCCGGGTGCGCCACTAGTGCACGCATCGACGCAAGCGGAGTTCTACGAGCGCATCGTGCAGGAGATGATACGGTCTGACGTGCAGCCGCACTATCCGTATTTCGAAGAAGCCTAGTTGAAGTTTTCAGTAATATAATTTTCCAGGCTGCTTGCGGCTTCAGTACGTTCGTCCCTGCGAAGCAGCTCTGCAAGCGTACTCAGGGCTTCAGGATCGTCTGTGAGATCATATAGAAAGATCGAATAGCCGAATGTGCGGATCGCTGTCCTATCCCTTAGGAAGCTCCAAATAGTTTTGTCTTCGCCGAAAGTGTGTTGGTAGTTCGTCGCCGAAACGGCGAGCAGGATGCGTCTTTCTTTCGTCGGGTCTGATCCCGGAACTTTGGAACGAGGAATGTCGCTTGAGAAAGCAATCGGAATATATTTTAAACCGTAGTATTCCGGCCGCGCTGTTCCGAAATAAGACAGATACAGCGAAGAGACATTTATCCCATGCACGTACGCTGCAAGTTTTCCAAGCGCTTGGCCCCAGTCAGTATTGGAGTCGGTAAAGTACTGGTAGCCTTGTTCTGGGCTGCGAACCAGCGTGTTGTAATATGACAGATACCACGGGGTGACTCGGTAAGAGCTGGCTCCGGCAGTCAATATAGAAAGAATACAAACTAGCCAGGCACCACGGATCGACTCCGACAAACGAGCGAATAAGTACCCTGCCATCACAAGCAGAAAGGGGACGACCGGCAGTACGTAGCGCAGCCCTCCTTGGATCCGCGACTGTGCAGCCATTAGCAGCAAGAACAGCGGGACTACGAACAGGAATACAATTGTGCGATCTCTGGTCTTGCGCCAGTGCAGGAATGCCAGCAGATATCCGAACATTGCAGCTGCGAGGATCGTCAGTGGTATCTTGAGCAATAGAGCGGTCGGGAAGAACAGCCACCAGCCTGCACTCGAATGCTGCCCCATGAAGAAGTTCTCTCTTCCGTGAACCGCTGAGACAAGAGTGTTCGCAAAACCCTTAAAAAATATCAGAGGGCTGCTCAGCTGGAATACGGCTGCGAAAACCAAGGCGAAACACACGGATGCGACAAGCAAATGACGTTTCCAATAAACATGTATTCTAAGCCGCTTTTGTTCTAAGAAGAGCCAAATCAGCAGAGGAGCGAAAATAAGAGCAGCGGTATATTTGCAGAGCCATCCCGCCGCCCAAGTCAGGCCGACGAGCGCTGCGCGCGCACTGTTTTGCTTTCGCACATACCAAGCGAGGGAACAAAAGGCGGCTAGTCCGAGAGCGGCATTCGAAAAGTCGGTAGTAATTAAAGTCCCGTGGGCGAGCAAGTTTGGCTCAGCCAGCAGCAGCAAGACGGCCCAGATCGAAGCTTGAGGATCGAGGAGCCTGGCGGTCGCCCACAAGGAAACGAGAAGGACCGACAGAAACACCAGCCAATTCAAAATCCTTCCGGCCCGAATCATTTGGTCGGCATCGAGCAAGTTTTCGTAGAGGAAGGCATCCGAGACAATGTAGTTTTCGGCTTGGCTGCCCCTAGGTTGGCTTGTCTCTAATGAGGGTTTCTTTTCACTGCTTATCGAATAAAGCGCCGATGCTGCAGTCATCTCAGCGAGCGGAGGGTGCCACAGGCCCTGATATTGGTAGTCTTGATCTTCGAGGATGATATACCCGGCAGTGAGGTGGAAAGGTTCATCGTAAGTTGGTGAAAGAGTCGAGATGCTTAAGTAGCCGGCAAACAAATAGGCGCCTAAAGCAATTACTAAAAGCAGTATTTTCCCGGGTGATGCCTGCATCAAGCGACTCGGCGTATCAAGCCAAAACTAATGCAGACAATTGGCTTCAATCATTGATAAAAGCTCAGTTCGTCTAGGTTCTGGGCAATGCGAAACAATATGATGATTCACTACTTCGAACACATTAAGGTGTCTGCCGTCTGAAGAGGCTGTGACGGGCCTTATTGAGCCATCGTCGTCGCATTCAAAAGCAGGTAATGCAGAAGGGTGAATGTTCATGGCAGCCAAGTGCGAAAAGCATTCTTCGACTTCAAGGTGAAGTTTCCTGCGCAGCTTGTCACCGGCTTCGGTAAAAGCCTCATGCTTTAAATCAACCTGAGCATCGAAAATCTTCAGATGCAGTCCGAACCTCGCCAGTCTGTCGGCAGCGTAGCTTTTTAGGTGATCGCTGAGATGTTCGTCCTCATAGACCGCCGCCCAATAGCGAAATACCGGAAGATATACATACAGCGCATGCCAGACGCCTAGGATCGGTCTGAGGTCGTCGCGAGCCGGTGAATACAAATCGGCAGATGAACCGTTATCGCTCTTTATAAGCAAAGGTTCTAACTCGTCCAAATAGAAAAGACGGTTATGGTAATACTCGTGAATAATTGTATCGGCCAGCTCGTATGGTTCAGCCAAAAGGGACGCTATCATCAAGCCCGGTAGATGCGAATCCGAAACGTTCGTAATTCCTCCAAGCTCGCGCGGTTTCGCTATGATTACTTGGAGGTTGTCCTTTAGCTCGGCAAATATCTCCGGCGCGTAAATTTGAATTACCTGCAACGCTGCCTGAAAGATCTGCCGTGAGTTGCGCTGGAAATCCAATATGTTGTCCGGCGTAAGCACGGCCGAGTTCTCGGTTCTCAGCAGAGAAATTTCGTATGGCTGCATCAGGATCTGCTGTTCCCCCGCGTCAAGTTTAGGGCAACGCGAGCAGCACAGCGTAGAATCATTCGACGACGATTCGGGATCCAGACTAAGATTTTTACTTCCGACTTGCAGAAGGACTGAGCGGCCGTCAGTGCCGAATAAGGTGCAGGCCTGAACTTCAGAACTGTTTTCCTTGGCGATTGTTAAACCCGTAGAGGGGATTGTAAATGGAGTTTCGCAGTGAAGGCCGGGAGAGATAGAAAATTTAACACCATCGTTCAATGCGGCCGCAGTGCAGAACAGATTGAGTTTCCTCAGAAACTTGACGAGAGCAGGCTGCCAGTCCTCGCCGTATTGCACGCCTAGATGTTCTAAAGCTGCGTCGTTTGGTGTTTTAGCTCTACCTGCCGCGTGAAGAGACTCATAGCAAACCCGCGAAAACAAGTAAGCTAGCGGCGTTCGCCAAGCCCGCGTAAAAGCTTGCGGGCTTACGGATTTCAAAAAACCTATGTTGTAGTGAAACTCGTCACGAACCGAAGACTCAATGAACGAAGGGGTTTGGTTGCTACGCAAGAAGACGTCGATAGCACTTAGGGCGGCAGCCGCTTTAGAGGCACGCCCGTCGTCCAACCTCTGCGCTGGTAGCGATCTAGCTGCAATTGTCACGTCGTTGAGCTGCTAGAGATCGATGTCGAACTTAGTTATAGATTTTCCAGACATTTTGCCCGCGGCGGCGAATGGCTGAGTCCACTGGGCTTCTTCTGAGTCGGTTGCCGATTCCAGTTCCTCGACGAAACTCTTAACAACTTCGTCTTCAACAGTCAGCTTGCTAAGCTCTATTAGCTTGTTCGACTTATCCATGTGTCCCTCAGAATCTTTAAAAATTATTTAATTAAATACGTTGTAGTTTATACCAGCCGTCCTCTCAAGGCTCAACAAAGACTCATTCAGCTTGGTCGAAACTTAGGGTAAGCGACGTTTGCTTTTTCCGGGTAGTGAGGTATTTTTTTGCGGAACAACTACCTCGAGGTTCTAATGATTTTCTACCTCGTCCATGAGGAATACTATTGGGACACGATACAGCGCTTCCTAAGCGATTGGGGCAAACCCCTGGCTGAAAGTGTATCCATAGTCACCTACGAGTCTCTCAAGAAACAGCGGCGCTTCGACCCCGGTGTATACATATTTACTGATCTCGAACGCATGAGCCCACGAGAGGCGGAGTACTGGGTGGAGTACTGGAACCTGCTTGCCGGTTGTGGAAAGGATATTTGGCTGCTCAATCACCCGACCCAGATAATGCGCCGTTACGAGCTGCTGCGCAGGCTCTACTTAGATCGGGTGAACAACTTTAATGTGTACCGCGTCAGCGAGCTGAGGATGCCCCAGCATTATCCTGTTTTTATTCGAGATGAGAATTTTCACGGCGGTAAAATGGCCCCTACGAATCTGTTGAGAAACGAGGCCGAGCTTCAATCCGCGATAGAGGAAATTTCGCGAAGCGGTAAGAGCAGGGATGACGCGCTTATAACAGAGTTTTGCGATACTTCCGATGCGGCTGGTGTCTATCGAAAATATTCCGCATTTTTTGTCGCCGGCAGAGTGGTCGCCGGTCATCAATTCTTTAGTGAAAACTGGATTGTAAAATATCCGGAAATTGTGACCAAAGATACCGTTCAAGAAGAGCTGGACTACGTTCGCTTCAATCCGCACGCCGAACAAATAAGACAAGTCTTCTTAACTGCCAATATCCACTACGGAAGGATCGACTACGGAATTGAGAACGGCAGACTGCGTGTTTGGGAAATTAATACTAATCCTCAGATGGGATCGTTCAAAGACGTAGGTGTCGAGATGCGCCGAAAGAAGTATGAGGTTTTCGTTCCGCGCTATATTAAAGCGATGCGAGGGCTTCAAGATTTCAAGCGCAGACGGCTGGCTGGTCGTCTTGTTCGCTCAACTCTCAAACGAACCGGGCTCGGTCGATTCGAAGAAAAGTTGGTGGGTAAATTTAAGCGAGGATTGGCACCGAGAGTTTAGGGCTGAAGCAGGCAATGCTGCCAGCTCCCATCACCCGAAGGAGTGTAGAGCAGCCGATGGTGCAGCCGATAGTCACCGTTTTCCCAGAACTCGAAGCGTTCCGGCTTCAGTTTGAAGCCTCCCCAATCTTGAGGACACTCGATCTCCTTTCCTTCGAACTCCCGCTCTAACTGCTCTACTTTCTTTTCTAGGTCGGCACGCGAAGAAAGCGGCTGACTTTGCTCGGAGGCTATCGCGCTAATCTGCGAGCCTCTTGGCCGGGAAGCAAAATAAGCTTCCGACTGTGATCGGCTGGTGCGTTCGACTGAGCCGAAAATTCTTATCTGCCGCCCCAATTCTCTCCAAAAGAAAAGCACGCTCGCCTGAGCGTTTTCGTTAAGTTCCCTGGCTTTGGTGCTTTGGTAGTTTGTGTAAAATAACAAACATTCCTCATTCAGGCCTCTGAGGAGTACCATGCGTACATTTGGCGAGTTGTCCTTGCCAGTAGTAGCAAGTGCCATTGCATTGTGGTCGACTATGCCCTTCTCTTCGGCAGCTTTAAGCCACTCGTTAAGTCGCGAGAAGGGGTTCGCGCAAGTTTCGGATAATCTCATTGGGTCAACCTCTAGAAACAATGATATCTTCCATGCGCGATTAGTATTAGCAAGCGGGGTCCTCGAACAAGGCCTTGGTAATGCTCTCTTGAATGCGCACACGAGAGTCTTCACTGAGCTTTTGTGGATAGCTATCACTAATGACCGAGTCCTGGAACGCTTTCTCAGCAAGTCCGGTTTGCCTAGAAAATCTTCTGCAGCTCAGGCAAAGGAGGTAGTGAAACCGCAGACGGCATTGGGCCCAAAGACTCATTCGGCCGCCGAAGTCTCTGACAGCCAAGTCCTCAGTAAATCTTTCACAGCTAAGCCAGGAAGGCATTGAAATCACACATGAAAATTCTAAATTTTAAGCTCTGCCTATACAATGGACGCTTGGGGGGATTGAGCCTTACGAATTTGACTGTCTTTGGGCGCAAACTTTGAACCATTCGGTAGAAAAAACTTATGCGGCTGTAAGTAACGAGCTGCCGGCCCGTCTCGTAGTTGCACCAGCAAAACAGTTAATTGCGAGGTAAGATGAGCTTTCCATTGTCACTGATTTTAGCCGGCTGGTTTCTGTTGGCGGCCTTCCAGCATCTGCTTTGGAAGTATCAACGGAAGTATCGCGATGCCGGCGTCGTCGATGTCGGCTGGGCCGCGGGCTTGGGATTTCTTGCGCTGCTGTATGCCGCATTGGCAACCGGCGATCCCGTGCGTCGTATGATTGTCGGTTCCCTGGGGGGCATATGGGGTTTCAGACTAGCGTACTATCTGCTCCGAGATCGCGTTATCGGCAAAGAAGAGGATGGTCGCTATAAAGCATTGCGAGAGCACTGGGGTGAGTGCGCGGATCGTAACTTTATTTTTTTCTTCCAAGCGCAGGCGGCTTTAGATGTCGTTTTGTCAATTCCATTTCTTGTGATCGCGTTTGACCCGAGACCTGAACTCTCCGGCTGGGTTTTCGTCGGCTGTGCAGTTTGGCTGCTCAGTGTAGTAGGTGAAACAGTTGCTGACAGCCAGCTGGCCGAGTTTCGCTCGAACCCGGCAAACAAAGGTAAAACTTGCAGACGTGGACTTTGGCGCTATTCTCGTCATCCTAATTACTTCTTCGAATGGATGCACTGGTTTTCGTACGCGCTGATTGCGGTAGGCGCTCCGTATGCTTGGGCAGCCTGGATAGGGCCGCTCATAATGTATGTTTTCATCACCAAGTTTACCGGCATCCCTTACACCGAAAAGCAGGCGCTGAAGAGTCGCG
>JAUIIP010000059.1 GCA_030431555.1 bacterium
CTGGGATTTTCATCGCCTCGAGGTGTTAGCTTACCGTAGGACTCAGCATCTTCCTTGATAAACGCTAAATGAGAGCGCTCCTGACTCGGCAGAACCAACACCAGTTTGCAATTTGAGAACTGGAGCACTGCTCTGGAAATCGTCTTCGAAATTAGCTCGCAGTCAAAGCTGCTCTGATACCAAGCAACTGCAGCGTCTATATTTCCGACACTAAGCGCAATGTGCTCGATTTGATCGCTCATTTCTCGCTACCCTTCAAGTAACTTTCAAACTGTTTGAGGTCGAATGTGTTAATTATATCTTCCGCGGATAACCCACCTTTGCGGGCCGCAGTTACGCCGAATTTCATTAACTTAATATCATCAATTGAGTGTGCATCCGGGCAAATTGCAATTCTTACACCTTGCCTGCGTGCACTTTGAAGAAGCCGCCAATCCAGATCTAAGCGTTTTGGCTGCGCATTTATTTCAATTGCTACGTTGGCCGCTGCACAAGCGCTGATAACTCGCTCCAAGTCAACTCTGTAAGGCTCTCTTTGAAGCAGCAGTCTGCCGGTAGGGTGTCCCAGAATAGTAGTGAAACGATTATTTACGGCATTAACGATCCGGTCGCTCATTGCATCTTCGCTCATTCCGAAGCGCGAATGAATTGAAGCTATGACGAAGTCAAAGGAGGCGAGTATATCCTCTTCATAGTCTAGACTTCCATCTTCGAGAATGTCGGACTCTATGCCTGAAAAAATTCGAAATGGTTGAAGCTCTTCGTTTAATTCCTGAATTTCCGCCTGCTGCTTAACAATCTGCTCGGGGCTAAGTCCGCCAGCGTATGCGGCTGATTGGGAATGGTCACTTACTGCAAAATAATCATATCCCGCATCCCGCGCAGCTTCAGCCATTTCCTTTAGGGAGTGCGCGCCGTCAGAATAGGTAGTGTGCGCGTGAATAACGCCTTTTAGGTCCTCTTTAGAAACTAGATCCCAAGACTTGCCCTCGGAATACAGTTGCAGTGATTGCTTCACTTCGCCCCTGCCTTCTCTAAGTTCGGGCGGAATGAATGCCGCTGATAGCGCGTGGTAGTAGTCTTCTTCGCGCTCAAACCTTTCGTCGGTCTGCGGATGCAGCTCAGCAATCTGGGCCAAATGCTCTTCGCTTCCTGTAATCATTACCAAGTGGTTTATCCAGTCCTCAGAGTTGCTGAGTGTGAACTTGAGGGGGTGAGACCCGGAAACTGCTGTTACGGTCTTGTCGCCCGAGCTCTCGACTTCGGCTAAGCCGTCGAATCCTGATAAAGCCTTAGCCAACGCGGCTTCGCTCTCAGCATCCACAAGAATTTCAGTTTTAGAGACCACTTCACAGCCGCGCCGCGTTTGACCTCCAGTGACGGCGCGGTTCGCAAACCCGCTTTCGACCAAATACTTGCACAGTCTATCGCCGAGCGAAGTCGCACTGTCTATTCTCAGCTTGGAGTTGTAAGAGCGGATTTGCTCGATTCCCTGTAAGATATTATCCGCAGTTTTGGCGGCGAAGCCTTTTAGTTCAACTATTCTTCCACTGCGGCATGCAGCTTCGAGTTCGTCCAGCGACGTAATCCCGAGCTCTTTCCATAGAGCTCTAACTTTCTTGCCGCCGAGGCCCGGTATTCGCAGCAGATCCGGAAGGCCATCCGGAAGCTGTGCGAGCAGCTCATCAATGAGTTCCAGCGAGCCTGTTGAAACAATCTCGGCGACGTATTCACGCAGACCTTTGCCGAAGCCTTTGACTTTACCGGCCTCTATTTCTTCCAGGGCTTGCGTAAGCGGCACGTTCAGTCGCTGAAAGTATCTCGACCCGGACTGTAGGGAGCGGACACTGAACTGGTTTTCTCCCGTGAGTTCCAAGAGGGAGGCTGCCTGTGAGAGGACTTTGCCGATTTGTTTCGCTGTTAGTTCACTCATCGATAGATTCGTTGTCCTGCGAGCTTAGCCAATGAACTAGTTCAGTTCCAATAGCATCAATTGTGCCCGGAGCGTAGCCTTCGCAGCGATTGTTGACCAGCACATATACCGGCACAGCGCGCTTCAGCGCGCGCTTCGCCAAACGAAGAACGTCCGCACGCATCTGAGGCTGTGCGGATTTGATGGAATCGTAAGGCGAGAATTTCTCCACGGCTTCGGCATATGTAGTTCCGATGGGAGTAAGTATCCGTGCAGCAAAAAATTCAGCTTCAATACCACCGCCTGTCGCAGCTGCCTGCATTTGTTCAACTAGGGGAGGCATGCTTGTCCAATGGTTAAAGCAATGGGTTGTGCCGGTTTGCCGAAGTGCGGAGAAATACTCGGGGATAAGCAGCTCCGGGTTGCGAACTTCAACTGCGTATTGAAAATCTTGCGGTAGTTTGTCGAGGAAAGAGCCGAGTTGCTCGATAAACTCTCCGCAGCGGGCTTGGTCCGGTCTTGGCAGTGCCTGAAATTGAAAAACGAACGGACCGGTATTTTCAAGCACTCCGGCATCAACGTAGCGCGATAAAAACTCGGCAGCGAACAAATCCGCGTTCAAGTAGTTAGGATTCTGCATGCCGGCTTTAGCCCCGTAGCGCTTGTGGCGGCCGTACACGGGTATCGTGATTTCTTCCCATGCTTTGGATACCCAGCGGAAGTTTCGAGGCACGCAAGCCTTATACCGTTTAAGCGTGCTTATCGCGGGCGGTCCGTAAAATGAGCTGTCGATGCCTACAGTGCGAAACCAAGGAAATTCGCAATACTCGCCTAATGACTCACTTCGAAACCGCGTTTCGTTTGGGTAGTGGCGGTGATAGACGCTGCCCTGCCAGCCGGGGTATGTCCAGGAGCTGGTGCCAAAGCGTATCACGTCCGGCAGCTGTTTCGCTGCTTCCAGGTTGAACTGCTGCGCGACGGACTTGGGTGGCCCGAAAAGCGATTGCTGACTCAGTGTTTTACCGACTCGTGGTTAAGCAGGAACTCTTTTTTGTTAAGACCCCCGCTGAAGCCTCCGAGGCCGCCGTTGGAGGCAATTACTCTATGGCATGGGACGGCCAGAACTACTGGATTCTTTCCAAGCGCCGTGCCGACGGCGCGGCTTGCACCGCGATTGCCGATTTTCAGCGCCAGGCTCTGGTAGGAAATGGGCTTTCCGGCTTTAATCTTCTGTGCTGCTTTCCATACTCGTTGCTGAAAATCTGTGCCCGCAACGTCAAGCGGCAGTTTGGCCAGAGCATCAAGATCTCCCGCGAAGTATTGGTCCAGTGCCTTCCTGACCTTTGCCGCCAAGGGCGGGTTAATGTCGCTGCTGATGCTTGCTTTCGCGGGTTTCTTGAAAGTCAGGGCGGTGACGCCTTTGGTGCTGACGTCGAAGAAGATTTTGCCCAATGGAGATTCATAGGTTTCGAGTGACATCACAAGGTCTCCGTTATCCGTAATTTGCAAACGCAAGTTTCAAGAGTGCTTCCTGCTCAAGTGAGTGTGCCTTGGGCGAGCCGGTTGCCGGACTGGCGCTGGCTGAGCGGCGAACCGTCGTTACGTTTCTGCCGGCGGCGAGTCGTTCAAGGTGCGGTCGGACGAAGAACAGCGCACCCATGTTAGCCGGCTCCTCTTGTACCCATGTTATCGTCGATGCGTTAGGGAATGATGCGAATACGGCAGAAAGCTGTTCTTCAGGCAGCGGATAAATCTGCTCCAGTCTGACAATTGCCGTCTGCTTGTCTTCTCTGCGCTGACGCTCCGCCGCTAGTTCGTGAGCAATTTTGCCGGTGCAAACTATAATCTTCCTTGCGTCTGAATACTCCGGGTCCCCAAGCACCGGATAAAAGGCGCCAGAGGTAAATTCGGAGACTGGAGACGAAGACGCGGCTGCGCGAAGCATTCCCTTCGGGGTCATTACAATCAGGGGCTTGCGCCATTTTCTTAAAACTTGGCGGCGCAGCAAATGGTAGTACTGGCTGGCTGTAGAAGGAGAGCAAACTTGCATGTTGTCTTCGGCCGCCAACTGCAAATAGCGCTCAAGTCTTGCACTGGAATGCTCCGGCCCTTGTCCTTCGTAGCCGTGCGGCAGCAGCATGACCAGACCCGCCAAGAGGCCCCACTTGTCTTCTCCGGCAGAGATAAACTGGTCGATGATGATTTGGGCACCGTTGGCAAAGTCGCCGAACTGAGCTTCCCACAGCACTAGCGCTTCGGGATAGTCTCTGGAGAAGCCATATTCGAACCCGACGGCTGCAGCTTCGGAAAGCTGCGAATCGTAGACATCAAACGTGCCTTGATGCTCATGTAGGTGCCGCAGCGGCAAATATTCCGCTCCGGTCTCGGCATCATACAGCGCAGCGTGGCGGTGGTTAAATGTGCCGCGCCGACTGTCCTGGCCTGAAAGCCGCACCATCGTTCCGTCCCAGAGCAGACTGCCGAAAGCAAGTGCTTCAGCCATGCCCCAGTCAACTTGACGTTTGCCCTCGCCCATTTCGCGGCGCTGTTCGATAACGCGCTGAACCTTCTTGTGAATATGAAAATCATTCGGCCAGCTGGTTATCTTTTCTACTATCTCGGATAGGCGTTCCTTGGAGATGGCGGTGTCGACCTCGCAGGTAGGATCGTAGGGTCCGCCGAAATACGAGTCCCAGTAATCAGGAAGGGTGAACAGTGAAGGCATGCGGTTCATTGAACGTCCCTGTTCGAGCTCCTTAGAGAATATCTCTATTTTGTTCTGCTCTCTGCGCTCAATTTCCTCGCTGCTCAGACCGATTTGGCTGCCGTAGCGTTCAAACAAAAACGGCCGCTGCTGAATTTTTTCATAAAGTTCAGGGTGGGTAATTGTCGGGTCGTCGATTTCACTGTGTCCGTATCGTCGGTAGCCAATCAAATCAATTAGCACGTCGGTAAGGAATTCTTTGCGATAATCCATTGCCATTTCGCCGACTCGGTAGACTGCATCAGGTTCTTCGGCGTTTACGTGAAATATCGGAGTAGGGAGGCGGTGCATTAAGCTTGAGGCGAAGCGTGTAGAATGCAGTGACTCCGGTCTGGCGGTAAAGCCAATCAAGTTGTTGGCGATAATGTGCACGGTTCCACCGACTCTAAACCCACGCAAATCAGCGTAGTTCAGAGTTTCCGCGTTTACGCCTTGTCCCGCGAAGGCAGCGTCTCCGTGAATCAGGATCGTCAACACTCGTGAGCGCTCTTCGTCACCGAGGCGCTCTTGACGTGCTCTGGCTCGGCCCATCATTACAGGATTAACGGCTTCTAAATGGCTGGGATTTGATGCGAGCCGCACGCCGATTGTGCTGCCGGAAGGGCCTGTAAACGGTCCCGTAGCGCCTTTGTGGTACTTAACGTCTCCGCTGCCAAGTACGCTTCTAGGATCAACATCTTCAAAGCCGGAGAAAATGGCAGCAGCAGGCACGCCGGTTACATGCAGCATTACGTTCAGCCGGCCGCGGTGGCTCATGCCAATCATTGCGTACTCAAATCCGAGTTGCGCGGCGCGATCGAGTATCGAATCCAACAGCGGGATGAGCGTCGTCAAACCTTCCAATGAAAATCGCTTTGTTCCGACGTAGCGAGTGTGTAGAAAGCGCTCGAAGCTGTCTGAAAGAAGTATGCGGTCGAAAATATATTCTTGGTCGTGTTTAGCGGGTTCCGACTCCATCCTTTCCTGGACCCACTTTGTGCGTTCGGGATACGGAATGTGCATGAACTCGACACCGATTGGGCCGCAATAAATGTCTCTATAGCGCTGAGCCTCAGCACCGGAAACATTGTCTAATTCAGAATGTTCAAACTTGGGAATTCTTCCGAGATAGTCCAGCTGTGCTTGCAAGTAACCCCAACGACGAAAGGAATTCGCAATGGTATCTTCTGACATCTCTCTCTAATCGGTTTATGACGGCCTGCTCCGGCCGCCCGGCTTAACACGGTAGCGGTATTATGGTGCTGAAAAAGCCTAGCACATTCGAGCGGATTCTATCAGGAACAGCCCGAATAACAATAGGAGAGAAGTATGATGCGTTAAACATTTATTTTGCCCCAAGATTACTGCCGGCTAATGTGTTTTGTTTCTGAGCAGTTTTTATATATTAGTGCGAAATATGCTGCGCTTTCGAGCAGTACTAAACCCAAGAAATCCGGTCTTTGGACAGTAAATGAAAGACTATAAAATCTTATTTGTTTGCTTGGGGAATATTTGTCGATCCCCTCTGGCCGACTGCGTTATGAAAGATCTGGTCAACGCTTGCGGGCTTCAGGAGCGAATATACGTCGAGTCGTGCGGTACAGGCTCTTGGCATGTAGGTGAACCTGCACATAGAGATTCAATTGCCGTTGCCGAGCGCCATGGTTTGAGCCTCGATTACCACCGAGCCAGGCAATTGGCCGGCGCTGATTACCAGAAGTTCGATCTTCTAGTCGCAATGGACCGGGAGAATTACAAAACTATTCGCAGTCGGGCGGGCGGCAAGACTACCAAGGTGGTTCATTTGCGCGACTATGACAGCCAGAACCGTGGCGATTTGGACGTTCCTGATCCTTATTACCTACCGAAAGACAGTTTTAAGACGGTTTACGACATCATTCATCGCTCGTGTACGGCACTGCTCGAAGAGATAGAGCGGGAACTTGAGAAGTGACTGCTCTGCCCGAAGCACTGTCGGAGCTGGTCGAGACTGCTGTCGGCAGCTCAGTTAAGGATTGTCGGTCTGCAAGCGGGGGGTGCATCAGTCAGGCGGCTGTGCTTGTCTGCGTAGATGGTAGTCGGTACTTCGTCAAATGGAATTATAGTGCGCCGAGGGGGTTGTTTGCGGCCGAAGCTGAGGGACTGAACGCTCTTAGAGAAACAGGTGCTATAAAAGTGCCTGAAGTAGTTTTGGTATGCGAGAGCAGTGATGAGCAGCCTACGGCAATACTTATGGAAGCACTTGAACCTGCTGCTAGCCGCACATTGGCTGATTCTGCGGAGCTCGGCAGAGCGTTGGCGGAGCTGCACCGTGTTCATGCCGAGCGGTTTGGCTTCCATATTGATAATTTTATCGGGGAACTTCCGCAGATAAACAGCAAAGCGGATTCTTGGGGAGAGTTCTTTCTTAACAACCGCATTGATTACCAAGCTCAGATCGGACGGGAGCGCGGATGGTTTTCTGACGAGTGCTCTCAGCTCCTTAAGCAGAAGCGCGAAAGAATCAGCGACGCGCTTAATGAGCATTCGCCTGTTCCATGCCTGCTGCATGGCGACCTCTGGTCGGGAAACGTATTTTGGGCTGTTGCAGGACCGGCGCTGATTGACCCCGCTGTCTACTTTGGCTGTAGAGAGGCAGACATCGGAATGACGCAGTGCTTTGGTAGATTCGATGCACGGTTCTACGGCGCATACGAAGAAAGCTTTCCGCTGGAAGCCGGACATGAGCACAGGATCGAAATACTCAACCTTTACCACCTAATGACGCACGCCAATATGTTCGGTGCGGGATATGTGGCAAGCGCTGTCCAGCGTCTACGAACTATCTAAACACCTGCAATTAGTTCAGCTTGCGGCGAACAATTTCATCGTCGATGTTAATCCTGTCTTCGCTTCCATCGCTTGCGAGCACTCTGATTTCGCCGTCCTTTCCGCTTCGGACTTTAGTCTCGAAACGCACGCGTTTGAAACGAGCGTCATAAGGAACGTCGAATTTCTGCTCGAGACGGCCCTTCTCGTAGTAACCGGCTTCTTCTATGCACTGCCCAAACACCTCACCGCTTACTCGGTACTTGCCGGAGAACAGTCCACCGCTGGCACGCATTTCAGAAATCTCGACTCTAGGTGACTTTAAACGCTGGCGCTTACAAAACTCCTGGTCGTCGTTGCTTGCCGAACTGCCCGCGCCGCTGCTTCCGAAAGGATTGTTGCTCACAGTGTAGCCTGAGGAGGAGTTCTGAGTGGGTAGGGCCGATGTCGTGCCCTGATACTCAATCGTAACTCGGCCGACTCGTACCTCACCATTATAGGCATTTAATACAAGAGCCTTCCCGTTAGAACTTTTCCCCCCGAGTGACCAACTTCCTGTAGTAAGTGCTTTGCCCCCGAGCACATTAATGCGTTTGCCGTTTTCTAGTGCAGGGCCTCCCTCAAAACGCAGATTGACAAAGGTGTCGTTGCCGCCGCTGACTCTGCTAAGCGTAATCCTTATTGTTTCAATTGGTTTGTTTTGAGGGACATGGGTCCACTTTGCAAACGCCCGACCACCTTTGCCGTCCCCGATTGTAGTGTTGACTGTAAGCGAGTCGAGGTTCGAGTCTGCGAAAGCGCTCGGTCCAGAAGTAAGACAAACACCAAGTAGAGTAACGAATAAAGCTGCACTGCGAAAAATCTTACTGGCTGGCATCACGGCATCGCTCCTAAAGCTCTATCTATTGTGTTTGACGACTCACATCCTGGGTGCATTCAAACTACGAAGTTCACACCTCAAAATCAACAGCCACGCCCAAATGGAAGGTGACGTCAGTGCTGCCTAGTCGAGGGCTAAGATTTTCCCTGAGTAGGGCATCTATTCGAGTTCTCGTGCCCGTAAGATATGTCAAACCCGTGTCGAGATACAGCGCATAGTCAGGAAATCGTTGAACGTCTTTGACCATGTTCGAATAATAAGTGCTACCCACAATCGCCGATAGGTTCGGAGTCAGTTCGTACTCGGCACTGAGCGAAGCTGAAGCGTTGTGGCGCGCCAAGCGCAGTCCATCGACTTCGATATCAGAGTAGTAATAGTAGGCGGCAGACCCGTAGAGAATAAACCGGCCCCATCTATTAGAGGCGGCAGCACCAGCAAGTAGGTCTATACCATTGTGCCCAAAAGTATCAGCCCCGGTTGGCAGACCAATCTGAGCTACCGCCGACAAAGCCGGAGTGGTTTCGCTTCCTTTAAGTATCAGATACTTGGTACCGACCTTGGCCGTACCGAACCTTGTGCCGTGCTTTTCGAGTTCGAACTCACTTTCGTCATCATTGACGCCGCGAACCACAAACTGATTATCCTCAACGTCATTGCGTCCGCCGCGCGGAAAGCCGAAAAACGTGTGCCAACCATCGAGAAAGCTGTCCAGGATACCGCCGCCCCGGTACTCAATGGGGAGCTCGAAAGAGAGTTCCAGTCTATCGAGTGGTACAAACGCAGCACCTAGACGAAGGGTTCGATGCTCTGTATCAACTCGGTAGCGCGACTTAACTATATTGAATGTGTTCGACCAGCTCAGCGAAGAAGAAAGAGTGAGGGTCCCTTGAGGTTTGACCTCCGGGCTGAGTGGTTTAGCGGATATGTGCAGGCGAGAGAGTGGGTAGGCGTTATCCAGGGGAATCGGACCTAATCCCCAAGCGCTGTCGGAGTCGGCTTGTGCCAAGCCGGGGAGCACGCAAAACAAAACTAAAAACTGATATAAACAGCTACGACTGCCGAAGCTCTTTAACCGTCTGCGAAATCTTGTTTGCAGCGAAGGCAATCTCTTCTTCAGTGTTAAATCTTCCAATGCCAATCCGTATGCTTGTGTTTTGTTCTGATGTGCTGAGGCCTAGGGCTTTAAGTACATGAGATCCCTTCCCATGCCCAGAGCTGCAGGCGGACGTAGCGGACAAAGATAAATGAGTGCTCAGTTTGCCAAGAAGTGCAGCGTTGCTGACATCATCGATTCGTAAGTTCAAATTGCCCGGCAGGCGGCATTCTTCATCGCCGTTGAGGTGGATTCCGGAAAGAGAGTCTCGCAGCAAGCCCAGCAGCTTCGAAGCCAGCAAGCCCAGACGTTTGGAGTCGCGTTCCAGCTCGCCTGCGGCCACTTCGCAGGCCTTTCCGAATCCGATGATAGCCGGAGAATTTAAAGTTCCTGAGCGCAGGCCTCGCTCGTGACCGCCGCCATAAATAATCGGTTCAATCGGCAAGCCTGACGGACCGCCCCTAACAAAAAGCGCACCGATGCCTTTGGGTCCGTAGACCTTGTGTCCTGACAAGCTCAAAAGATCGACGCCGAGCGCTGAAACATCGACGGCAATTTTGCCTACTGCCTGAGTGGCGTCGCAGTGGAGGAGTACGTCTTGCTGCTTGCAGACGGCGCTTAAAGCAGGAATGTTGTTGATGACTCCGATTTCGTTGTTACCGAGCATCAATGAGACAAGATCAGCCTTTTGCTCCAGCGCTTTTTTAAGCGAATCGGGATCGATCCTTCCCGTCCTGCCGGGCGAAAGTATTTCTACTTGCACTCCTTCTTCCCGCAGTTTGTCCAGTGGATCGAGCACTGCACGATGTTCTGTGGACGCAGAAATGACTCTAGGCGGTTTGTCGGTGTTGTGCTTTAACAGCGCTCTGCAGATGCCGAACAAGGCTAAGTTGTTGCTCTCCGTGGCACCGCTAGTAAAAATAATTTCTTCAGGCTTTGAGTTGAGCAGCTCAGCTACCTGTTCACGCGCGAGCGAGACTAGCTCTTCGACGTACCATCCATGCCGGTGGGTAGTGCTTGCCGGGTTGCCGAATTGAGTTTCAAACAACGGCTGCATCGCACTCAAGACTCGAGGGTCGACCGGCGTTGTCGAGTTGTTGTCCAGGTATACCGGAGTTTGCATTGATCGAGCTCCGTGCGCGATTCAGCTCAGCTCAAGCATTCGCTCGAGCGGGACCAGTGCTCTCTTGATTATCTCGGGCGCTACGTCCATCTCCGGAGCTTCATCACGCAGGCAGCGGTATAGCTTTTCCATCGTATTGAGCTTCATAAACGGGCATTCGTTGCATGAACATCCGTTGTCCGGCGGAGCTGGGTGAAAGGTTTTATCAGGGCAAGCCTTCTGCATTTGATGGATGATGCCCGACTCTGTAACTACGATAAAGGAGCTGTCGCTGGAACTTTTCACGTAATTCAGCAGAGAGCTGGTGGAGCCGATGTGGTCGGCTTCATTTAGTATTGCCTCGGGACATTCGGGGTGCGCGATTACTTTTGCCTCAGGGTGCCGTGCCTTTAGACGCACTATTTTTTTGTGGTCGAATTGTTCATGGACAATGCAAGACCCATCCCACAATACCAAATCGCGCCCTGTTTCCTTTATTAGGTATCGGCCTAAGTGTTTGTCCGGTGCAAAAATAATCGGCTTGTCTTTGGGAACTGACTCAATGATTTTAACGGCGTTAGAAGAGGTGCAAAGTATATCACTAAGCGCCTTAACTTCTGCGCTGCAATTAACGTAAGTGATCACGGTGTGATCAGGATGTGCCTCGACAAATTCACGAAATCGGTCTGCCGGGCAGTTGTCCGCGAGGGAACAACCCGCTTCAACATCAGGCAGCAAGACCTTTCGAGTCGGATTAAGGATTTTTGCAGTTTCGGCCATAAAGACTACGCCCGCAAATACGATTATATCAGCGTCAGTCTTGGCAGCTTCCTGCGCCAGACCGAGACTGTCGCCAATGTAATCTGCGATGTCCTGGATTTCGGACTCTTGATAGTAATGCGCAAGGATAACCGCGTTTTTCTGCCGCTTCAGCTCGGAGATGGCTTCTACGAGATTGTCGGGAGTTCCCCCGGAGCCTGAATCATTGAAATTCTTCACAGTCTATCTCCCCGGAGCTTGCAAGGAGCAGTTTTTGATAAAATTTACTTCGCCCAATCAAAAATTGCTCTAGTGTTGGCCTATTGGCCTTAATAGATTCTGAGGCTCTAATTGTAGGTAATAATCATTTAAGGCAAAGTCAAACCACTGAGCAGCTATCCAGCGGGTATTACGGAGCAAAAATCATATGGGGAGTGAAGTGCAGTGAGCCAAAGGATACACGTGATAATATCCGGCCGTGTGCAGGGTGTTTGGTTCCGTGACTGGACCCAGGAGCACGCGCTGCGCCTGGGGCTGCACGGATGGGTCCGAAACCGAGATGACGGCTGTGTCGAAGCTGTCATAGAAGGGGATCCTTCCGCGGTCGAAGAGTTGGTAACTCGAATGCACGAAGGCCCTGAGCATGCCCACGTGACGGGCGTAGAGGCTGAGCCTGAAGTTCCTACGGGAGAGTTTAAGACTTTCGAAGTGATTCTCTAAGCGATGCACCGGACCTTTCTGATACTAAGCGTCTTGCTCTCGTTGGGCATTTTAACTGCCGGCTCAGCAGCGGCTGACGGCACTCGCGAATGGTTGTCTGCCGACGGCATGAAGCCGCGCGATGCGTGCAACGGCTTTCTCTACAGACCTAAGCGCAGCGGCGTTCCAGTCTACAATCTACCCGAGACTTCTGGAAAGGTTTTGCAGAAGCTAGAACTTGGCCAGCGTGTTTGCGTAGTTGGCGAGCGGCAGGATTTTGCGATTCTCGAATGGAGAGTTCCGAAAGAAGGCGCTGGCACAGAGCCTAATCCCGACGAGTCTACTTTGGCGTTTGCTCGCTTGGTCGACCTGTGGCCGCCGCGAGACAAGCCGGTCGGCGGAGGAGAGGTGGGGTTCTTCCGCAGGATAAAACAGTATCTATATTTTATGTTTCACGGCGGGGTGCCGGACACTCCAATTATAACACCTTCCATTCCTCAGACGGACCTGCCGGATGCTACGACTTGTGAGTCGACTAAGAAGACCTGCGAATTTCAGCCTTGAGAATAGCTAGGCGCGAACTCTGCGCGGAGCGATAACCTCCTCGCGTGGCTGCTGACGCGAACTGTCGATAGACGCACCGATTGCTTGAACCTCTTCAACCAGGGTCATGTAGTCCTCCACGGCCGCTGTTCGCTCCTTGCTCTTACTTTTGGAGTCGAACAAAGTGGCAGAATCGCCGGGACTATGTTCACGAATAATCGTTTCCAGCAAACGTATATCGGGGAGCTGGTCGACGAATTCCTCGTCGCCGGTGATTTGAGAAAGCTGCCGCTCTCGGAGCTTATCGAGAAGTAACTGCAATTCGTTCGAGCGTGTATTTACACCTCTGCGGCGAAATGTTCGTGCTACGCACCAGATTGGGTTGAGGTTGAAATACTCGGACAAAGCCAGGAAGCTCTGTAGCCCTTCCGCTGTTACCAGGGAATTAGTGACAGGGTATAAAACCATGTCAGCGCTAAACAAACAGCAGCGCGTCAGCAAATTCAGTCTGGGTGAAGTATCAACAACTACGCAGTCATAAGTGGCAGCAAGCTGATGAAATGCAGACACCAGCATGTATTCTCGATCCGGCGCATACAGTCGCTGGACCGTGCGTGCAAGCCTGGGTGAAGCCGCCAATACGTCAAGGTTTTCTCGGACGCTTTCCGTGATGACATTGGCCGGAACTTTTTCCAGCTCGCCTCTGGCTTCAATTAAGGAGTGGGCCGAGGGCGCCTCGCCGGGAGATAGCTCGAGAGCACGGGTGATAGTGCAATCGTCAGTGAAATCTACTAAAACAGTGCTCAAACCGGTCACGGCTGAGCCTTGTGCCAAGTGAAGGGCCAGGGTGGATTTCCCAACGCCGGACTCGGTCGATGCAACGCAAATTATGGCCACTCTGACATCCTCCTTGGAAAAACACAGTTTCTATCTGTAATAAGTACAGGCAGATGCGAATTGCCAAAAGGGTATATTTTTCAAGCTCTTATTAACACGCTAGAAAAACAGTTGATTTTTCTGGCTTGAAGTCCATTAGGGTGCCTGGCGCTGAGGCTGAACATAGGAGAATTATCTTTTGGCTTGTGCTTGACCTGGATGGTCAGGACTGCGATTTATTATCGTCCTTGTCGGCAATTGTGTTTTAAAGGCTCGCGGCAGTTTCTTTGCTACCATGCTGCATGTTCAACATTAATTGCTGCTAGCTAAATTTAGATGGAGTGCGCTTAGAGATGTCAGTCGCAAAAGTAACGCTGTTAGGATCAAATTCAGGCCGCAATGCAGGAGATGCAGCAATACTGGCCTCCATCATGGGGACCCTGAGCAGTCACATCGACGGCGACGTTGAGTTTGAAGTGCCTACCACAAACCCGGGCTTTGTTTCTGAAAATTACGGCAGCATGTTTAATGTGAAGCCGATTTCGATAATGCCTTGGACCGGCAGCATTCGACTGTTAGGGATTCCGACATTTCGCAGTGTTAAGCGTACCGACGTAACAATGATCACCGATGGGATCATTTTCGACATCAATTTGTGGAACCCGCTTTTTAACTTTTTGATTACCCTGATTTTCATCGCTCCCTGGGCGAGGCTCTTCGGCAAGAAGCTCGTTTGCTACAATGTCGGTATCGGGCCGCTTAATAGTTTTTTTGGGCGCCTGTTTGCTAAGTTTGTAGGCAATTCATGCGATCTAATAATTGTTCGCGACGAGGACTCACTGAATCTGTTTCGAAAAATCGGAGTAAAGAAAGAGATCCATTTGCTTGCAGATGCCGTTTTCCAGGACTGGCCTGCCGACGAAGCTGCGATAAATTCGCTGCTTAAGTCGAAAGGGCTGGAAAAAGCCGCCAGTGAAGGACGCATCCTTGGGTTCAACATCACCCGCTACATCGATCGCTGGCTTAGCAGCTCGGAGAAGGTTTCCGATAAAGGATCATTTGTCGAGATGCTCGGGCGCGCATTGGCCTCGATAAAATCGGAGCGAGGTATCGAACCGGTAGTTGTTACGACTCAGGTTATGGATGCTGACATCGGGCGCGAACTTCAAACAGCTAC
>JAUIIP010000060.1 GCA_030431555.1 bacterium
AGCGGCGCTTGAGCAGCTTAGTCGAGCTATTTCATTTATTCACAAACGAGGCTGGTGCCCCGGCACAGGGGGGAACTTCAGCGTTGCGTCTTCGCTTGATCCTCTGCAGCTCTCGATAACGCCGAGCAGCGTCGACAAAGAAGTCGTCTTGCCGCAGCAGTTTATCGAGGTTGATCGAAGCGGCGGACTGCTTCGAGGCAGCGGCAAGCCCTCGGCCGAAACTCTACTGCATGTGGCGATAATTGAAACGCGCGGGGCCGGGTGTGTCTTGCATACTCATTCGCCTTGGAACACGGCCCTGTCGGCGGCTTGCCCGCCTTCTCAGCGGGCGATGAATATCAGCGGATTTGAGATGCTCAAAGGCTTGAGCGGGGTCGCTTCGCACGAGCACCGAGAGACTGTCCCGATTCTGAATAATTCGCAGGATATGACAGAGCTGGGAACTGAGGTAAAATCTGTATTGGAAGAATCTCCGGACTGTCACGGCTTCTTACTGCGAGGTCATGGACTCTACACATGGGGGACCGATGTTTTCGAGGCACGGCGGCACGTGGAGATTTTTGAGTTCCTGTTTGAAACTGTAGGCAGACTGCATTCTATTGGAGAAGCCGATGGCTTTTTTACGTATTCCTGAGCAGGACCGAAGTCTGGGTTCTTTTGACGAGGTTCGAAGTTATCTTGCTGGAATAGGCATCGATTACGGAACTTGGAAGCGTGAGTATGATTTGGATCCCGATGCAAAAGATGAGGACATACTCGGCGCCTACCGGGAGGAGATCGAAACCCTTAAGAAGCAGGGAGGCTACGTAACTGCAGATATTATAAACGTCAGCCCGCAGACAGAAAATCTAGAGGCTATGCTCAATAAGTTCAACAAGGAGCATTGGCACGACGAAGATGAAGTTCGCTTCATCATTGATGGCCGCGGCGTATTTCACCTGCGGCCGAAAGAAGGTCCAGTTGTTGCGCTAGAGGTAGAGCAGGGGGATTTCATTCGCGTGCCGCGAGGTACCCTACATTGGTTTGATTTATGCCAGGACCGAAGGATAAAGGCCATTCGGCTGTTTCAGGATCCTTCGGGCTGGACCCCGCACTATACCGACAGCGGCGTGGATAAGAATTTCTTAGAAGTGTGCCTCGGCCCAAGCTTCATTCCTCCGTCGGACACTCGTATTTAGCATGGCAGAAGTAGCCGCATATTTACTCGACATCGAAGGGACCACCACCCCTGTGGACTTTGTTTATAAGACCCTATTTCCGTTCGCGCGCGAGCGGCTGCCGGCTTTTCTTGAGCGCAATTTTGACTCTGAAGCTGTAAGTGACGCGGTCTCGCTGCTTGCGGCTGAATACGTCGGCGATTCCTCTGATACTTCGGACCTCCCGCAGTGGCAGCTCAGTCCTCAGTCTGTAGCCGATTACGCACTTTGGTTGATGGACAGAGATCGCAAGTCCACAGGGCTTAAGGCGCTGCAGGGAATGATCTGGAAGGCAGGCTACGAGGACGGCAGCCTCAAAGGAATAGTTTACCCCGACGTCGTTGCGGCGTTTTCACGGTGGAGAGTCAACGGCAAGAAAATAGCGATCTACTCCTCAGGCAGCGTCCTCGCGCAGAAACTTCTGTTCGCACATACTCAGGCCGGCGATCTCACGCCCCTAATTGACGACTACTTTGATACGACCACAGGTCCGAAGCGAGAAGCTTCTAGTTATCGGCAAATTGCCTCCGGATTGGGACTTACACCCGAAAGGATTTGCTTTTTGTCGGACGTGGTAGAGGAATTGTATGCGGCGCAGACTGCTGAGTTTCAGACACTGCTGGTACTGCGAGACGAGGCGGAGCGTCCCGATGATTTTTGCGAGAAGCGCTGTGTGCAAAGCTTCGACGGCTTAGATTAAGATTTACCTTTTCTCAGGGTCGTCACGCTTCCGATGTTGACGCCGCTCACGGTCGAAAATGTTTTGAACGGCGTCTGCTCCCTGAGTCGCCTGAATACGGTCTTCAAGAATGTCCAGACGTCGACTGAATATGGCGGTTTGTTCCCGCAGCTGCTCATACAATATCGCTATCGCTACGTAGACGAGGCCAAGAAAGCAAGCATTCATGGCCGGTATCAGATCCATTTTGCCTTTCAGCACGCAGCCCAGTATCAGCAGAAGGTAAAAGAACAATGCGCATAAGTAGACCAAACTTAACTGGGCGGGCTTCTGGTTTTGATTGCCAAATGAAGGCTGAGCAGCCATTAGCTTTCTCCTGAATCTTCGGCTTTATGCCACTTTAACGCCAATTCAAGTGCTTCATTTAAGATAGGGTCGAGCGCTGCAACCAGCTCAGACGCTACGGCTTCGACTACGAGCGGATTCTCCTCTTCAGGAGTCGGGTTGCGCCGCGGTTGAACAGCAACAAGCTGTTCAGGCGTCACTTCGCTGATATCAATCAAAACTTCGCCGAGCGGGCCGACCTGTACGTCAATATCGCCAGTACTTAGAAGTGACAGCAGTTCCTTTTCCCCGATTTGCGTGATGTTAAGAAAATCGGGAATGCTTACTAATTGATCGTCGTCCATTGGCTACCTCGCGAGTCTGCTCGCACAAAATAAGCGCATTGCCTGAGGGCTGTCGTTGATTAGTGTAGCCGCCTCATCAGGATCACCGCCGGACAGCTCCAAAGCCTGGGCGCGAGCGCTGTCGGCTAAGCTGAACAAGCAGTCCGAGAGGCTGCCAAAACCGCTTGTTGTCGCCGTAAGCGCAACATCAATCGAGGCCCTTTCGAACACATCTGCCGCCGACACTGAAGTTGCACCGAGCATAGAGTTGATAGTGCCCCCCGTGCATTCGCTGTCTATTAGCCGCAAGTTGCGCATATCTGCCAGTTCAATCAGTTTAGCCACTGAGTTTTCAACCTGGCGCAGGTTGCCGGGCCAAGATGAACTGAATAGGGCGCTGTAGGCTTCGTTTGTGAGTCCCTCGACTGAAGAGCGAACAAAGTGCTCATTGGGACTATCGAAATGCGATTTTACATTTTCCCTTTCGCGCAGAACCCTGGCCAGTGCAAACGCCACCCCCGCTGAGATGTCTAGGCGTCGGTTGTGAAGAGGCATCAGCGAAATTTGCAGGCGCTCAAGACGATATGCAAAATCGTCGCGAAGGCTTCCATCAGCGACAAGGTCCTGCAGTGAGCGGTTGGTTGCGAAAACAAATCTCACATCTGCCGTGTGGCTGTCAGCTTCTCCTACTCGGCGATACGTCTTGTTTTCAATGAAGGTGATTAGCTTTCCCTGTAAATCCCGATCTATACTTTGTAGTTCATCGATAAAAAGTGTTCCCTGCTCAGCTTTTTTTACCAAGCCCCATTTTTCTACTGCCCCGGTATAAGCGCCGGCTACAGAACCAAATAGCTCGGCCTGAACGAGTTCTGTTGAAGAGAAGTCTCGAGGAGTAATGCTGACAAATGGCCCCGACCTCAAAGAAAGCTTGTGAATTGCTCTTGCCAGCCTTGTCTTCCCGGAACCGGTTGGACCAACAATAATCGGATTCTCGTTAATGTACATTGCGTAGCGCGGCAGCCAGCGCATCCAAACATTTCTGCTCTCCGGATCGCACATGGAGGGTACCCAGCCCGAAGACCAAAGCGGCGGCAGGGGAGTTTGACCGGATGAACGGCGCAGCATTTCCTCGAATGCAAAATCGAGACAATCGACGAATTGCTCCTCCAAGGTCATTACAGAAGGTACGCTGGGTGGCGGCGATATTATCAAATTGTCTATCAGCTCCGACGGCTTATCGCTCGAGTCGTCAGCGAACAGCAGCATTCCGCCGAACGCAAGCTTCTCAGGTGTGGTTATCGCGAGGACTATGTATATTTCGTCGTTGAAGCGTTCTCGGACCTGCTTGAGTAGTGAGCGCATCCAGGCGAGATCGTCGGCTGATGTTTTGTGACCGATATCTAATACAAGTACGCTTGGCCGCTCGGCAAAAATAACAGAACGCGCTTCTGCTGGATTGGAGAAGCTTACCGACGGTTTGAACTTTTCGGTTACCTTGTTTTCCTGCCTTAGTTGAGCTGACATTCGACGTAGAAAGTCGGCGGAGCCTACGACGCAGAGATGCTGGGAAGATTGTTTGCTCATTGCCTGCAAGTAGCTCCATTGCCGTTATCCGATGAGACCTCTGCTTGCAGCGCTTTTCGCAGTTGCGCTACGCCGGTGCCCAATCGTGCCGCGGCGATGCGGAAGTTGCCGGCCGATGCACGGAGGGCGTTTCTAGCGACAAACGCCTCCGGCACAAACGGCGTTAACATTCTGTAGCGCTCCCAGCGGTCTTTCGCCTGCTTGATTGCTGCAAAGACAGCCGCTTCATTCTTCGACAGCTCTTCCGACTCAAGTGCGTCTCCAAAAGACTCAAGATCCAATGGGCTGGTTACTACCTCGAACATCACCGCGCGGAGCTGTTTAACATTGCCGGGCCAATCCAGCTCGGACATAGCTTGCACTAAGGGTGCGCTGAGATTGCAAGCTGTTGAGCTTACGAGAGAGCTGGCGTCTTTGTGAAACTGTTGAACAAGCGGCCAAAAATCCGCGCTGCGATCGTTTAGTTTGTCGATTTTGATAGTAACTGCGTCGAGCAGACGCGACCAAGCGCGGGCTGTGTCACTGCAGGTGGTGGCGCCCACAAGCATTGGTTCATCGTCCTGGTCGCTGCACCAAATTGAGTCCTTCATCTCGTGAATGCTGTCCAGCAGCTCTCCGGGGTCAAACTCGACATGGTCTATGACCAGCGTGGTTGAATAGGAAAGCATGGGGACTTTAACCGACTGCAGCCTGGATCCGCATATATCGGATGCGTCTCCGAGCCACACATCGCTGTCAATCTCGATAAGCTGGCCGCCCCTTTTGCGCTTGGCATGAATATAGCGAGCAAGCGTGCTGCGCCCGCTTCCGATTGGGCCATCGATTACAATCGCGTGTGCTCCTCGTGCGGCTGCCGACTCCGCTTGTCTGAGCGATTCGATAAAGCTGTCACTTTGAGCTATCGGTTCCTGAAACAGCTGAGCGCTGCGTGACGATTTTCGCTTTTTAATCTTGCTGGGGTTTGCGCTAAGTTCTCTTTCAATAGCGCCAATCACCTTGGGTAGGTCGTCAATTAGTCCGAAGGGAATATAATCGGCAGCGCCAAGCTTCATTGCAGAAACTGCAACGGCTGTGCTGGGTTCATCGGTCCAGAGAATAATACTTGTTTCGCTGTGCTTATCCGGGTCTCTCAGCTCAGGTAGAATATCCAGCGCCGTCGCCACATCGCCAATTAAATAATCGAGGACAAGAATTCTGGGAGATCTTTCTCGTATTATTGAGACAAGGTCGGCGCTGGGCTTAAGCCTGGCGCACGAAAGACCCCGATCGTTGAGTTCTTCCGTCAACGCCTCTGCCATTTCAGTTTTCTGCGGCTCATGTTCGTTGAGCACGATGCAGACGTCGTCACGCATGACTTCCTACTTATCGGCTATTGCCGAGCAATTCACTGCGTAAAAGCGGCAAAACAACTTTTCCTTCCCTTTAGACGTGCTTTAGGTCACCGATGATTCGGGTACGTGCATCTAATGTGGCATAAGATCAAATCAACAGCACGAGGCTTCCAGCCGGGTACAGCATATGCGCGATATATTAATAGTTGAGGACGGGCTGCACGAAAGAGAACGCCTAGAGAAGCTTTTTCGTTCTCATAATTACACAGTGAGCTGTGCTGAAAGCGTAAATGAAGCCGAACGTCTGCTTCGATTTGAGCAGTTTCGCCTCGCCATCCTCGACATTAATTTGGGCGATAAATCCGGTTCGCATTTGTTTGAACAAATAAAACGGTCCAAGCGTATACCCTACGTAATTATGCTTACCGGCAACCCCTCAATACATTTGAAGCAGCGCTTTTTGGATGAGGGTGCTTCGGCATATGTGGTCAAAGCATCCCCGGAAGCTTCCAATGAGGCTCTGCTTGAGCGAGTGCGCTCGCTGCTTGGCAGCGCAAATCTCGAGTCTACTAGTGGAATCTCCCTCGACGACTTCCTAAAACTGTATGTTAACGAGGATTCCAGAGAACTGTTTTTGGACGTAAACGGCAAGGCTCCTGTTTGCTCAAACTGCGGCAGTGCGGACTTTGTGGTTACGTTTGCGCATAAGACTCAACTGCCGCCACTGGTAGAAGGCAACGTGATTTGCGTTGCATGCGGGACGGCAATGGACCCCGAAGTAGGATAAGGATGCTTAATGCCGCAAAGCGTCAGCTCGTTTATTGATCGGTTTTTTGCACGCAAAGACGGCACGTCCCGGCCGTCAGAATATCTTACGCTCTCATACCTGTGGTTCGTCCTGCTCGTGCTCGCGGGGATGGGTGTCGCCAGAGATGTGCAATTCGAAGAGTTTCGTGGGTTCATGCTGCTGGGAGCCGGCGTTTCGCTTCTGCTGGCGCTGAGCTTACTGGCTTTTCCGCGGCTTGCTATGCGTTCGGCCCCGTTGATTCACGTAGCGCTTTGCTTTGCACCATTGGCGCTGCCGTACACTGACTCTCTTCGTGCTGTCATTTTCCTTAGTGTGTTTTACACGGGGCTTCTTCTGCTGCCCCCTGTGCTGGCGGTCTGGGGTTGGCGGACTCATGTCTGGGTGGCGGCCGGGACAGTAGTTGCCGAATCGCTTAGGCTTTGGCCGATTGGATCAGAGGTCGCTTCGCTGAGCATGATTTGTCTGCCGTTAATTGCAGGTTCATCGGTTTTGTTTGGCTCTCTGACTGATTCGAGGCGCAGAGGACGCAGCCGCAGCAACAGTATTTAAGGTGCCGAGTATTTGGCCTGTGGTTGTTCTGCAATGTGCTTTGCTGATGTTCTTAGTTTTTTTCGAACGTAGCGTGCTTGAGACTGCGGGTGGAACTTCGGCTAAAGTTTATGCTGCGTGTATTGTTTTTTTTGGTGCTTTGTTGCTGTCAGTTCTAAGGCCGGGGTACCGTTCGGCGTTTGTATTATTTGACGTGCTGCTTGTTGGCGTGCTGCTTTCTTTGGGTTCTCTCGACGTTTGGGCTGAGCACTTGGAACGTCCGAGTGCATGGCTTTGGACTTTCCTGCCCTTGGTTTTCTTGGCGCATTCAACGTCCGCATTGCCGTGGCCTGTGACGATGCAGGTGTTGGTCGCCTGGGGCCTTACCATCTTCGGCCTTCTTGCATTTGTGAGGAGTTACGGCGCCGACTTGCAGTTAGGCGGCCAATCCTGGGCGACCGGTCTCCTCGAACGTGGGATGCACTTCGAGGTTACGTTTCTCGTAGCAGGAATTGCGCTGTCGGTATTCGTTGCCCGGGCTGTTCGTCAGCATAGACTAGTAAATTTTCCGCGACTTGCCGGTCCGGATTACTTTACCCAATTATTCGATCGCGTCGATGCGATCCATCGAGCCGTCGATGTGGCCCCCCCGGAAGAGCTGGCCTGGTCGAGCGCGGACGGCATTTTATTTGAGCGCATGAGCCAGATGCTGCAGGGACTTTTTATTGTGGGCTTTGCCGCCTGCTTTGGGATGTCTGTGCTCTCGGCAGGTACGCTTGGGGTTCCGATAAGCTGGGGCGTTTTCGTAACTCTTTGGCTGATTGTGCTTTATCTGGCTCGCCGCAATTTGCTGCACGAATGGCTTGGGGCTTTCGGTTCGTTCACGGGTCTGATGCTTTACCTTGGGCCGACCAGCATGATCCTATACTTAGGCATTAGAGAAGGTCCTTGGCTGGTTTTTCCTTTAGGCTTAATGATGTCTCTGAGCATCATCCCTTGGCAATTATCGGAAATCATTCCTTTGGTTTTCACAGGAGTGTTCGTAAGCTCCTATCTTTTAAGCGGCATCGACAGCGGGGGAGGGGCTTACGTCGCATTGTTCGGCTCTGCCTGTATTAGCGTGCTGTGGTCGGTGCGGTCCTATAGGGAAACCAAAGAACAATATTTGGTTAATCGGTTTCAAGAGGCGCTCTCGACTGCGCGGGGTCCGCGAGACTGCATGCGTATCCTAAGCGATTTCATGATTTCTCTATTCGGAGCTAATGGGGCGCTCGTTAAAACCGACGAAGGCTCTATCGACGTCGTGAGGAATTTGCACGCATTTCCGGTGCAGTCCGACATCCCGGCAAACAAAGCCTTGGAGCTCGAAGTTTCGACAGCCCCTGTTAATCTTAAGCCGCAGCTGCATATCGCTGACAGGTTCGAGCCGGATTTGTATTTCTTTGATGCCCGCTTCGGTGTGTTTGGCGCTGACCAGGGAGCTTTGCTCGTCATGCCGCAGCGCTCGGTCGTCAATCGTCGAAGTCCTGGAGAAAGATTAGACGTTCGCTCTTGGATATTTGTGCCCTTAGTGACGCCTTTGTCTCGCTTCTTGCTGCAGCGGGAGAAAGCTATCGCAGAGTCCCTGGCCTCTCAGGCGGTTGCTCAAATGGTGCTGTTCGAAGAGCAGGCTGCGAGAGTCCATGAACGTGCGCAGACTGAGCAGGCACGTGCGCGGCAGGAATATGAGTGGAGTGCGGTAGTTCACGACATTAACAACACCGTTCAGGATGTAACGATGTTGTGTGATGCGACTTCGGGAGACTTGAAAAATCTCGAACAGGGTAGCCTGGATAAGGTTGCGCGCGATGACAGCTTGGCTCGCGTTGATCGAATCAAAGCGGTAGTGCGTTCAATGGCTGTCCTAGTTTCAGATACAAAGCGTAAGCGTGAACTTAAACGTTTGCGGGATTTGACGCCTCGAGAAAACGTCGATTGCGCAGAGACAATGCGCACGTGCCTTTCGTTCGCGAGAATTCGCGCCGAGCGCAGGCGAGTAGCTGTCGATTTTTTGCCGAGCCCAGATTCAGCGGCTGAGCGGATTATCGTGCGGGTATCAGCTCGCGAACATTTGGAAACAGTGTTTCGGATAATTCTCAGCAGCGCGATAAATATCTCGCGGCCCGGGAGTTCCGTGGAGGTTGCACTCAGGGCAAGTGAGGAGTGGGTATGGTTTGAGGTAGTTGATACGGGGCCGGGCTACTCCGAGGCAGAGCTTGAGGCACTGTTCGCCGAGAGCGGCGAGCGTCTGTCGGCGCAGCGTTCTTCGGATGTTAGCTACCTTGAGGTGCGGCGATTTGCCGAAAGCCAGGGCGGAACGTTCGACGTAAACTCTGCCGGCGCGGGCTCTGGGGCTACGGCAAGTTTGATGCTGCCTCGCGCAGGCGGAGATGATGCGGCGGATCGACCCCTCGGCTCTTGGGCATTGATAGTCGATGATGAGTCCATTTTGACGATTTCATATTCTCGCATCGCGAAAGCTCTCGGACTGGAGCCTGTAGTAGCAACTAATGTTGAAGACGCAAAAAAAACCTTAGACGAGCGGCAGGTGCCGACTGTGGTCGTTACCGATTTGAATCTCGGTAACGACGGCTTTTTGCCTTGGATAGAGTATCTGCGTGATGCGACAGGGCAAAGCACGCCAATTGTAGTTGTTACCGGCATGGAAGACAGAACGATTGAGAACCAGGTGCGGGCCTGCGGGATAGCCGAGTATATCGTTAAGCCGGTCGGTCAGAGAAGTTTGTACAGCGCAATTCGAAATGCACTTGAGCGCGGGAGGGAATAATGAAGGCAGCTGAATTGGGTGCGGAGCTGAAGTCGGAGCAGCGCGAGGATGATGCTGCTGAGACGCTGCGCCGGTTAGTGAGAAGCGGTGTGATGTGCCGTCGACAGGCGATTGTGTATGAGTTGGCTCGTTCGCTGCTTGAGCGGCTAAGGCAGTCCAACGTCGACCTCGCCTCAGCCGAGGAGCTTTCGCAAGCAGATTGGGAGAAAATCGAGTCGCTCTCGCAGCTCCGGGCTACGGTAGGAGGTCGCTTTCAAAAAATAAAAAAGCGGTGGATCAAATCAGGCTTTCCCCTGAGGGAGCACAGGGGAGATCGGGAGGGCGAGGCCGAGATTGATGAGGCAGGTTGGGTTGAGCTCGCGCTCTGGATTAACAAGCAAGGCTACGAGACCAGGCTGGCGTCCGAGAGCGAGCCCTGGCTGCTCGAGGTGCGCAAGGTCCCGGAATCCGGAGAAGAAAACTGATTGAATCCAGAGATTTTCATACCGTTTTATTTTAAGGAAGAAAAAGTCGGGAAAAGGCGAGATATATTAGCAGTGTTTTTGTGCGGTTAGCGAAAAAGCCCGAGTCAGTTGTACCTTTTCCTGAATCTTACAAATAGAAGCAGTGTTGTTTATGTTAAGCTGCGGCGAAAATCGGTCGTGATATCTTGTAGTAACGGGTGATCGCAGGATTTTTTTCGCCGGGCGATGTTTGGGGTGCGTTGTCCCCGAAGCACGGCAGTAAGAATGCGTTTTGAACGCAGCGTGCGTGCAAACATCCCAGTTAAGTTTTTGGGCAGACATGGAGAATGTTGATGCTTGGTAGCAGCTCCTCCGCGGGAGGACTTAGAGGCGATCGAGGTGAGGAGAATATCCCTGCGGCCATTACAGATGTAGGCTGCGAGCGCGATATCAACGAAGATCGTTACGCCGTGATTGACTCCCCTGCCGGGCGAGCGTGGATTGTTTGCGACGGCATGGGCGGAACGATGGGCGGCGAACTCGCTGCACAACTTGCGATTGACGCCGTCAGGCGAGGACTGGAGTCCAGAAATTTTGATTCTACCGTAGAGGCGCTGCAGAGCGCAGTTGAGGAAGCGAATCGAGTTATTGTGCTTCGTCGTCAGAACCCGGCCTTTAGTTCGATGGGTACTACCGTGGTAGGAGCGTTAATTCAGGGGGACGAAGTTGCTTTGGCGCACGCAGGAGACTCCCGAGCTTACTTGGTGCGCGACGGTGCAATTCAGCAGCTCACAGTTGACCATACCTATGTGCAGGACTTAGTTGACCGTGGTGCCATCAATGAAGAGGACGCACTCTCGCACCCGCAGGCACATGTTCTGACTAAGTGTTTGGGAGCTGCTCCGCGGTTAGACCTCGACACTCAGACGTTCTGGATTTGGCCGGCTGCGAATGGAGAGCCGGAAGACAAGCTGATCTTATGCAGCGATGGCCTATATAGCCTCGTAGAGGACTACGAAATGGCGGAGATTTTCACGACGCATTCTCCCCAGGAGGCCTGCGTTAAATTGGTTGAAATGGCGAAAGAGCGGGGAGGATACGACAATATCACTCTGGCAGTTCTGCCGCTGGGCGGCCAAATGAGAGAAGAGAGCCCGGAGCATCCGTACCGACCGGCTAGAGTGCAGCAGAGAGAGGCCACAGTTTCTCCACTCGCCACGTTTGGTGCATCATTGTCTCTGGGTAAACGTCTTGCGCTTATGTTTTTACTTGCGCTGGTGGGAAGCATTGGGACAGTGCTGACTACCCTGATTGATATGCGATAGTGTGTAAGTGTAGTTGATAGAAGGTATAGAACGCTGTGGTTTTGGAGAGAACGGCATGAATGATAATCCACTGACTGAGGAAGAAGAGAACGGCGAAGAAGAGGCGGCTTCTACAAGCACTTCGTCGCGCGCCCGCAACCGGACGGTGCTACTGACTCCAGAGATCACCGGCCAAGTGCGATCGATGCTTGGCGGCGGATCTGAACAGAAGCGAGAGCGCGGTGGAAGGGATCCTTTGGCAGATTTGCTGCCCCCTCTAGCGGGAAACGAGAGTTCCGAGCCCCGTCCTTCGCAAATGTTTCAAGAGTCGCAAAGCGATTATGGTTCTGACATTCCGTCCGAAACCGGTCTGCCTAGCCACGAAGATGATCGCGACCCGACTGGGAAGATGCGCTTAGGTGCACAGACTCAGGTTCATAGTGTGCAACCAAAGCCGGCCCCTTCATTTTCGGTGAAACCGGCGTCGACTCCGGCTGCGGCTCCGGCAGTGATGCAGGCGCCAAAATCGAAGATTGTCGGATTCTTGGTTTCTTTCGACAACAATGAATTCGGCGAGGTCTACGAAATACGCGCCGGTCGCTGGCTGCTGACGTCCCGTCCTACCGACCATGGCGACTTTATTTTGATTGACGACGAGACGATTTCTCCGCTTCACGCAATTATTCGAGCGACGCGTGACGGTGCTATACAGATACTTGACCAGCTTTCCGAGTACGGGACAGCTGTGATTAGTTCGGGTTCGGACGAAGAAAAGGAAGTAACCGGTTCGTTGGTTGGCGTCGACCATGGCGATGTCGTGCGATTCGGTGAGCGTCGGTTTGTAGTGTGCAGGGTTCCAGAGGTTTCTCTTCCGTCCTCTGAGGGTGACGATAGCGATGACGACAGCGGCGACGAATAGTCTGTCGCTTTTCGAGACGCTGCGCGAGCTTTTGCACGAAGTTTTTTAGCTGTGGTGGGCTGTCCGCGAGGACTCCCCGTGCAATCTGCGGCAATTTGTGAGCGTTTTTCCAGATGGGCGACGACCATTTTCTTAATTTGCAGCCTGGCACGGTCGTCAACGGACGATACGAGGTAGTGAAGTGCCTTGGTACCGGCAGCATGGGAATGGTTTATGCTTGCCGCCATCGTGAGCTTTCCGGCCACCTAGTTGCAATGAAAGTCCTGTTTGCGGAAGTCGCGCGAGATGAAGTCGCCGCGCAGAGATTTAGAAACGAAATTGTAGCTTCCTACGGTGTAAGTCACCCGAATGTGGTGCGAGCTTACGAGTATTTTCGAGACGGCGATCTGATTGCCTTCACCATGGAATATATCGGGGGAGGGGACCTTGCTGACCGCATTGGACTGGATGAGCCGATCGAGGTGATGGAAATTGTGCGCATGCTGATGCAAATGTGCTCAGGCGTGCAGGCAATTCATGACGCGGGCATAATTCACAGAGATTTAAAACCCGAAAACATCCTGCTCACTGCTAACGGTGATATTAAGATTACTGACTTCGGAATTGCACGTACCGGGACTGGGCCTAAACTTACTGAGCATGGCGGAGTTGTCGGAACGATTGACTACGTCAGTCCGGAATATCTGGAACAGGGCCAAGTCGATGCCCGTTCTGACATTTATGCACTTGGCGTTCTTGCGTATGAGATGGTGACCGGTGAAGCGCCGTTTAAAGGTAAGAGTGTAATCGAAACTATGACGATGCGTTTGCGTTCGGACCCTGAGCCGCCTAGTTCGCTGCGCAGTGACTGTCCTGAAGAACTCGATCGGATTGTGCTTCGAGCGATGGCTAGAGATCCCGAGGAGCGTTATCAGCAGTCGAGTGAGATGTTTGCAGATCTTCAGATTTTAGCCGGAGGGGGTTCCGGCACAGGGCTGCCGACTATGCACCCGGGAGACTCCGGATCGCAGCGTGTACAGCAGAGAAGTATATCGCCTGAGCCGCGCCAGGCCGACGCTGCCAACGGCGCGTTCGGCAGCGGCGCCTCGCAAGTGTCAGAGACATCAGTCGCTGCGGGAGGCATGGCTGCCGGACATTCAGTGGTCGAATCTGCCGCCCCAGGTGGAGGCAACGTTGCCAAAACGGAATTGTTTGACGCCGATACGGTGAACGCTCTGACCGGCAAGGCCGGGGAAAACGAGAATAGCGACGATTATGAACCGTATGATTACTTTGACGAAGTGCAGCCGCTCGAATCGGTGCTCGCTCGAGGTTCCGGCAGTCATCCAATCCCCGGCGACGCCAGACAGTCAGTTTCTGTTGAGTCGCCAAGTGTCGAAGTTGGACGTGGAAGTCTATCGCACGACCGGATGAAGGAGCTATCCAGCGAGATCTTTCAGGGTGGCCAGGAAAGCCCGATTAAGACGCTGCTGGTTTGGCTTGTTATAGCGATAGTCGGAACCGGCCTTGGCGTTCTGGTAGTTCGTCACTATCAGCCGGAATTGTTTGGAATTGAGGCAAAACGTCCGGCATCAGGTTATCTGGATCGAAACAAGCCTTGAGTATCCGAGTCTTTTAGTCAACAATATATCGAATCTAACACTCCGCTCTCGCTAAATCTTTGTTGGCATCGTATTCTCGATCTATACATCTTATTTATGTGCCCCATAAGAAGTATTGTATTGCGGTAGGTGGCACTTGGGAGCGCTTAGCTCTCAAAATGAGTGTAAGTCAGCAGATTTTTGTAACGATTTTGCTGAGTGCGTCCGTTATTAGTAGCTGGGTGGCCACGTGCCCTTATTTGCCTAGGTAGATAGGTTCGGATGAGAGTTTTAATAGTCGACAGTTCAGCAGAGGGACAATCTCTTTGTGCCCGGCGAATAGAAGCCTTCAATCAAAGTGATGTGGAGATGCTTGACCTCAGGGTTAAGCTTGTTCTCGACCGAGATTATCAGGGCCAGCTTCGCGATACCGATGTAATGGTGCTTGGCTCCGGCCTTGGAGAAGGGGCTGCCGCAATCGCGCGCTCGGCTCTTGCTCAAATGCCATGGCTTCACGTCATTATGTTTGTTACCGACGAAGCCTATTCCGGCGGAGCTTTTCGCTCCGCTCATTCTGTCGGTGTAAGAAAAGTTCTTCCTGACAGTGCATCACCTCTCGATCTGCTCCAAGAATTAGTAGCGATTTTTGCCGAGTTTCGCCGCGAAGGCCGCACACGTGAAGGCC
>JAUIIP010000061.1 GCA_030431555.1 bacterium
CCTGAAGAAGCGCAAGCTAAGAGGGATGGACGCTATCATGGGCATCCTTAACGGTCACCGCGCAGAACTGGGAAGTCTGCAATAGGCAAAGGTAAAACATAGATTTAAAAGACAAAGTCACATCACAATCCCATCGAAAGGCCCAGAAGTATCCGGGCCTTTTTTTATGCCTCGAAATCGCGCGAACATGTGCGTCTCAAAGTGTTTTATGTTAGAGCTGAGCGCTTAACTGGACATGGGACGACGATGAGAAACGCTGAAAATTTAACTGTTGCAGTCGCCGGAGCTACCGGGGCGGTTGGCCGAGAAATGCTGGCGGTATTGGCTGAGCGAGAGTTTCCGATTGGACATCTTCGCGCGCTGGCTTGTGGCCGCTCCGCTGGAGAGCGAGTAAGCTGCGGAGAGCACGAGGTCAGTGTCGAGGAACTCAACCCGGAAAGTTTCGCCGGGGTCGATATTGCGCTCTTTTCTGCCGGGTCTGCTATTAGCAAAGAGTATGGACCGATTGCGGCAGCACGCGGTGCGGTAGTGATCGACAACTCTAGCTGTTTTCGCATGGACGAAGCGGTTCCGCTCGTGGTGCCGGAGGTGAACTCCGATGTAGTAGCTTCAGAAATCGCCAAAAGAGACGACGGTGAGGGTTTCATTATTGCGAACCCAAACTGCTCGACTATTCAGTTAGTGGTAGTGCTTAATCCGATCGACAAGCACGCAGGGCTCGAGCGAGTTGTCGTTTCGACCTATCAGTCCGTATCGGGTGCAGGCAAGAAGGGAATGGATGAACTTTGGGACCAGACACGAGGTATCTTCAGTCAGCAGACAGTAGAACCTAAGGCGTTTCCCCATCAGATTGCCTTCAACTGTCTTCCGCATATCGATGTATTTGAGGATGACGGCTACACCAAAGAAGAAACCAAGGTCATAAAAGAGTCGCGCAAGATTCTCGGCCTGCCGGAGCTGCGCATAACGGCGACAGCCGTGCGGGTACCTGTTTTTTCCTGTCACAGCGAGTCGGTCAATATAGAGACTCGAAGCAAGCTTAGCGCTCAGGATGCGCGAGGTTTGCTGATGGAGAGCCCAGGCATTATTGTCATCGACGAACCGGAGACGGGTAAGTACCCACTAGGCTGTGAGCTTGCCGGAACTGACGCTACTTACGTTGGTCGTATTCGTGAAGATGCTTCGACGGCAAATGGCTTAAATATGTGGATTGTAGCGGACAATCTCCGGAAAGGTGCCGCGCTGAACGCGGTGCAAATTGCTGAAGTAGTTCTGGATGCCTGGGGTCGGGCCTAGCCCCAGAAGTGTTCCTCGTCGGCGGTCTCTTTTAGGTATACGCTTAGACCGAGCGCGCCGCTGGTCAGCAGCCAGCAAATCATCAGACAAACCGCGATTTGTGCTGCATCGAGGCGTGCACTAAAACTCAGCACCAGAGCTAATATTGCTCCGAACGAATAGAGCGACACCAGCAACTCGACGGATGGGAACTCGGCAGCGAGCTGCTCGTCGGTCTTGTGATTGTCCTCTTTGTTTTCCATAAGTATTAGGACTATCGGCAGCGGTTGCATGCCGCTTTAGCGAGCGTTAATACAAATGCCCCGGCTTAAGCTAACAATTGAATATGACGGCTCGCCGTTTAGCGGCTGGCAGGCGCAGCCTGGTGCCGTAACCGTCCAAGGTGAATTGGAGCGGGGTCTCAGAGTTATTTTAGGCACCAATGCACCGGATAATATTAACGTGGTTGGCAGCGGAAGGACTGATGCGGGAGTCCATGCGCTAGGACAGGTCGCGCATGTCGAGCTGCCGGAGCTTCCCGAGTTGGATCCCTATCGTCTACGCGGCTCCCTAAACGGTGTGACTCACCATGCGATTGCAGTTAAAGATCTCCAGCTTGTCGATAATTCGTTCGATGCAAGGCGGTCACCACATGTTAAGTGCTATGAATACCGAATGCTTCGCCGCCACGCACGGGGCGGCCTGCGGGAGCACCAAGCGTGGGTAGTAAAGAGCGACCTTGACCTTCTGCGGATGATCGAGGCAGCGAAAATCTTTGTCGGAGAACATGATTTTGCGGCTTTTCGCTCGAGTGACTGTAATGCAGTTACTACAGTCAGAACGATTGAAGTTTGCGAGCTTTTTCGCCGGGACACAGAGCTAATCAGCCTAGTAGTTCACGGGAGGGGGTTCTTGAAGCAAATGATCAGGATTATCGCGGGGACTCTGATGGAGGTCGGTATAGGCAAGCTTAAGCCAGGTGAGATTGAGGGCATCCTAGCGTCTGGGCGAAGACAAAATGCCGGTATAACCGCACCTTCTTATGGACTTACCTTAAATTGGGTCCGATACGGGGTAGGGGTAGTTTAGTTTTTAATTAGTGTATATAATAGTTTATCAGATTTTTGTGTGAGCCTTTTACGCAGGTCTGGTATAAGTCGACACGAGAAGGTAGAGTCGCTCGCTGGCGGACATGGTCCCCTGCGCTCAAACCTTGAGTTAGCAGACTCCTTTATAGAACCTGTAAAACACTAAATAGATAAGAAACAACGGGGTGCACATGTTTCAGGGAGATCGAGAACCAGAAGACAAGATGGAGCTGGCAAATGGCTTTAAGCAAGTCGTTTTCTGGCTAGTTCACTTGGCTTGTATCTTGGCGATTTGGAGCGGCGTAAGCTGGATTGCTCTGGCGGTATGCTTTGCACTTTATGTTGTACGGATGTTCGCAATCACCGGCGGCTATCATAGATACTTTTCACATCGTACATTCCAAACAAGCCGCGTGTTTCAATTTCTACTCGGCTGGCTTGGTGCCACGTCGGGACAGAAGGGGCCGATCTGGTGGGCTTCGCACCACCGACATCATCACCGTCATTCTGATACTGAAGAAGATGTGCATTCACCGGTTGTTTCCGGAATCTACTACGCGCATGTCGGCTGGGTATTGAGCTCGCAATTCATCAATACCCGTAAGGATCAAGTTAAAGACTTGCTGAAGTTCCCGGAGCTCAGATGGCTAGATCGAAATCACCTACTGCCGCCGACACTGTTGGCAATCGGAGTATTTCTTTTAGGCGTATGGCTAAACAAAGTAGCTCCCGAGTTAGGCACTAACGGATTTCAAATGCTTGTTTGGGGCTTCTTCGTTTCGACAGTGCTGCTCTACCACGGCACTTTCTGCATTAACTCATTCACGCACTTGATCGGCAAACGTCGCTTCAAGACCACTGATGACAGCAGAAACAATCTCGTGCTGGCTCTGATTACCCTGGGCGAAGGGTGGCACAACAACCACCACCGCTATCCTGGGTCCGAAGCACAGGGAATGTATTGGTGGGAAATTGATATCTCGCATTACATTCTCAAGGGCTTGGAGAAGCTTGGGTTGGTATGGAATCTGCGGACATATCCGGAGCGCATCTATGCCGAAGCGCTGGAAGGTGCTGCTTAAGTTATTCTCGTAGTCTGCTCTAGCGCCAGAATAAGTCCCAAAAACTGCCCCTGTCGCGTTTGCGTCGACGCTCAGGCTTGCTGCGTCCAGGGCGCCAGGACGGCTCTGACCAGCTGTCGCTAGGCTCGGGCGAGTGCAGCGTGCAGGGAGTTACAGGGTCTGTTCCTTTAACGTAAACTTCCGTTACGACATTCTGTCGCGGGCAGTAATTCGTGGCGAGAAGCCCCGTCGCTAAGTCGATTTCACGAAAGACAACGTTGTCGGGAGGTATGAAATCAAGCTGTGGTTCACGCGCAGAAACGCACTTCATGTACTCCGCCCAAATCGGAGCTGCTGCGCTTCCGCCGGTGAGTTTAGTTTCCCGGTTATCGTCGAAGCCCACCCAGACGCTTGTCAACAGCGTCGGTGTATAGCCGACAAACCAGGCGTCACGCGAGGCAGTGGTGGTCCCGGTCTTTCCAGCAGCCGGTCCTTCGTAGCCGAGCGCGCGCACGACCTTGCCGGTGCCGGAGTTCACAGCGCTTTGAAGGATGTTGGTCAAAACATATACCGCCGCTTCACTCGCAACTTGGCTTTCGCGAATGCTGCTCTTCCAGGTAATCACTCGGTCTTCAGGGTCGAGCAGGGCCGTAATCGCGCGTGGTCGCGTCAGGCGGCCGCCGGCGGCAATCGTTGAATAGCCTGTTGTCAGCTCCAGCGGGGTAAGCTCCGCGGATCCCAGCGCTATCGAAGGCACGCGCGGAAGCGGGCCGGGAATTCCCAATCGCTCGGCTGCGCTGGCTGCCGTTTCTGTGCCGATACGCTGAATCAAATAGACCGTTGGAACATTAAGCGACTTGGAAAGCGCTTCGCGCAGCGTTACATCTCCGCGAAACTCGTCTTTGTAGTTTTTGGGTTCCCATGTTTCGGAGCCGGGAATTTTGATTCGCAGCGGCTCGTCTGCCAGAGTACTGCTTACCCTTGCGGTACGGTATGAGTTGAGGTCGCCGTCCAGCGCAGCGAGGTAGATGAAGGGTTTAAAAGCCGAGCCCGGTTGGCGCTTGGCCTGACTGATTCGGTCGAACTGGCTTGCTTCGTAGCTTCTTCCGCCGACCCAGGCGCGAATTTCTCCGTCAATGCTGGAAACTGAAAGAACGGCGGCTTGGAGTTTCTGCTTTGCCGACTTCGAGCTGCTCTTTAAACGCGGGTAGCGTTTTTCGATCCGCTTCAATCCCCAATCCACAGCTTCTTCAGCACAGCTCTGATAGAAACGATCTAGCCCGGTGAGAACGTGAACTGGACCGCTTGAGCGCCTCGCCTGAGAACTCAGCCCAGCAAGCTGATTGCGAACGTAATCCACGAAATACGGCGCGAAGCGACGGCTTCGCTTGGCAGGTTGAATATTGAGTTTCGCTGACGCTGCTTCGAATCGCTGCTTTTCGGTGATTAACTCGAGTTCACGCATTTTATCGAGTACCACCGCTCGCCGGGCTGCGGCTTTTTCCGGATGACGTCGCGGAGAGTATGAGCTGGGTGCCTTGATAATGCCGGCGAGAGTCGCTGCTTCAGCTAAAGAAAGCTCGTAAGCGTCCTTATTGAAAAAAGCTCTCGCAGCCTCTCCAAATCCATGAAGTGCGATTCTACCTTCCTGGCCGAGGAAAACTTCGTTCAAATACATCTCGAGAATTTGGTCTTTGCTGTATGCAGTCTCAAGAAACAGCGCCGCGACAGCCTCTTTAGCCTTGCGACTAAGAGAGCGTTCTGAAGACAGGAAGAGGTTTTTGGCGAGCTGCTGGGTAATAGTGGAGCCCCCTTGAACCACCGAGCCGCTGCGAATGTTTTGGTATAATGCGCGCAGGATTGCTCGTGGGTCGACTCCAAAGTGCGAGCGAAAGCGTTCGTCCTCAATCGCAACAACAGCTTGAATCAGGTAGTCGGGATAGTCTCTTAGTGAAAGCGGTATGGAAGCTCGCGACTCAGTGTTGCCGAGAATTGACAGCACCTCCGGCTCAATCCAGGCAGCATCGATGCTCGTCTCGAGCTTTGCATGCCGAAGTTCTGCTATGCTGCCATTTTCGAACGCTACCTCAAGCGGATATGCTTGCTGCAGCTCTCCGCTCGGAAGTACCGCTTCTCGCAAAAAGACAACAAGTTTGTTCTTGGATTCGGTATACGCACCTGGTTCGTGCGCTGAGTCCTGGGATTGCCTGTAGCCGACGCGTCGAAGGTAGGAGCTGACATCGTCTGCTGAAAGTGACGCGCCGCGGTGAAGCTCCAGCGGTCTAGAGAGAACAAGTGAGGATGTGCTAAGCGACTGACTCTGCATCTGCTCCAAGACGAGCGCGCGCATATAGAACGAACCAAGCACCGCAAGCAGTGCTAAACAGGCGAAAAGCCCGAGTAAGCCGCGCAAGTAGCGGCCGGCCCTGAGCAGTTTTGGGTTCTTTTGCGGCTTCTTCTTAGAGCTGCGCTTTTTTGAGGTCTTCTTATTGGGCATAAAGTTAGTAAAGAACCTGTTTAAGTGTTCGCTGTTTTGACGAATCCCACAGACAATCAATTAGCAAGTCGTATGAAGTTTAGGTATAAAAAGAAGATTGATTCACACGGTAGTTTCTAAGCTCAACTCTGGCGCTAACACAGCGCCGTTTCAAGGAATATATACCAGGGAGAATACTCTTTAATGGCCGGTCACTCCAAATGGAGCAAAATTAAGCGCAAGAAGGCGGTTGCGGATCAAAAGAAAGGCAAAGTGTTCACGCGCTGTATTCATGAGATTACCGTGGCAGTCAGAGAGGGCGGCGGCGGAGATCCTGGCCACAATGCGCGGCTCGCGCTGGCGATCGATAACGCTAAGGCAGTGAACATGCCAAATGATAATATCGATCGAGCAATAAAGCGCGCCACAGGCGAAATCAAATCCGACGAGCAGTATGAGCTAACATACGAGGGTTATGGCCCCGGAGGTGTGGCGGTCATGGTCGACGTTTTGACGAATAACAAGAACCGCACAGTTAGTGAGGTCAGGCATGCCTTCAGCAAGAGCGGCGGAACACTCGGCGAAAACGGCAGTGTGGGATTTCTATTCGAGAAGAAAGGCGTGCTTTCAGTGAAGAAAGAGCTGATCGGCGAAGAAGAACTTATGGAAGCTGCGTTGGAAGCCGGAGCTGAAGACATCAACGACGAAGAAGATGTCTGGGAGATCATCACCGAGCCGACACAGTTTCACGCTGTTCAGGAAAATATTAAAAAGCATGTCGAGTTAGATACCGCAGAGCTAATGATGATCCCAAAAAACAAGGTCGAGGTCTCGGGAAAAGACGCCGAGCAAATTATACGGTTGATAGAAAACCTGGATGACCTCGACGACGTGCTGAATGTTTGGGCGAACTGCGAGGTGCCCGATGAGCTTGAGGAAGGAGCGGCCTGATGATCGGAGCACTCCGCGGAAGCGTGGCTTCTATTCATGGTGAGCACATCATCCTAGATGTTGGTGGCGTGGGTTACGAAGTGGCAGCCAGCACGCGTGTGCGTTCGCTTATTGGCAAAACAGGACAAGAGCTTGCGATCTCTGTGTATACAGATGTGCGTGAGAACGCGATCGCTCTTTACGGCTTTGCTGAGGCAGGTGAGCGAGAACTATTCTTGATGCTAAAGAAGGTCAAGGGCGTTGGTGCGAGGCTTGCACTGGCGATTGTGTCGCAGCTTGAACCGGAGGTGCTGTTAAGCGCGATAGGTGCCGGCGACGTTACCGCGCTCAAGGGTGTAAGCGGTGTCGGCAAGAAAACCGCAGAGCGCTTGATTGTCGAACTACGTGAACAGGTTTCTGAGATGGCGCGGGAAATCGGTGCTGCGATCACTATGCCTGCTAAGGGCGGCGCTCAGGCGATTGCAAACCAGAGCGAACCGGCAGGGGTTGCGGGAGACGTTGTGCTAGCTCTGGAGAAGCTGGGATTTCCTGGAGAACGTGCTCGAGTTGTTGTTTCAACTACTATCGAGACGCACGGGGCTACACAGCCGTCTGTGATGAACGACGCGGGAGAGCTGCTGAAGCTGGCCCTTGCCAACTTATAGCGGCTTTGGAGAGCGAATGAGTGACTACGAGCGCAAGGATTCAGACTTTGATGCTGTCGGTTTTGACGGATTCGGTCTGCGCGCCCTAGTCGAACCGGGTCCAGCCGGCGAGGACCAGTTCCAAAACAAACTGCGACCGTCCGCGCTTTCGGAGTATATCGGCCAGGAAAAGGTAAAGAGCAGTCTGCAAATTGCGATCGATGCCGCGAAAGATCGCGGCGAACCGCTTGATCACGTTCTGCTTCACGGCCCTCCCGGTCTAGGAAAGACTTCGCTTGCTCGCATTATCGCCGGCGAACTCGGAGTCTCGTTTAAAGGAACTTCCGGCCCGGTTTTGGAAAAGCCTGGGGACTTGGCGGCGATCCTCTCTAGCCTTAACGAAGGCGACGTGTTGTTCATCGACGAAATTCATCGCCTAAATCGGGTAGTAGAGGAGATTCTATATCCGGCTATGGAGGATTTTCACATTGATATTATCATCGGTCAGGGCCCGGCAGCTAGGTCGGTGAAGCTCAATGTTAAGCCGTTTACTCTGGTAAGCGCGACAACCCGCACGGGCCTCTTGACCTCTCCGCTTAGAAACCGTTTCGGAATTATCGAGCGTATGGATTTTTATTCCTCTCAGGAACTGGCAAGGATTATTACTCGCTCCGCCGGTCTGCTGGGGATTGATATCGAGCCTGAGGGTAGCAGCGAAATTGCCAAGCGCTCCCGAGGGACGCCGCGAATTGCAAACCGGCTGCTGAAACGTGCCAGAGACTATGCCGAGCAGCGGGCTCAAGGCGTTATCAGCCGTGAGGTGGCCGATGCTGCTCTTGAAATGCTGGATGTGGACTCGGCCGGTCTCGACAAGATGGACCGACTATTGCTTCAGACCATCATAGAAAAATTCTCGGGCGGACCAGTGGGTGTAGAAACCTTAGCTGCCGCGCTGAGCGAGGACAGGGGAACGATTGAAGACGTTTACGAACCTTTTCTGTTGCAGCAGGGCTATTTAAAGCGAACGCCCCGCGGACGTGAAGCTACTGCCAGTGCCGCGTCCCACCTTCAGGAGCGCGGACTTCTTTCGAACCTTCCCGGAGCACCGTCCGGTGCGCAGGGGCAACTATTTAATGAAGACGGCTGAGACGACAGAGAGTGCCTCCAAGAGGTCGCAGGTAGAGATTCACGGGGTTTGGCGAATTCTCGGTCTCAGTGCGCTGTTTATCGGCCTGATCGCACTGGCATTTTCTTATATTGTACGCCAAGTGCCGAGTCCCGGAGAATCGGCACCCTCGGGTTCTCACCTCGAGTTTTTCCTGCTGATAAACCTCAACATCATCGTCGTGATGGTTTTGGGCTTTATGGTTGTCAAGAACATCGTAAAGCTCCTACTCGACAGAAGGCGCCGCATACTCGGCTCGAGGCTGCGCGCACGTTTAGTCGCTGCATTTGTCGGCCTATCGCTGATTCCCACGGCACTGTTGTTTCTTATGGCGAAGGGGATTCTCGAGCGGGTTCTCGAAGAGTGGTTCTCGCCGCAGGTAACTGCAAGTGTGGACGGTGCATTTGATGTTGCACAACACTTTTATGACTCGACTGAGGCTCAGCTTTACCGCTTCGGCCGCCACGTTGCGGTTGACCTGAGGCCCCTTGCGAGCATGCTCACGAATGTCACAAAGGGCGGTAAGGATGCCGAGGATGCTCAAGCTGTAATCCGAAGCTTTCTCGAGTCAAAACGCGACGAATACGGACTGTTTTCACTCGCCGTGCTGGACCTTAAAGGAGAGCCGCTCGTGCGTGCGGAAGGACCGGAAGCGAAGCGGGCTTTAGTCGACGTTCCTCTGCCCAGCGCTGCCTCTGTGCGCAAGGCGGGACTCGGCGCCACGGTGGTGCTTCCGGAAGAGTCGCTTAACAGCGAATTTTTGCGGGCCTATGTGCCCCTGTATGCTGACGACCCACTGGAGCGCGCACCTGGTTTGATTCAAACCGCACCGTCTCCCGCTGTTGATCTCACGAGCGATTCACCGACCGCAATCATTACTGCTACCGCCTGGATTTCGCCCGAGTTGATCGAAACGCTGGCGGAGCTTACCAGTGCGCACGATGATTACCGCGAGCTGAGAAGTTATCGGCGTCCGCTCGCTTCGAATTTTACTCTGACGCTTGTCATCGTAACGCTGATGATTGTTTTTGCCGCAGTCTGGGTGGGGTTTTATTTGGCTCGATCGCTCTCCATACCGATTCAGCTCGTAGCAGAGGGCACCCAGGAAGTTGCGCAGGGTAACCTCAAGCACCGCATCCCGGAAGTGGGAGACGATGAGCTGAGTATCTTGGTTCGCTCCTTCAATACGATGACTGAGGATCTTGAGGTCGCGACGGAAGAACTTATTCGTCGCCGGCGATATATGGAGGCAGTGCTGGCCAATGTCGGAGTTGGGGTGATCTCAGTTGACAGAGACGGAGTTGTGAAAACAGTCAACTTAGCTGCTGCCGAAATGTTCGGGATTGGTGATGACTCTATGCGGCGTCCGCAAAAGCTTGAGAAATTCTTCCCGGCGCGCTTCGTCGAAAGCCTGGAGAAGATCCTATCGTCAGTTTATAGCGAACCTGAAACGGCTATCAGTGAGACGCTGACCCTAAGAAGCGATGTTAAGGAGAGCGAAATCCTAATTACTGCCACTCAGCTTGTAGGAGAGCAGGGCGTCCTTGGAGCCGTACTTTTGTTCGACGACGTTACCGAGCTCGTAAGCGCGCAGCGAATGGCCGCGTGGCGCGAAGTCGCCCGAAGAATCGCCCACGAGATCAAGAACCCATTGACACCAATTCAACTGAGCGCTCAGCGCCTCTCGCGGCGCTTTGTTCAAGGCAAGGCAGGACGCAGCCTCAGCACTGAGGAGCGTGAGTTGATTGATAGCGCGACAGAAATGATTGTCAGTCAGGTTGAGACGCTGCGGGCCCTAGTGAACGAATTTTCGCGTTTTGCACGAATGCCGAAAGCCCAGCTCAAACCGACAGACCTTAACCGCGTTCTTGAAGAAACTGCTAGAGTTTATGCGAACGCGGATCATGGGGTGGTCTTCGACCTTCGCCTTGATACTAAAATACCGCGCCTGGATTTAGATGCCGACCAGATCGGGCGAGTGATGGTGAATCTAATAGACAACGGGATTGCCAGCGCCTTGAGTAAGCTTGAGAAATTGACAGCCGGGAGCAGCAACGGCGAGGCGGCGAACAGCGGGACTTGGCAGATTTTTCGGCGACTCCTGGGCGACGAACGTGCGAATGGATTTGAGCCGAGAATTGAGATAAAGTCCAGCGTTGACCAAGAGCTGGGCGTTGTGACTATCGAAGTATCGGACAACGGTCTGGGAATACCGGATTCGGATAAGGTCCGATTGTTTGAGCCATATTTCTCCACGAAGAAAGGAGGAACGACAGGCGGCACTGGCTTAGGCTTGGCAATAGTCAGCACAATTGTAGCCGATCACGAGGGATTTATTCGTGTGCGCGATAACAGCGATGGCGGGGCGACGTTTATCATCGAACTGCCGGTACGGCGCAAGAAAACTGCGGGCAGCGCGGCGCTGGTAGGCACTTCTGACCGCGCGGAGTAGGAGAGACAATGGATTTTACTTCAACGAAGACAATTACACTTACTGATTTTATTTTTGCCGAGCAGCGCAAGCACGAAGGAGCCAGCGGAACCTTCTCGAATGTTCTTCTCAGCATTGCTTTGGCGACGAAAATTGTTTCGCGTGGTGTAAACCGGGCAGGTATGACCCAAATGATTGGCGCCGCGGGCAGCACCAACGTGCAAGGTGAAGAGGTTCAAAAGCTTGACGTTTACGCAGACAAAGTCTTTGCAACCACGCTCGGTCGTTCCGGCGAATTCATGGCCATGGTGTCCGAGGAACGTGAAGACATGTTCGCAGCAAGAATGGGAGATTCCTCTTCCGAGTATGTCATAGCGTTCGACCCGCTCGACGGGTCGTCGAATATCGACGTCAACGTATCCATCGGCACGATTTTCGGAGTATACCGCAGGCTGCCCGAGACAGAAGGCTCCAGTAAGAGCAATTTAGCTGATTTCCAACAACCTGGAACAGAGCAAGTCGCAGCCGGCTATACTATTTACGGTTCGAGTACTATGTTTGTGTTTACAACAGGCGACGGCGTTAACGGTTTCACGCTCTATCCTACTATCGGCGAATTTATTCTAACGCACCGCAACATGCAGATTCCGGACTCCGGCAGTATTTATAGCTGTAACGAGGCCTATTTTTCTAAATGGTCGAAAGGAATTCAGCAATACCTCAAGAACTGCAAATCCGGCGATCTCGGTAACGGTCATACAAAGGTGTCAATGCGCTACGTTGGATCCTTGGTGGCTGATTTCCACCGCACGTTGTTAAAGGGCGGAATTTTTCTGTATCCAGGGGACTCGAAAAATCCAAATGGAAAGCTGAGACTTCTTTACGAGTGCGCTCCGCTGGCTTTCGTCGTGGAGCAGGCCGGTGGGCGAGCAAGCAACGGCTCACAGCGGATAATGGAGCTTGTTCCTGAGGATATCCATCAGCGCACACCGCTGTATATCGGTTCAAAGCATAATGTAGAGGCGGTAGAAGCCTCGATTGCCGAACACGACTAGGGCTGCTCGCCTTTTTTTAAGACGACTGTGTCTTCCTCATCGAGCATGAAGAAATGATCCGCGGCAAACCGCACCTCTGCTGCTGCCGCATCTTCAAAAGCAGCCATTTCGACGCGGCATCCTTGAGATTTAAGAAACCAGATAAGCGGAAGATAGTCTTTGTCTCCAGCGAGTAAGATAACGGTGTCGACCTTATGTGCCACCGTTATCGCGTCAATAATAATGTAGGGGTCTACAGATTTAATCGGCTGCTTTATTTCTCCGTTTAGCTGCGTTTGCCAAAGCTTGGAGAATTTCTGCGATATGCGGCGACCACGCTTCTTGTAGTAGATGCTGCGGGTGAGTGTGCGGCCCGCTATCACTCTTGGTATGATCTTGATCCAGTTAGGGTAAGCTCTGTGCGTGGAGCGCTTGGCAGCCGGCGGCTCGAAATGCTTTTGAACACTAATCTCTAGATTTTCGCTGTCAACGAGTATCGCAACTCTTTGTTGAGTTGGCGGTAATCTGTTCATCTGATACTTTCCTTTTGCACTTTGTGGGAATTATCCGGCTATGAGTGACGCAATACAAGGAAAAACCGGCTGGCCAGCTTCAAGCCGAGTAAGCAGCTCCCAGGGAGAACCCTGCCGCGGCCTTAGAGAAATCGTTCTGCGCCATCTTCACTCAGAGTACCGGCGGCCGATCGCGAAGCATACAGCCCGAAGTTTTGCTGCATTTTATCAGGAGCTTCGGGCGATTGGCGGCAAGAGTCTGGTTCTGGACGCTGGATGTGGGGTCGGCGAGAGTACAGCTGTTCTATCGCGCAAGTACCCGGAGTCGATTATTGTCGGCGTGGATCGCTCTCAGATGCGAATATCCAGAGCTAAGCTCGCGGCTGAGGACTTAGATAATGTTCGAGTCGTACGGGCGAACTTGGTTGATTTCTGGCGACTCGCCGGCAAGGCGGAGCTTAAGTTCGAACGTCAATACGTGCTTTATCCTAATCCTTCGCCTAAGAAGCGGCACGTAAAACGGCGTTGGCACGCACATCCCGTTTTTCCGGATATCCTAAAGACGGGTGGTATCCTCGAGCTAAGAACGAACTGGGAAATCTATGCGAAGGAGTTTGTCAGCGCGCTCGAAATAGCCGGTCGCGAGGCAAAGTTGGAACAGTTTACTCCGGATACGCCGATGACGCCGTTCGAGCGGAAGTATCATGCGAGCGGGCATTTGCTTTACAGGATCGAAAGCGACCTAGCGAGTTGCAGTCGCAGCAAGCGAGCTAGCGCTCAGGCTCAACAATAAACTGCGACTGCATCTTCTCTAAACGCCGCAGGTGCATACCGAAGGCAAGCAGGCCCATGCCTGCAAAGATAATGCCCGCGGCGACTAGCAGTGCCAGCAGCTCCGGCATAATTACAATCGAGATGCCCATAAGCAGCAAAGCTACTCCCAGAGATATGAAGAACAACGAGCCGCCGCCTGCGCCGGGAACTCCACGAGAATTTACGGTGTATAGTTTAAACATATGACCCATCATGGCTCTGCAAAGGGTACTTAACCACTATACAGGTGGAATGCAAACCGGCCGGAAACTCAAAGATTCTCTAATATTGCACGTTTGGCTACGAGCCGTTTGCCGCGAGTGGCGGACGCCTTACAGGCGTCCAGCCAGCGCTGGCGCAGGTCATGCTGAAGGGATTCACTCAGTTTATTGCCGTGGTTCGCGAGTTTAATTCGAGCGCCGCTGCGACGTTCATGTCCTCCGGCGTAACCGAGTCCTTTGAGTGCTTTGCGGGTTAGTTCAAGCGAGTTTCCGCCAGCTGGAGTCGTGCGAGTTGACACCAGTACAGCGTCATTAATTAGAGCGGCGCACATCAATGAATCTATTGCTTCCGCACGAATCAGCATGTCTGCTACTTCACCGATAATCTCGGCACCTGAAGCAGTGGGTAAAAAGCAGACCGCGGAGCGCTCGTAAACGAAAGTGTTTTGGAGAGCGAATACCAAGTCTTCGTAGTATTCATTTGAGCGTGGAGCAGCGACAATCTGTCTGAATGTGTCAAGATTAGCAAACTGCGTGCACCAGCTAAGAGCCTTCTGGTCAATGCGTCCGAATGTTGTCCGACCTTCCATGTCGGTACGAATGCCATAAAACAGAGCTGTAGCGAGCTTAGGATCGGGCTCGACGCCCAGCTCCCAGTAGCTGTAGGCAGCCTTCAGCCGCGCATCGTCCGCCAGGCGGTGCTTCGGGGCCTCTTTCTCGAGCTGCCCGTAGCGCTGCACGGCCTGCGTGTGGCGACCGTCGAGCGCCGCATACTTGCCGCCGAGGTAGAGCGCCCGCGCGCGCAAGTCCTCGCCCTTGCAACGCCGGATCACCGGCCCCAGCTCGTCGGCGGCGCGACCGTACTCGCGCCGCGCGGCGATGGC
>JAUIIP010000062.1 GCA_030431555.1 bacterium
TGCGGTGGTAGTACCGAGGGAGTTTGCGCCTTCAAACACTTCGACGCTGGCCAACGGCTCCGCAGACCCCGAAATGTCGGGAGTGGAATCATTAACAGATGTCTGGTTTAACGGTGAAGTAATGACAGGCTGCAGGGATGTGGTGTCGACAACGATGTCTGAGTTGACGCTAATCGAGCCGGATGCCCCGGGCGACGAAAGCGTCAAATTCGCATCCAACGCAGTTGAGACGCTCTGTATGCTGCCACCATTCAATAGAAAAGCCGTACTCGATTGGTAATCCAAGTCAGCTGCATTTTCGCCAAGGATAATTGTGTACTGGAAATTCAGTGTGTTGGTGCCTGAACCGGCTTGGTAGTAAGCGAGACCGCCGCTGTTCATGCTAATCGACGGCACACCGCCGGCGGTGTCTACGGTGACGGCCTCACTGAAGACAACGGAAATATCAATGACGGAGTTTTCAATGTAGGTTCCGTCTGGAGTTGTAGAGCTGACTTGGTCGACAACCGGGACAATCACACCGGCCAGATCACTGGTCATTCTCGATATGAATCCGTCTGCCGGACCATTATTACTGTGAGCTGTTTGAAAAGCCGTACCGGTAACTGGGTACAGAATCGAAAGCGTGTTACCGGCAAAAACTATACTGCCGTCTAGTGCAAGCTCTGCTGCCTCGGCGTTGTCTAAATTTATTCCTCCGACATAAGTTGCAGCGAGCACAGTGCCTAGGATGTTATCAAGCTTCGCAATAAAAACATCCCTGCCCCCGTCGTAAGTTAAGTCGTAGGCTCCTTCGGTGACCGGGAAGTCGCTGGAATCGGTGGAGCCGACAACATACAGCGCTCCAGCCGAGTCAATGACAAGGGATTGGGCGAAATCACTGACACTTCCACCGAGATAAGTTGCTTGACTGACCGCCGTAAGTGCGGGGTCAAGAACGGCTGCGAAAATATCCCTAGATCCGTTACTAGCCTCAGAGTGGGCACCCGCGGTGGCAGGAAAGTCGGTGGACAGCGTCTCACCAATCACAACTATCGCACCTGAGCCGTTAAATTCTAGATCGCCTGCGTTCTCATCCCCGCTTCCTCCAAGGAAGGTGGACGCAGTTAGCGAAGTTAAGTCCGCGCTCAACCGTGAAATAAATACATCTTTACCGTTGCGCGTTTCGTCAATAACTCCAGGGGTGACAGGAAAGTCACTCGAGAGAGTTTCTCCTAAAACTACCAATTCCCCGCTCGGAGCACGCTTAAGAATTCGGACAAATTCATCCGCAGCTCCACCAAGCAAAGTAGCGGACGACAAAGTTGCTAATGAGGTGCTTAGGCGAGCTACATAAGCATCTCTCCCGTCTACAACCTCATCATACGCACCGACACTTGCAGGAAAGTCTTCCGATTGAGTATCCCCTGCGATAACTACTTCACCGGCATCAATCAATATAGAGAACGCGTAATCGCTCGCTTCGCCTCCGAAGTAGGTTGCCGCCTGAAGCGCCGAAAGAGATGAATTGAATTGAGCAACAAATGCGTCGCGGCCGTCTCCGATTTCGTCATAAGCGCCGCTGGTAACCGGAAAGTCGCTGGAGTCAGTCCAGCCCGCCACATATATGCTGCCGCCTGACAACGCAAGAGAGGTCGCACTATCGAGGCCATCTCCGCCAAGATAGGTCGCAGCAAGAAGTGTTGCGCCGTCAGCGCTTATTTTTGCGACGAAAGCATCACGGGTCGTGCTGTAGATCCTGTCATAAGCCCCCACGGTAGTTGGAAAGTCAGTCGACTGCGTCCACCCCACCGCAATTATATTTCCGGAACCGTCGATCTTGATGTCGGAAATAACGTCCTGGCCGTCCCCTCCGAGAAACGTAGATGCCAGCAAAGGATCGATTACGACTGCATATCTGGGATCGAAGTCGCCGAGTTGAAATCCATACGAGCCGTTTCTAACGACATAGCTCACGTCAACGGGCATTTCCCTTCCACCCACTCGCTGAAACGCAAAAGGTTTGGTAAATGAGAGTGCGACGGCTTGAATTTGCACCCCTAAGGTTCCGTCTTTAGCTACGCTTAGCTTTTCAGCCCCCTCTACCAAAATATCAATCTGAGCGGCATCTGCGCCGGGTCGGACGACAAATAACTTTTCAAAGTTTTGCTCTCGAGCATTAAGCGAGACATCAATCCCACTCCAGACGTTTTTAAACAACAGTCTTCTGTAGGCTGCAGCGCGCTTCACGCCTGGATCAGAACCTTTAACGAAAGATAGGTTTGTCGAGTTCTGTCGCGATGCTTGAACACCCTCAACCTCCGCAGCAATCGCACCGCTTATTCCCTGCCAGGACTCCCTAAAAGCCACGCCGCTATCCGGCCCGGTAGCTACGCGATAACTAATGCCGTTATCCGTAACAAATGCTCTGGCCGACGCTGCGTCGATGTAGTAGCGCACAGCAGGATTGAGCTGGCCGACGTTCTCGATGAAGGCATCAGCTGCTGGAAGATCGTTATTTTCGGACGTGGGGGCGCAGACAGCCGTATTTAGCGCTGCAAGCGCCGCGAGGGCCGAAAGGAAGACCTGAAACACTGACCTGCGAATAATTCTTACAAACACGTCCTGCACTCAAAAACTTGGGTCCCGGAGACACCTATTGTTTTTAAATGCAAAACCCTCGCCGCTCGCCCCAGAGCGCCAACTCTAACGCCACGCCAAAAGCTTGACGGATCGTCTGGGCCCAAAAGAGGCTAAGGCCTTAGAATTATTATTCTTACGATTAGCTACCTACGAACTGCCTTTTACTGCCATCCGCGCCCGATCCAAACCGCAAGCCGCTTGGGGGTAATTATTGCCCGCATGGTGCTAGAATTACCGCGATGCCAGATTAAGGGCCGAGCATACCTCGCGACTCGGGCGACATCGTCGGCAAATTTACCCCCAAGCTCAACGCCTTTCTCTCAGCCTCCTTCATTTCATCCAGCGAATCTTCGTCGGTAGGCCAACGTTTGCGTGTGTGCTGATAACTCTCAAGCGCCCGATCCCACTTATGCGAACGTGAGCCCCAAGCGTCCTTAGCAGAGGGAGAACCAACAGTAAGTCCTAGCTGGCGGAGCTTAATTGTTGAATCTTTGCTGCGGAGCGTCGCCTTCAGTGCCTTTTTTCGAGCCAATTCGGTGGGATCCTGAATATCCGTAAAATCCGCAACAGATGTAGGTGCTGCGCCCTCTTCGCGCGGCACTTGCTTCATTACATCAGTACCCGGTTCATACCGAACACGAGGCATGTCGGGGTTGGAAGCAAAACTCGCATGCTGGGCAAAAACAGGACCAGGCAGCAAAAGGATTGAAATTAAAGCTATTCGCTGTATCAAGGTAAAACTCCGACGTACGAAAATCTTCACCTATGTTATGCAGCGAAAATGGGACATGTTGCTATTTATGTGTTCTCGACACATTCACAACTACAGACAAAACGAGGCCTTAAAAGCCCTAGGCCCGAAAAGTTATCCATAACTGACTGCTATTAAAGGATATTTAGAGAACAGCCAATGAGGACAAAGGGGGAGACTAGCCGCCTAAAAACCCACAAATCATAATATGGGTGAGTAGCACAATACTACTTCTTGGCGACTACATAACAGAGCCAGGTGTCGTCATCGTCCAAGCCCTTGTCTGTCTGACAGAAAACCTCTCCTTCATCGTCTTCGTCATCCATCTCCCAGTAAACAACAGAAGTGGAAAAGCCCGCATCCTCAAGACAGTCGCGAACTTCAGGAATAGTCCAGACTCTCCAGTCGTAAACAAACGAGTCTTTATAACGCTCACCCGAGGCCATCTGAAATTCAATGCTATAGACACCATTGCGGCTGATAGGATCGAAGGACTTGTGTATCCAGCGGTATGTGTACCACTTCTTTCCTTTCCTATCGCCCGACTCGTGGCGGTATGTTCTAGTTTCTTTTTCGGGAATTCTTATGAATCCGGGACCTCCAACCATTTCAAGAATCATAATGCCGTCGCCACGAAGCGACGCATGAACCGAGCGAAGATATTCGAGAAAGTCCTTTCTCGACTTCAAGCCAAAGAATGAAAAATTGCAAACAGCCGCGATATCAATTCCAGGCTGAATACGCTCCCGAACATCCTGCTTCAGAATTGCAACGCGCTCTTGCTGCTGTTTATCAAGCTCCGCTAGATGGTGAGCCTTTCCATATTCAAGTGGACTGTCACTGTTGTCGATTGCAACGGCCTGGCGCCTCTCACCGGACTTGACCCATTCGCAAGAAATCCAAAACGTCCCGGCAAAGTCCTCGCGCAAAATTTGGGGCTCCTCTCCGCCAAGCTCTCTATAAAATCTGTCAAATAACCTAACTTGCTCCGGGGCATCCTGAACCGAATGCTCATAGAGCGAATAGCGAATTTCATCGGTAGGAGTGCAGATTTTAGTTTTCTTTGATGCCATGCGTTACCCTGCCTATAAATAAACTTCCAGTCTCGACTGAGTTAGACTCGCCAAATACGCCTAAAACATCAAGCGCTATTTCCAAGAGATTTGACTGCGGACTACTGAGCAGATTCGGAAGAAACTACCTTGCATGACGAATACGTATATACTCTTCATTGCGCCTCCACGCGCAGGTGTTGAGCATTCACCGCTGCTGACTGCGGGGTTTGCTCGATTGCCCCCTCTCTGTCACTCAGAGCATCGTGCACATCTTCAATTATCATATAGGCGGCCGGCACGATCACCAAAATGATTATAGTTGAGAATAAGATGCCGAAGCCCAGCGAAATTGCCATAGGTATCAGGAACCTGGCTTGAACTGACGTTTCGAAGATCATCGGAGCTAAGCCAAAGAACGTTGTCAGCGAGGTGAGAAGAATTGGTCGAAAACGCCGTATGCCTGCAGCGCAAATCGCGTCGAAGGCACTGAGGCCCTCTTCGATTCGCATACGGTTCGCGGTGACGACCAAAACTAACGAGTCGTTAACGACAACCCCAGACAAAGCAATAATACCGAACATGCTGATGATACTTAGCCCGTAGCCCAGCATAAAATGTCCGGCGATCGCACCAATTATACCAAATGGGATGCTCATCATTACGATCAGCGGCTGGACATAACTCTTGAACGGAACTGCGAGCAAAGCATAAATAGCAAGCAGGGCAACAATGAAGCCCACGCCTAGTGCTCCCAGCGACTCTTGCTGAGCCTCCCGTTCGCCTCCCAGGCTGTAGGACAAGCCCGGGTATTTTTTCAAGAGCTTAGGAAGCTCAACCAACGCCAACTGCTCATTAATACGGTTGGCATTTGATACTTCCTCATCAACATCGGCACTGACGGTAATGACCCTACTCCCATCTCGACGCTGTATTTCGGTGTACGAGCGGCCTTCCGCAACTTCAGCAGCTTCCGAAAAGGGCACTTCCCCTCCTTGAGGTGTCCTGATCACCAACTCCTTAACCGTCTCCAGCAACTCGCGTTCCTCGCGCGGCAGGCGAACCATCACCTTAACTTCGTTCCGACCACGCTGCTGCCTGAGCGCCTCCGCTCCAAAGAAAGCAGAACGCACCTGCCGACCTAAGTCCTGCGCCGTGATTCCCAAGCTCCGGGCCGCTGGCTTCAGTTTAAAACTCAGTTGACGCTTCCCGTTCGACACCCCATCGTCCGTGTCCGTCACTCCGTCATATTCTTCTAATATGGCAGTCAGCTCCCTGGCGGCGTTCTCAACGGTCTCTCGCGATCGGTGGCTCAAATTGTACTCAATCGCAGCTCCTTCGCTCGCTCCAGTTGATGCTCTAAAAGACAAATTCTCCAGCCCGACGATTGAACCTACCTCCTCGCGCCACACACGGGCGAAGTCGCCGCCACTGATATCGCGCTGATCAGAAGAGACCAAGGAGACTTGAACCGCGACGACATGGCTGCCTCCGAGTCTGGCTAGCGAGGGCCCCGGTCCAAACCCGACAAGGCCTTGTCCGATCTGACTGTAAATCCCCTTGGCAATATGTTCGCCGCCGCTTTTCTCAATCGTGCGCTTTGCAGCCTCACGGAGCCGCGCTTGTACCTGCCTCGATTCACTCATCGGCACACCGAACGGCAGTGTCGCTTGAGCAGTAATCAGATCGGCGTCGATCTTCGGAAGAAAGGTGAACGTCAAGTGACCGCCGACGACTACTCCGCCTGCGACTATAAGAGCGGCAATTGCTGCAGAAAAAGTAGCATAGCGGTACTGGATAAACTTGAGGACTGAAGGAGCGTATTTCTGCTTTATGAAGTAATCGAGCTTCTTTGATGCCGCATCCCCGGGAACACGCAGCGCACGCCAAAACGCGTTGTCTTTGCCCACATGCGACAAATGCGCGGGCAGCACAAACAATGACTCAATCAGCGAAACTATAAAAACGGCAACAACGACAGACGGGATTTGTCGAAAGAACTTCCCGCTTATTCCGGGAACGAAAAACAGCGGGAGAAAAGCCACTATGTTCGTTAAGACGGCAAAAGTCACCGGCCCGCTTATTTCTCTAGCACCAACCACAGCGGCACTAAGATTATCCAGTCCCTTTTCGCGTTTTTCGTATATATTCTCACCTGCGACAACGGCATCATCCACAATAATTCCCAGCGTCACGATAAACGCGAACAGCGAGATCATATTGATCGAGGCATCGGTGAACGGGAAAAACAGGAAACAGCCCAAAACTGATATAGGTATTCCCAGAGTAACCCAGAACGCAAGTCTGGGGTCCAGAAACAATCCAAGCAGAGTCAAAACAAGGAATAGGCCGAGCACAGCGTTCTTCAGCAGAAGCGACATGCGGTCACGGTAGATCTCCGATGTATCACGCCAAATCGTTAAGCCAACTCCGTCGGGCAGCTCAGGTGTAATATACTCGATGTAATCATGGACAGCCTGCGACACTTCTTGCGGCGTCTCATCACCCACCCGGTACACATTAACGAAAATAGCAGGATGACCATTGTAGCTCGCTTCCTCATCACTCTCTTGAAAGCCGTCGACAATTTCTGCTATGTCGCCGAGACGAACGACTGTCCCTTCGGCGGTGGTAGTGACCGGAATATCGCTATACTGATAACCAAAATCCCGGCGTTCCTGCGTTCTAAGCAGAATTTGTCCGCCTTTAGTACGCACCTGGCCAGCCGGCAGCTCAAGCGCCGAGCGGCGAACTATCGACGCAACTTCCTCTAACGTGAGATTCAATCTGCGAAGCGTTTCCTGGGGAATTTCAATCGAAATTTCCAGCTCCGGCGCCAAGCCCAACTCCACGTATGTAACTCCGGGCCGCTGGACCAAATCGTCTCTGACTCGCTCAGCAAGCTGACGCAAACTCAAACGATCCTGTTCGCCGTAAATGAGCAGATGCACGACCTGCTTTCTGCTTTCTACGAGACTTACAACTGGTCGCTCTGCATCTTCGGGGAAGGACGTGATTCTATCGACTTCATTCTTAACGTCTTGGAGAACCTTAGAACGATCTACCGAAGTCAGCAGCTCGACAACTACTGTGCCGGCCCCTTCATTCGCAGTCGAAGTTACACGTTTTACGCCTTCGAGGCCGCGCACTCCGTCTTCGACTGAGAGAATTATGCCTTTTTCCACCTCAGCCGGACTTGCACCAGGATACGGTACAGACACACGAATAATATCAGTGGAAAACTCAGGAAAAACTTCCTGCTTCACTTGGGTGCTGACGATAAAACCGCCGACAAGAAAGATTATCATCAACAAATTGGCAGCTACGGAGTTGCGGGCCATCCACGCAATCGGGCCCTGGCGAATGTTATCCTCTCCGCCCGCCGAACTTCCGCTGCCTGGGGTATAATTCATTTCGCGGAGACCTCCGCGCTGCTAGGCAGTGAGACTTGCACAATCATTCCCCGCATTGCGCCGTCAATTGAGCTTGAGACTATGCGTGCAGGACTCGGAATTTCGGCCTCGACGTACACTTTGTCTTTTTCAGCAAACGCAACACTCACTCTGACAACGTCAAGCTTATTCGAATCGTTAACCAGCCAAACTACGGAACCCTCACGAAGGGCGCGACGAGGAATTTCATATACGCCGTGTACTTCTCTGCCGGGTATATCAACTCGTACATACGAACCGAGCAGTAAAGGATTCTCGTGGGAGTCAAGCGGGGAGTCCACCGCAACTAGCGCTTGAGCCATGCGACCGACATTGTCAACATCCCCGAGCACTCGAACGAAGCGACCTATCCACTCAAGCTGGCTGCCTGCGCCCGTATCTTGCACGACCTTTACCGGGACCGCCTCCTCGCCAGACGCAGGCTCGGACAACCACTCTAAGTCGCTTCGCGGAATTCTAGCGCGCACATAGAACGAGTCTGTGGCAGCGAGTCGAGCAAATGCACTTTGCGTATTTAAATATTTACCAACTTCAACGGATTCATCGAGAACAACCGCATTAAAAGGACTTTTGATACTGGTGCGCTCTAAGTCCAGCTCTGCCTTCTTCAGCATGCTCTTGGCAGCATTCAAGGCCGCACGCTTCGCTCGAAGATGCGGCTTTCGAAGCGCAAGTTCCTCGCCCAGTGTGCTGCGCTCAACCTCCCCCTCAAGCAAGCCCCACTCGCGCTTGGCTACAACTTGGTTTCCCTCTTCGAGCTTGAGCTCAAACACTGCTTGCTCCAAAGCTGCCCGCGCATTCTCAACCGCAATCTGGTAGTCGCGGGGATCTACACGAACCAGCTCTTCGCCCTCAGCAATGCGTCCTCCAGCCTGCAGCTGAGGATGAACGTGCACTACTTCCCCGGAGACCAGAGGCCGTAGCTCCACATCCCTGACCGCTTCGACCGTTCCGAAGCCGCTTACGACCCTGGTAACGTCAATTGGAGAGACCTCTTCGACCGCGACCAGGGCGGCGGCTCTCTTTGCCTCGGACTTAGGGGGCGGTGTCCTAAAAGCCATCAGTGCCCAGGCAATAACAGCTCCACCAAACAAAATTGCAAGCGACAGCAGTGCCTGCTTACTTCGAAAAAAACCCCTCTCTCCAAAAAGCTGTTCCATTTTATGATACCTTTAGCTTATCCGATCGTGAGATTTCCAAACCTTCCGGAGTTACAACGCCGCTATACCAGCGCCCCCCGAGCGCTCTGTAAAGCCTAGCTCGTGTCACTAAGAGTTCCCTCTTTTCCGAAAGGACGCGGCGCTCTACCTGTTGAGCCGCCTGCACAGCCACAATCACGTCAACGTAGTCAGTCAAGCCGTTCATGTACCGAGACTTGGACTCGCGAAGCGTCGACTTCGCCAGCTCGAACTGGGTATTCAAACGCTGCAACAGCTGCCCTTGCCAGTATTCTCGCGAAATGGAAGTTTCCACGTCTTCCAAGGCACTTAAGTACGACTGGGCGAAGGCGTGCCAAAGCTCCTCCGCACGAGCCTCTTGGCGGCGAACTTCCGCTCTACGCCTCCCGCCATCTATTATGGGAAGAAGCAGATTTGCAGCCAGACTTCCAGCTTCGCTGGTAAAAGCATCTTCGAATTCAGCGGCACTAAACTCATAAGATAGGCCCAACGTCAGCCGCGGAAAGCGATCTGCTAGGGCAGAGGCTATACTGTATTCCGCAGACTGCATCCTTCGTCGGGCAGCTCTCAAATCGGGACGCGCGTCTAGTAGGTCCAGCGGAGATATAAACTCCGGCAAAGGCGGAAGCGTCGGGAGCACGCCCGAAATAGTTTCGAGTTCGGGAGCAGCAGACGGCGGCTTGCCCGTCAAAACCGCTAGCTGAGCACGAACTTCCTCCAAGTTCCGGCGAACAAGGGGAACTTCAGACATCGTTGCTGCAAGCTGTTGTCGTTGCTGTAGCACCGCCAGTGCTGTGCCTCTCCCCACAGCAAACCGCAGCTCAGTCAGCTCCAACAAAGTACGCCCCACGCGAATTTGATCTTCAAGTACATCAAGCAACGCTTGCTGCTCTTTGGCAATCAGCCATATCTCCACCACTGTCCCGGAAAGCAGAAGGGCTGTCTGCTCCGCATCCGCCTTGGCAGCATCTGCCTCCAGTTCCGCGGCGGAACGCTGCGAAGAAATTCGCTTCCACAAATCGACTTCAAACGTAAGTCCGCTGCGGGCAACGTAATCGTTGTAATACTGTTTGCTCGGTATCGTGCTGCCGTCCGGCAGACGCAGCGCGTCGTCGTCAATGCGAACTCTGGTCGCCCCGGCGCCCGCTTCAACCTGCGGATACTGTGCACTGCCTGCGATTACCGCAGCCTCTCTAACCTGACGCAGTCTGCTCCAGGCCGCTTGAAGTGAATGATTACTTTTCAGGGACTCTTCGACTAAGGCATTCAATGATGCATCTTCGAAGGCTTCCCACCAGCGCTCCCGAAGGGGCGCTCGCAAGACGTTGTCGGGTAGAAATTTCTCGGCGCGGTAATCCGGCACGTTATCCTCCAAGGCCGGACGTTCAAGTCTTGGAGAATAAGGACTACAGCCTGTCAAAACAGTAAAAGCTAACAGAAGGCGGGAATAATTCATAAGCGCTCCGCCGTCGATGGTTCCGATTGCATCCCCACCGTGCAAAAAGTCACTAGGCTCTCAATTATTTCCTCCTGACTCATTTTCGCGTCGAAGAAGTGATTAAGAAAGTCCTGCCTGAGCGGCAGCAACATCGTTTGCACCATCGCTCCGGCTGAAAACAGCATCCGCATCCTTCGCTCACTCTCCGATACATGCGGTGCGCTTCTACCCAGCTCCGACAGATACTGTTCAAGCACTGTCTTTAATTCATGAAATAACACAGATTGAACAGCTGCATCAGTTTCGGCGTGCGCACGCGCTACAAGTCGAGCAAAAGACAAACCGCCCCGAGCCGGATCCTGAGTAAGAGCAACAGCTGGAGTAAGAAAAGCGCGAAAAAGATCGCTCACGGGGACTGGGGTGTCCGTGAACTTGGCCCTAAGCTGCGCTAAATTTCTCAGCCGCGCCTCATTGACTTGATTGATGCGCCGCCCAAAAACTTCCTTAACAAGCTCGTCCTTGGAACCAAAGTGATAGTGAATTGCGGCGATGTTGACGTCTGCATCCGCAATAATGCTTCGAAGGGAGGTCGCAGCAATCCCGTGTTCGCCGAACAGCTTTTCGGCGGAGTCCAAAATACGCTGCTGAGTTGAGTCTGCGGCCATTAAATCAAACGCTTGATTGAATCACGTGTTTAAATAATACCACAAGGCCAAGTGTGACGCTAACCCCTGTAATTATAAAGGCTTACCTAAAGTGGATTGGCTCTAAGTCTGCCCGAGCGCTGGCGCTCAGCACAGGCGTCGCAAAAAGTATGGCAGGACGACCACATCGGCGATTAGTCCAATAAGCAATGCGGCCGAAATCAGCAACCCAAACTGACTTACCGGCAGCACACTGCTGGTCGTCATGACTGCAAACCCGGCAATTAACACGATAGTCGTGCAGACAAATGCGGCGATGTTTCGTTCCAGCGCCATCGCAGCCGCGAACTCGGACGAGCCGCTGCGTCGACAACCTCGCCAGACAATGAGTATGTGGAAAGTATTATCGACGGCGATAGACAAAGCAGCTGCAGCAACTAGGCTGGCACCGAGATTCATGGTGCCGTACAAGTAGCCGATTATGCCGAACACAGATGCAAGTGGAACAATATTCGGAAGTATTCCAAGCATCACAGCCCTTGGAGTCCTCACAACTAAAGCCAGCAGTACGACCACAAAAAGCAGTGTTAACGCTAGAGACTGAACTATCCCCAACACGATATGCTCCGACTGCTCAGCTAGTATCAGCTCCATCGAGCCCAGTTTAAACGAGAGGTCCGCAGATCGGTAGCGATGAAGGACTTGGTCGATTTGAGTTCGCAGGGCTAAAAGATCCGCCCCTTCGGCGTCCGATTCAACAATTATCCTGCTGAATCTCAAGTTCGGATCGCTCACATAGCGTGGGCCAAAATACGAAGCGGACTGATCGGGGCTGCTAATCGAAAACTCACTTTGAAATTCACTTACATGCTCGAAATCCGCACCGGACACTACCGATTGAATTCCATCAACGCCTCTAAGTTCCCGGCTCAGCTTTGCTATCGTTGCCAAATCCTGCGGTCTAAGCGTGTCACCAAGCGGAGCTATCAGAATAGAGAGACGTCGATTTCCGGGGAAAAGCGAATTACTAAAGGAGAGCTGCTCGAAAACGCTTCCGTGAGCAGGCAGAAAGCTGACCGGATCGGTATGCACACTGATGTTTCTAGCACCGGTAAAAAGTAGAGCCGCAAATAATATAATTCCGCAGGCAGCAGAACCTGAGATAAATTTGTCGAGTTTTAACGACGGCACTCTGACTTTTCCGTAGTTCATAAAACGCAAAAGAAAAAAAGGGATTGTCAGCGAGAGCCACGCCGACAGCAACACCCCGGCAGCACTAATCAGCGCAAACTCCGTAACTCCTCGGACATCGAGAAAATACAGCGACAATACGCCGGCGCAGGTCGTCGACGCGGCCAGCGCGATGGCAGTGAAAAGCTCATAGAAATTCGCTTTGTGCTCTGACACCGGCGTTGCAGCCAATCGTGCAATGACATGAATGCTGTAGGAAGTTCCAATTGCCAGAATCATCGGAGGTGCAAGCTGCGAAACCGGCCCAAGCGGCATATCAAGAACCATCATAGTCAGACCTATCAAAAGGAGCGCAACGCCAGGTGCAGCAAGTGCGGTCAAAGCCGCTCGCACGGACCTAAATGTTATCAGCAGAACGACAAAAAGCACGGCCGCACAAAACGGCACCAGTCGGTTGGTTTCTTTCTCGATTACAGCTGCGACCGACTGAGCCGTGAAAAAAGAACCGGCCCGCATTGGCTCCAGGTTTGCATACTCGCCGACAAGTTCGTTTAGCTTTTCGTTTAACCGGGACTGGGCAGCAGCGCTAAGGTCGCTCTTAATTTCAACTAAAAATCTGCCCCACTCTCCATTACGAGACACAAGCGAGAACGGCGGTGCGTATTTTGACAGGGAAACCAGCGGACTGATCACACGCTCGACTCCCTCTAATGAATACAAATCTTCTTCCAAGTCCTGAAGGTCGAACTGCGGCTGCGAACGAAAGTCTTTCGGCAACTTAAAGACAATCACTTCAAGCAAACCACCGCCGAATTCACGCTCCGTCTGCTGAAAGGCAGACAGTGTCTGGGACTTTTTTGGAAAGAGACTCTGAGGGCTTGCGCTGGTTTTTGGAGCGCTCCCGACTGCTGTCCAAGCTCCGGTGAGAAGCAGCAGGGAAACAACTAAAGCAAAAAAGGAGACATTTACAAATTTGGTCATTTAGTCTTGAGCTTCTCTAGCAGAGTAAGCTCAAGCATACCAAACAATAATTTTTCTCTCCGCACTATTTTAAAGCCGGCTTGACGGAAATAATCGCCCAGCTCGTCCACATTAGGATAAGAGCGGAGGCTCTCGGCGATGTAGCCGTGCACTTCCGAATTGCCGTGCAAGACCAGTCCGCAAAAGCGACCCCAGAACCCGAGAAGACCGCTCTGAACTAGCTGCATAGCGCGCGAGCGGGACTTAGAGAAATCTAGAAAAGCCGCAAGACCGCCTGGAGCAAGAACGCGAGCTGATTGTCGAGGCTCGCAAGCAAGGAACCGTCGCCAAGCTGCTCGCTTACACGAAGCTGTCCGGTCCAGGCTGGCTGCAAAGTGCAATCACATTGGGGGGCGGATCGCTCGCCGGGGGATTGTATTTGGGCGTGCTCGGGGGTTACAGCCTGATGTGGCTGCAGCCCCTGGCAATGATTCTGGGCATCATCATGCTAAACGCGATTGGCTATGTGGCTCTTTCGACAGGAGAACGTCCCTTCCACGCGATCAACAAGCATGTCAATCCAGTGCTCGGCTGGGCCTGGGCCATTGCCACAATGATGGCCAACCTCGTGTGGTGCATGCCTCAGTTCGCCCTGGGAACCGATGCCATTCAGAACAATCTCGCACCGGGACTCCTGGGAAAAGGGGCAGGGATCGATCCCAATGTGGCCAATGGCATTTGCGTGGCAATTCTGTTCGTCATCGGCGGAACGGTGGTCTGGTTTTATGATTCCGGCGCCAAAGGTGTGAAGATTTTTGAAGGGCTGCTGAAGCTCATGGTGGGCGTGGTCGTGATCTCGTTCTTCGGGGTCGTGGTCAAGATGTCCCTCTCGGGAAGCGGGTTGAATTGGGGCGAGATTGGGGCGGGCTTCGTTCCGGATCTCAGTTTGCTGTTCTCGCCCGCACTCAGCCCTTTGTCACCGGCCTCCACGATGCCCACATTTTCTACCAAAATATCCGAGCCGGAAACATCGATGGCATCGTTCCCGATTTGGCCGAACTGACA
>JAUIIP010000063.1 GCA_030431555.1 bacterium
ATTGCCGACGTCCATTGCGTTTGAAATCGTTTCTATTGACGGGCGCGGCTGGAAATTGCCGCTCATAAGGTACTTCGGTACTACATCGTTAGCGTTGGTTGCGGCTACAAACCTTCGTATAGGCAGGCCCATGTGCTTTGCAAAGATACCGGCTGTCAGATTGCCGAAGTTGCCGCTAGGCACTGATATAATAGGAGGACGACTTCGGTCTTTTAGCTGCCCCACGCCGTAGAAGTAGTAGAACGACTGTGGAATCAACCTGGCAATATTAATCGAGTTTGCCGAAGTCAATGTTCGCTTGTTGCACAACTCAGGATCGGAAAAGGCTCGCTTGGCGAACCGCTGGCAGTCATCGAAGGTGCCGTCCACTTCGAGCGCCGTGATATTCTTGCCGCACGTAGTAAGCTGTGCTTCTTGGGTCGGGCTAACTTTGCCCGACGGATATAGAATCACAACTTTAATTCCTTCGGCTCCGAGGAATCCATGAGCGACCGCTGTTCCGGTATCGCCGCTCGTAGCGACTAGAATGACAATCTCTCGGTCAAAATTCGCAACGTAGTGCGATAAAAGCTGGGCCATGAACCGTGCACCGAAGTCCTTAAACGCTAGTGTAGGTCCATGAAAAAGTTCTAAGGAGAATATATTGTTCCTTAACGCAGTGAGAGGAGCGTCAAACGCAATCGCTCGTTCTATCAGAGTAGAAAGATCGGCAGACTTAATTTCGCCGTAGGTAAAAAGACTTGAGACTTCGAACGCTATTTCTTGAAGGGTCCTTGAGCCCAAGTGGTCGACGAACCCTCTAGGCACGAGCGGCACGCGCTCAGGCATGAACAGACCGCCGTCATCGGCGAGTCCTTTCAAAACAGCTGTCCTAAGGTCGACCGGGTCAGAACGTCGATTGGTGCTAAAGAATTTCAATGCTGGTCCTCGACAATTTTAGCACCCTCAGCGTTTACTCGTCCGACGAAAGCTTCACTCTGTATGCGTAGGTCTTGAAAGACCTCGGTTATTTTACTCGCAGCGAGGTTTGCGATCGCTTCACTCTCAGAAAGAGCAAATAATGAAGGGCCGCTTCCGGAGATTCCAAAACCCAGGGCCCCGCAGCCTAAGGCAGCGGATCGAGCTTTCTCAAAGCCGGGCAGAATTTGAGAGCGCTCGGGCTCTATTACCACATCTTGTAAGGATCTCCCCAAAAGCTGCAAATCGTTCATGAACAATGCGGCGACCAGGGCAGCCGTATTTCCCCACTGGGTCACCGCGGACCTAAGCGGAATGCTCTTCTTGAGTATGTCGCGCGAGTGTCTTGTTTCGAGAACAATATGGGGGTGAACTACGCTACAGTGAAGATTCTCAGGGCAGGGAAGCGATACTATGTCGAGTGGGTCGGATGATCTTATAAGAACAAAACCGCCGACAATCGCTGGCGCAACATTGTCAGCATGTGCAGCTCCGCAGGCAATCCTCTCTGCCTCGACCGCGTACGGGACAAGCTCCTCGCGACTCAATGGGCTGTCTAGAAGCCGGTTCACCGCCACGAGAGCCGCGGCTGCGCTCGCAGCGCTTGACCCGAGACCGCTTCCAATCGGCATATTCTTCTGAAGCTCTAGGTGCACACCGCCGCGGTATCCTAAGTCCTTGAGCAGCTTTGCTGCCGGGGCCGACGCAGTGTTAAGCTCCGAATCGACAGGAATGCCGAGCGCTTTAGCCTGAAGGCATGAGAAACTGAGTCCTGATGAGTCAGTTTTATGTGCGGTGACGATATCGCCCGGTTCGTCCAGCGCAAATCCAAGAATGTCGAAACCGCAGCTTACGTTTGCTACTGTTGCCGGACCGAATACTTTAACCGAGTCAGCGGTGCTCATATGCTTCGTCTAAACCTCGCAAGGCGGATGATATCAGCAAACACACCCGCCGCCGTAACTTCTGCTCCAGCGCCCGGTCCCTTAACTACAAGCGGTCTATCATTATAGCGCCGCGTAGTGAAGGAAACGATATTGTCGCTTCCGGAAAGCGAATAAAATGGATGCTCAGGGCCGATCGTGTCCAACGAGACGGAAGCACTGGAGTCCTTAAGTCGAGCAATGTAGCAAAGCTTCTTCTGCTGCTGCTTGGCGCTGGTCAAGAGATCTTCAAATTGGGAATCAAATTGCTCAAGCTTAGAGAAGAATTCGTCAACGCTGTCAGTCGTGCGACAGGGCTCTGGGACAAGGTTCTCTACGGATACGTCCTGTGGTTCTAGCTTCACACCGGCCTCACGTGAAAGGATAAGAATCTTTCGCGCCACGTCCACTCCATTAAGGTCATCTCTAGGATCGGGCTCCGTGTATCCTTTAGCCTGTGCGTCGCGTACAACCTCACTGAATGGGCGGTCGCCGGTGTAAGAGTTAAATATATAGCTCAGTGTTCCTGAGAGAACGCCCTGTATCTCAATCAGGTCGTCACCACTTCTAAGCAAATCAGCCAATGTGCTGATTACTGGTAGCCCTGCTCCAACGCTTGTCTCAAACAGAAACTCGGCGTTATTAGCGTGTGCCAGCTGTTTCAATTCGCTGTAACGGGCATAATCAACCGACTGAGCTTTTTTGTTCGGAGTAACGATCGGAACACTTTTGTGCAGCACCTCTGCGTATCTGCTGACGACATCTTCACTCGCGGTGCAGTCTACAAACACACTGTTGGGCAGGTTAAGCTCATTCATGTGAGAGACTATGTTGTCCACACCGCCAGGAAGCTGAGAATCAGCCAACAGTTGCTCTGCTCGTGACAATTCGATTCCGTCGACATTGCAGGTCATAGAGCGACTGTTGGCAATCGCAAGCACTCGTAGATCGATGGCAAGCGACTGCTTCAAATGTTCTTGCTGTTCGGCCAGCTGGTTAATTAGCGCAGTGCCTATTAAACCGGCACCGGCAAGAAACACATTTAGTGAGCGAGTTCCGGCGAGAAAGAATTCCTCATGAAGGGCGTTGAGCGCCTTTGCTTCGTCAGATCCGGAAATGACAAATGAAATATTGAGTTCCGACGAGCCTTGAGCGATTGCTACAACGTTTATGCCGTTGCTTCCAAGTGCTCGGAATATCTTGGCCGAAATGCCTGGGCGGTGGCGCATGCTTTCACCCACCGCTGAAATGACCGAGCAGTCCCGCTCGACTATGATTGGTGAAATCATGCCAGCGTTTAGTTCCAGCCTGAACTCATCCTCGATTACCGTTCGTGCCTTATCGGTGGAGACGGGATCGACAGCAAAGCAGATTGTGTGCTCTGAGGATGCTTGGGTAATCAAGATAACACTAATGTCATTGTTGGCCAGTGCTCCGAACAGGCGCATCGAAATGCCCGCAACACCCACCATACCGCTTCCTTTCAAGGTAAGAAGCGATATGTTCGGTATGGATGAGATGCCGGTAACCGCAGTTTCTCGCTCTTCGACGGTTCGAGTGATTGCAGTACCCGCAAAATCGGGATTGAACGAATTGCGAATGCGCAGTGGGATACCGGCATCTAGGGCAGGCTGCATTGTCGGCGGGTGAATTACACGTGCGCCGAAATGCGAAAGTTCCATAGCTTCTTCGTAGCTGATGGAAGCTAATGGGAAGGCCTTCGAGACTTTACGCGGGTCCGCCGTCATCATGCCGTCAACATCAGTCCAGATGACAATCTCTTCGGCATTCAGCGCTGCACCGAAAAGCGAAGCTGTGTAATCCGAACCGCCTCTGCCTAGCGTCGTAGTCTCACCATTGTGAGTTGAGCCGATAAAGCCGGTTACTACGTAAAGCAAATCTTCCGAGCATTGCTTGCGAATATTACTGTTGCTGATATCCGTGTTCACTCGAGCACAGCCGAATCGATCATCGGTCTTAATGAGCTCTCTGGCATCGACAAAAGTAGCAGGCATACCTCGGTTGCTTAGTGCGTGAGCCAGGATGAACGCAGACAAGCGCTCGCCGTAGCTCATGATGAAATCTTGTGAGCGCAAGCTGAGCTCTTTAACCAGAAACACTCCGTTTAGAAGGTCTTCCAAATCGTTAAGCCAACGTTTTGCGTCAGCTAAAATTGGCGTCTGCTGAGAGGGCTCAATCAAATCACGAGCACAGTCTAAGTGTAGAATTTCGAGTTCTCGCAGACTTTCGCGATACGACTCATCTCCTTCGGCCGCACGATGCGCGATCTCAAGAAGCGTATCCGTCGTTTTTCCGATTGCCGACACCACTATGATGGTTTTTTCGCTAACCGAAGTTTCGGCCCTAACCAGCTCGATAACGTTTTCTATTCGCTGTGATGAACCAAGTGACGTGCCGCCAAATTTGAATACTTTCATGCTAGTTTCCCAGCTGTGAGGAATAAAGAAGACCTAAGATTTACGGAGAAAAAGATGAAGTCTACCCCAGAGGGGTAGTCGTCGTGCGGCGGGTTGTTAGCTGGTTGGGAAGCATAAGATCGAATTATCACAGGCCGCCTATATTAGCAACAGAGCAGACTATTCTTGAATCAGTTCAACGTTCGCCCTTGGAACGGTTGCCGTTTGACCGTCGTCGAGAGTTACTCGCAAAACCCTAACTTTTGCTCCGGTGTCTATCGCTTCCGGGGCGGTAGGCAGTTCCGCTACCGTTCCAAGTTTTCCGAAGTATGGAACTCGAATTACGCGAATTCGTGCACCCGGCTCCAGGCCGGCAGGCTTGTCCGACTTTGCCTGCTGTGCCCCTTCTTCATTGGGTACAATTATCTCAGGCCGCATTGCTCCTGCTCGAACTTGGGTTGCACCGTTGACGGACGCGCTCCTTCCTTGAAGATCCTTGCTAAGTTCGTCGATACGAGCGGCAATCGGCAGCTTTCCGAAGCCCTCAGTTATAATCAGAGTCAGCGGAACGTCTTCGTCGCCGGTGATCGATACACCGATGTCATGGCCCACGAAAGATCTTAGAGTTCCGGCGTCTACCGAACCTGTTACGACGGCAGACGCACCTGCTTCTGCCGCTGCCATTAGAGCGTCATATTCAAACCGAGAACCGCCAATCAGCACGGCTTTGGAAAGGTCGGCATGTGACTGGGCCCGCGCAATGTCAGCCGACGTGACAATATGATCTCGCTCGACGTCCATGCACTGAACAATACCCAAACGCTCTCCTCCAACTCCGAAGATTCCTTGAATCAGCGAGGCAGATGTTTCGATAAGTACCGATTTACCTTCTTCAACTTCCACGATTTTGCCAGAAATATAGGCGTCGATCTCTAATGGGGTAGAAGGCTGGCGGATCCCGAGGTGGGCATTGGCTTCAGTGAAGAATTCGACTACCCCGCCGCGTGGAGCTTCCAAGCTGCTGGTGAATAGGCCGAAGAATGTTTTAAGTTCGCATAACAGCTGCCCAGACGAAATTTGTTCTCCAACTTGCACACGCATTCCGTCGATTACATCTGCCGGTTCGAATCCTAATCTTTCAGCAACCCGTATGATGTCTAGGTCGCCGGGAAGCTCAGCGGAAAGTACAGGTGTTGAGGCCTGCACTAGGTCGCCCAAGCCCACAAGTGACTTGCCCGGCAGCGGAAGCTCACGTCGCCGCTGAACAGTTGTGCGCGCCTTTACTTCCAGTCCGGGGGTATACGCTCTTGCCACTGATTAAATACCGATTCCGAAAATTTCGTACCAACTGCGCACTGCTGCTGCCCGTTGAGCTTCGTCTGCAGGCAGCTCTAAGGGTCGGCCTCGACCGTCTAATATAAGTCCGGCCTTTCCTCCGACAACCTGAGCAGTGATAGTTTCGCCCCTGCCTGCACCTAGATCAATTCTTCCGTTCAGAGGCACAACCTCAGCTTCATAGACTTCTCCTTCCGCAAGCGGATGGACTTTTAGCTCACCCTGGCGCAGTAACAACTTTTCACCCTTTAAGCGAACTTCAAGCAGTTTTGCTCCGGCTTTAAGACTAATGTCGGGTGCGATTACAGTTCCTAAATCAATTAGGCAGTCACGAAAGAAAATCTGATTAGCAGCTTCCGGGTGGATCCGAGACAATACTCCAAGGTGCGGCATCATAAAAATAGAGTCGACGGCCAGCCGAGTCACACCCAGCGGTTCGTAAGAATCAAGCAGCATGAAGGCGGTGCTGCGCCTATCCGGCGCATGGCTCAGGACTCCGCCTGATCCGATTATTAAGTTCAGCGCACGCATGTCTATTAAGGACTGCGCTTGACCTGATTGTGTGAATGCTTCCGCAATGGTTCTGCGCTGCTGGGCTCCGCGCAGTCCCACCGCTAAGCGTTTGTGGTGCATGAATGCAAGGCGTAAGGCTTCGCGACAAACAGCTTGCTCCAAAATAAGGTCGTTTAGAGTTTGAGGTATGCTCGTGGGGCGAATCATCTTGTTTCGCAGCCTATCGCGCATTTCGTCGGCAGATACTTCGAACGGCAGCCACCTGCGAACAGCTTCCTCGCCCGCCTCAAGCAGGACGTTGGCTACGGAATAGCTCATACCGAGATTCGCGCTCACTGTGCGGTTAAAAACATTTTCTCCGTCAGTCGGCGAGCGAAAGACGGAGAAGACGTCTGTGGTAGCGCCGCCAATATCTACTGCCACTATTTGAATGTTTTCCTTCTCGGCGGCAGTTTCTACCATATAGCCGAATGCGGCAGGTGTCGGTTCTATCGCTATAGGAGTCCAGTCCAGAAGCTTCTTGTATCCGGGCGCATGGCTCATTACGTGGTGCAGGAAAAGCTCATGAATGGCGTCTCGTGCGGGAGCTAAGTTCTCTCGCTCTAATTCAGGTCTTACGTTGATTACAGGAACAAACTCAAACCGTGAATCGAGAATCTCTGCTGCCTGATCTTTAATCTCTGAGTTGCCCGCATAGATGACCGGCAGTCTGAGCGTTTCGCCGAAACGTGGACGGGGATCGGCCTGGAGGATTGTTTCAGCGAGCTCAAGCGGGAGACTTACGTTGCCGCCGTCAACGCCGCCCGACAAGAGAATTATGTCGGGTCGCAAATGTCGAATCTTGCTGACTCGCTCATACTGCTCCCGTCCGTCGTCGATTGATATAGCGTCCATGACGATCGCGCCGGCACCTAAGGCAGCCCGTTCGGCGGACTCGGTAGTCATTGAGGATACAGCGCCAGCCACTACCATTTGCAGACCGCCGCCTGCAGAACTTGTTGAGACGTAAAGATCGATTCCGTCACTATCGTTACTAGACTGACGATAAACGAAGGGCGAACCTTCTTCTCCAGACTGCTCTTGCAAAATTCGACGCCCCGATATCTCTTGTAGTTCCAAAAAGGCGTTCTGAGCACCAATTGTCACGTCAGCTACCGGCTTTTCGACAGTTGTCGGTGCTTCGCCGCGAAAGGTCGAGCGCCAGCCTTCTGCTGTTTTCTCGAACATGATTGCTTTGGTGGTAGTCGAACCGCAGTCCGTGGCGACTACCACGCCAAGCTTGTCAGGATCTATCGATGCGTCTTTCGCCATTCCTCACGCAAAGAATAAAGGGAACCACTTGTTTATCAAAAACTCCAATCGCTCGACGAGTAATGCCATCCGAGCCATGATGGTTGCTCCGAAAAATGCCCCAAAGCATCCCATCATCATCCAGCGTCCGGCTAGTGCACTTTTCTCCGCCGGTCCGCCCTCACTTCGGCGAAACGTGAAGAAAAAGTAGCTAAGCGCCGTGAGCAATGTGAAAAGGAATACGAGGTTGCTCAGGGTTGCGAGCCAATCAATTCCTGATTGAGCGCCCTGTTGAGCGACATAGAGCGGCCTAAACGAGTCCTCCAACTGTGGAAGCATCTCGTTGAATGTGGCTTTGAAAGCTAAACCGCCCCCGTACCCGAGGGTGAATCCTATAACGAGCTGAGCCAGCCAGTTATGCTTTCGAGAAAGAATAAAATAATAAAGCGACCCAAATGCAATCGGTATTAAGTAGAGCAGGTAGAACTCGTTGTACGGTTCAGCATATGTTCCGTCCGGAAACGGAATTCGGTCAGCACCAACCATCGGCTTAAGCACGGTGGGCCACAGAAAAGTATTGATAGTGGCCATCACACCGATACCGGTTGCAATGCCTATATATAAGTGTTCGAAAAATCGATAAAATGGATTTTCTTTATAGAGAAAAGAGAAGATGGCAATCGTGCAGATGCCGCCGACGAAAGCTTGCCACCAAGGAAGTCCAAATAGAGCGGTTTCGGCGGAATTCATCGATTAGCTATCCCCTCGACGAACGAGAAAACCGATGTTGCCCAGTATCATGAGTGCAATAATCACCACATGGGCAACTGCTAGACTTGTGTTGATTTTCAGTGCAGTGCCGGACTCTCGCCCCGGGTACTTCTTAGTCAGAAGTGTTTCATACCAAGCCGCGCCGGCTACACCTTCATAAAGACCTACAATCTGTTTGGAGACGTAGTAAATATATGCCTCTGGAATGGTTATCGATGTGCAGCCGTGAACAAAAGGCGGACGATAACCATCTGCTTGGAAAAATTGAACCCAGTAATTGAATGCTGAAACCAAGCCGGTGAATTCCATCAGCATTGAGATGTCGCGTATCGTATGAACTCCATCCATGATCGACAGATCTGCCAGCGGCGTCCCGGAAACGTCAGTTTTCAACACCTCGTGCAAGTCGCTTGCTTTCGCTAAACCTTGGATCATAATGATCAAGCCGGGGCGATAGCCAAAGTTAATCCAGTCAGTTCCGTAGTTCCACGTTTCTCCTGGGGTTTCAGCTTCAAGTTTTTCCTTGATATCTCGCGGCATACTTTCGAGAAAAGGCGCTGCATACGGAGTGATTGAAATGAGAGCAAACGGTATCCTTTTTCGCATGAGATGTTCCATGGCGATCATGGTCTGCGGCTTGTTCTCAGCCTGAGTTCCCGGCCCCCAGTCGGAAGCAATAAGAACGATCTTCCCCTGCTGAGGTTGAAGTTCATCTACGACGCGGAAGAACGAATCAGCGGTTTCCATCTCAGCCGGCGGCAGCTTCCATCCGAAAATTATCGGCAATGACAGGGCAAGTGCTATCAGTAGATAAACTACGCGGCGATCGATCCTTTCGAGGCGTTCTGCCAGTGAGTCTTTCTGCCTTGCGGAGGAGTCCAAAATTACTGCTCCTCTGTCTTTTCGGTAGCTAATGGACTCTTCTCGAGAGATAGCCACATTCGAACGGCCATAGCGAGTCCGGCGATTGCTGCACCAAAATAAATTGCACGGAAAGCAGGGGCATTAACATTCTTCAGCAGCCAAACTCTGAGCTGAGGCATGTCTTCATAGATGTAGAGCGGACCAAACGGTATCTGACCAAGCATAACAATCAATGCAGCGAGCATCATCACACTTGCTTCAAGCGACTTTACTCTGAACGATCGATATGCGGCGTTTGCAATATAGAACGCGAGGAGCGAGAACATCGCAGCACCTAGAGGATCAAAAAACGCCCCAAAGAAGAAGGAGGAGCCCTTTCTCCCAAAGGTATTCTCGTAGTGCAGCATCGACAGCTCTTGAGTCAACTCTGCAAGCTTCTTCAAGGCCTGTATTGACGATTCGACGGACGCTTCGAGTTGGGGTGCGGGAAAACTCGCAGTGTCGGGCTCAAGTGAGGCGTAGTTGTTCTCCAATTCCTGTGCCTGCGATCGAGCATTGTCTAAAGCTTCGTTTACAGCGTTAGTCAGCTCTGTATGAGACTCCGGAAGTGACAAATTCAGGTAAGAATCACCGGACTGTGTATGCGACCTCAGGCTGTCTAGTCTGGCGTTAAGTGCGGCTATTCGCGGTGCCGCGGGCGTTGAGCTATCCACGTATTGCTCATGCACAATCGCTACGAAACTGCTGAAACCGCGTATTTCCTGCTGTATGTCCAATCGCTGTTCAGAGTTGCCTAAATCTATACTCTGCACGATCACGACGATAAAAAAACCCAACAACAGGGCCAAAGAGTTTCCCCAGCCTTTTTTGGACTTGAGGATGTTGGCACCATGGACCTGGATAATGTTAATAACCCCGAGGCCCAAGGCCATAGTGCCGACGATCTGGATGCTCCGGCTGATCTCGTCATGATACAAGCCGAATTCGAAACCGCCGGGAATTGAAATTCCGGCTATGGAATTAATCTTCTTTGGAAGAATAAACTCTAGAAAGAAGTATAGGCCGCCGATAAAAGTGAAGGCTTTTATAAGCGCTTGGCGATAGTTTGAATTCATTCCTGCGCTTGCCCGTAAATAAGATTCACTATTTGTTCGAATGACATCCTAATCCAGTCTGCCAGGGGAGTCTGCGCACCGTCGGTAGTTGCCTGATACGTCTGTCCGGTGGCTGAATAGTAAGTGGCTTGAGCCACACCAATCAATATCAACAGCAAAACAACTACTTTCGCATAATCTTGACCCTTGAGACTGCCTACCTGTACCGGATCTTTTGATAGATACGCGCCAGCCGCGTAAAGCTCCTCGCCTATCAAGGTGTAGTCACAGGTGGTAATGAAAAACGGAATCTGCTCGTTTGAAATAGTGGCCGCAACTTGAATAGCTCCGACTTGCTGACCTGCTTCAGCCAAAATTAGCGATTCTGCTGCGAAAGTTCCAAAAAGAAATGCGCCGGCTACACGTTCTCTGTGGACCAAACCCATATATCCGGATGCAAAAGCAAACTGGGAGGTCGACAAGAAGCGAACGCTTGTCGGGTCGTATGAGGAATATTTGCGTTCGGTTCGATATGCGTTCTGCAGCGTCGCGTCAGCGAGAACCATTGCCTCAGGATCGATCGAAGGCACTAGGATGCGAGAGCCGAAAACCGCCGCCTTGCGGGCGACATGGCGCAGCACGCCGAGACAGGCATATAAAACCGGGCTTATTCCTGCCAAGCCTGAGGTGAAAGACATAGGTCTGCCTAACTCGACCGCACGGCCGACTGCGTCATCTATTGCATCGATTCCGGGAATTCTACGAACAAAAATTTTCTCGCCTTGAGTTGCTTTTCGGATGAACCAGAGCACCGGGCCGATGAAGGCCAGCATCAGAACAATAACTCCGGGGGTCGCATGCTCCATCGAGATTACCCAAGATTTCTAGCGTCGAAACCTATTTGCAAGTTTCGCTGTTTTTGGGGGTTTTGAAAACGAATAAAGCTCTATCTCTTGGATCAAACGTTCAATGCTGTCATCGTCCGACAACATTTGCTGAAGTTTATTCATGCGCTCCAATCCAAACAATGGAGCAGTAATCGGAGCCAACAACAAGGCCGAGTTGTAGAATAGTGCACCAAGCGGTCGATGCAGCTCTAAGAAGAAAACTGCCGGCACAGCGAGACCGGCGTCTACTATTCTCCTGCTCAGGTGACTTACTTGCTGAGTCCGCTCTAACTGCAGGGCGCTGGTTTTATCTGCTTTCCCGACCAATGGCGTCCGTAATACTGTCTGTCTTTTAAAAACACGTCAGCTGCGCGTCGCAGCAGATAGTTCCTGCATACCACGACTGGCTCTTTTTCGGTAAACATATCGTGGAACATATCTTGTTTTCTTCATTCAATTTTAATTGAGCTTAATGGCAGACGATAACGTTTTAGTATTGATTACCGGTGCCAGCGGATTCGTCGGCTCTCATTTGGCGATCGACCTGGCGGCAGCCGGACATAGGGTAGCAGCAATAGGCGGCCGCAGTCTTCCCTGCCGTGATGTCAGGCAAGTTGTCGAGAGTGTCTGGCAGTGCGATCTTGCGGACTCGACTGCGGCTGGAAGACTGCTGAAAGAAGTAAAGCCGGATTTGGTTATACACTGCGCAGCTCTGGCGCGTGCAGCGGAATGTGAAGAGAACCCGCAGAACGCTCACTTAGCCAACGTAGTCGCCACCCGGAATCTGCTGCTTGCCGCAGATCTTCCGATTGTTTTCATCTCGACAGATCTGGTGTTTGACGGCTCGGTTGCACCGCAGGGAGGTTTTCGTGAGAAAGATCCGGTGAATCCTAACTCAGTCTATGCAAGAACCAAGGCTGATGCAGAGAAGTTTGTACTTGATACTCGCTCCGCTTCAGCCGTCGCGCGCATTTGTCTGGTTTTTGGCGACGATTTGAGCGGGCATGGGGGCTTCCTTGGTTGGCTTCGCGGCAGCCTTGCCAAGGGGGATACGGTAAAGCTCTTTACTGATGAGTGGAGAACTCCAATCTATACTAAGGACGTTTCGAGAAGTATTGCAGCAATTCTTAACAAGCCGGAAATTTCCCGAAAGCATCGAATTGTTCACTTGGCCGGCTGCGAGCGAGTAAGCAGGTTTGAATTTGGCAGTCAAGTAGCATCACGCTTTGGCTTCGATCACTCTCTGCTCAATCCCACTTCCGTCACTGGGTTCTCTAGTCCAGCACCACGTTCGTCCGATGTAAGCTTGTCGAATCAAGTCTTAATCGACGAATTCGGCGTTGAACCGATGACGATACGAAGCGCACTGGCGGACATGCTCTAATCCCAAACCGATTCAGCGCCGCTGCAAGAGGCTGCAATCTCTCTCCAGTCAGCAGGGAGGTTCAGTAGGTCTCTCGGCTCGTCGATATCCGACAGCGAATGCAGCTCTTCGAATGTAGCGTTGCTTTCGATCAGCCTGCGTTTAGTAGCATTTAGTGTCGAGTCACTGCTCCATGGTATATCTTCAAACAGTCCCGGCACTCGGCGGCTAAGTCCAATCAGATAATACCCACCGTCTTCTGCCGGTCCCACAACGGCATCGCTGGTTTTTAGTGCTTCAAAAGCTTTAATTACAGTAGCACCATCTAAGCTGACACAGTCAGTGCCGACTGCAACTACACGCGAGTCGCCTGAGTCAAAAGCTGCGTCAAATGCGTAGTCGAGCCTCTGACCAAGATCTCCGGAAGGCTGGGCCTTTAGCGGGAAGTTCTCTCCGAGCCAACTTTGTATTTGGGGTGCGAACTGCTCAGGTGTGAAGTATGCAAGGATCCGCCGCGTGTCATTCGAAATGCTCTTCATTTCGCGGCAGACGTGTTCGGTCATCAATCTGTAAAAGCGTGCGGCTCCCGCGCGGCCAAGTTCGGGTATTAGCCTTGTCTTCGCTTTTCCCGCTTGTGGATAGCGCAAGAAAATAAAGAGAGCCTCAGACATGCGCAATTAGGCTGTCGCTTGTCCGCCGCCGGCCGTTTTCTGCGCCTCAAGCGCGGCGGCGATCGCTTCTGCGAGGTCGTGCAACCTGAACGGCTTCGCCGCTACGCCGCGAAATCCGAACTTCTCATAGTTTGCCATAATCGGATCATTTGAGTAACCGCTGGAAACAATAGCAACTGCATTTGGATCAATCTTTAGCAATTCCCTAACAGTGTCCTTTCCACCGAGACCGCCAGGAATAGTCAGGTCCATTAAAACCACTGAAAACGTGCGGCCCTGCGAAAGAGAAAACGAATACAGCTCTAGTGCCTCGCTGCCGTCTCTTGCGAAGGACGGTTCGTAGCCCAATTCGACAAGCATATTGCCGACTATATCCCGGACGGTTTCATCATCGTCCATGACAAGTACTCTTTCGCCTTTCCCGCGGACAAGTTCCTTTCGGCGAGGTGCTCCATCCAACGCAAGCGAAGGGTTGGCGGGTAGTAAAATATCAAACCGTGTCCCCCGGTTAATATCCGAATCGACAAATATTTGCCCCTGGTGCTTCTTTACGATCGAGTAAGTTGTAGCAAGACCCAGTCCACTTCCCCCTTCCTTAGTTGAAAAGTAGGGATCGAAGATCTTAGGTAAGTCCGATTCAGCGATGCCTTTCCCCTCGTCCTTTATGTGAATACGAACATAGCGGCCGAACGGCAGTGAGCCTATACCGGTTGTGCTGTTCGGATCGTTTACGAAGTTCTCGCACGTAACAAATATGGTGCCGCCCTCGGCCATCGCCTGATTGGCGTTTATAATCAGATTGTGAATTACCTGGCTGATCTGACCTTGATCAAGCTCAGCCGGCCAAAGGTTTTCCGGCACGCTTAAGGAGACGGCACTTTTTGCGCCACGTGAGGCAAACTCGACGGTGTCTCGTACGATTGCCGCAACTGAAGCGGCCTTCTTAATCGGCGCACCTCCTTTGGCGAAGGTAAGCAGCTGCTGGGTGAGATCTTTGGCGCGATTCGCCGCCTTTTCGGCTCTAAGCAACCGCATGTAAGCGGCTTCATTCGACTCCGTTTCCACCTTAGCAAGCGAAATGTTGCCGACAATTGCGGTCAATATATTGTTGAAGTCGTGAGCTATACCGCCAGCGACAAGTCCCAAAGATTCCAGCCTTGAGGCGCGTAGGCGGGTAACTTCTAGTCGTTTTCGTTCGGTGATATCTTGGAAGGCCAAAACCAAGCCGTCCA
>JAUIIP010000064.1 GCA_030431555.1 bacterium
AACTCTGCCTTTATCGGCTTGATCGCCGTCTCCCTGTGGCAGGGCTCACGCTACTTCTATCATCAGGAGAGTTACTGGGACTGCCACGAAGCCTGCCCGCACTGGTCTGAGGAAATTTCTAAATGGGAACAGGACGCTTCTTACCTACCGCAGGTCTGGCCTATTCACGTCAACAAGCCTGAGGTCAAATGGCTCATTAGGCTGATCCCCCGAACCGGCGACTCAGACACTTAGGAATGCAGAATATCTTTCAGTTCCGGTGACTCTCTAAATCGCCAGATCACGCCTTCGATGTAGTAGTGGTACATAACAATCATGTACAGCGGAACAAAAAAGTAAGTGAGCACAGCTCTGTCTAGTTCACTGAAGTATGTCGCACCGCTGTCGGAAAACACGACAAACGTCACGCAGGCAATTACAATACTTGTTGAGAGGGTCATAACCATCCAACGATTTGCAAAGCCTGGGTCATCGCTGAATCGCTTCTTCTGATAAAATCTAATCCAGCCGTAGTATTGAATGTCGTGATAGATCGTCTCGATCGCAACAAATAGTAAAATTGGAACTTCCAGGCCGAAAAACAAGTAATAATACAAGGGTATCTGAACTCCGATAAACAACAGTTTAGGCAGATTGATAGTCTTCCCGGATAAAATCCGCTGAAGCTGGCGCGCCATGAACAGGCAGATTATGCTTCCCGCCGCGTAAATCACTAGTTGCAGCTCACTAACGCAGGCCAAGACAGTTGCGTAGAAAACACCGCTGTCTAGTAAATTGTCTACTTTATCGAAGTCCCGGTGAAGCGCTTTATAAATTTTAACGAAACCGATATTCTGCTTTAGAATATGCCATATCCCGTACAGCGCACCCGCAGTGAATAGAAAGTCCTCGAGTTCTGCCGCAAGCAGCGCTTCTCCCAAGAGCAACGCCGCAACAAGACCTAATGTAATTCTTCTCCGATGGCGCGCATATTCCTCTTTATCGGCATGGGTTCGGCTGAAAGTTTGCAGAATATGAGGCATGTCGAAAAGGCCAACGAAGATTACAAAGCTGACCAGGCCGGTTCTCTGCTCAATTGCCAGATCAAAGGTAGATACAAGAAAAAGATGGAATAGGTAGAGCAGCAGCGAAGCGCCTGCCGAACCGATGAAGAAAAACAGGTCATAGGGAGCACTGACGATCCAACGCCTGTTCATCGCTCCCTGTTTATCGCTGTCCACCAATCAGGCCACTTTTAAAGTTTTTACGCACTTCGCCAGAAATGATCCGCCTCATGATTATTGTAGTCATCGGGTGCGAACATCAGACCATTAAACCCTCTCAACAACTCGCAAGCATTCTAAATACTTACACCGCTGAGTCCCGCATTTATGATTTAAGCTCCGTGCATGCCCGGACGATATTTCAAGATATATTGAAAGTTTAACTAGGGAAGACGTCCAGTGCTCGTCGGCAACGACATTTCAGCTCTAGAGGCGCCTCAGAAGCGGGGCAGTAAGCTCGTTCAGCGCCTGAGTCCGCTTATCGTGTTTGCAGCATCGCTGATCGTAAGCGGTCTAGCCTACGAAAACTCGATCAGAGCCGAGAAGAGTCTGATCAACGAGTTCCTCGCGCGAGAGGAGCAGCGCATTTTGAATTATTTCGAGCGCGAGTCCGCCGAAAAGGTTAACGCGCTGAAGCGCCTCGCGCGAGTTTGGGAGCTTGTAAAGGACGAGCCTGAGGTCAGGTGGAAAGAACTCAGCAGCCAACTACTGCGACACTTCCCTCAAACTTTTCAGGCAATCGAGTACGTAGGCACAGACTTTAAGATTCGGCGAGTGGAGCCCGTGGAAGGCAACGAAGCCGTGATCGGGCTTGATATTCGCGGCAGACCCTTTACTGAGACGGAGCTTCTGGAAATCGGGCGCAGCGGCGCTCCGCGCTACACTAAACCATTCAGTTTGAAGCAGGGCCCGCGAGGAATGATTCTGTATGTGCCTGTCTACGACAACGGCAAATTCGATGGGCTGCTAATATCCGTATTTCACATCGAGAAATACATCAGTGATATCCTCCAGTCTCTTGAACACGACTTCGCGTTTAAACTCTATCATCGCGGCAAACTGGAATATCAGAGTAACTCAGTTGCCCACGAGGATATAGGGCCTTACAGCTTTGGCCTAATGTTCACTGCGTTCGGGGATAGCTGGAAGCTTATGACCTATCCCAGGCCTGAACTAATCCGTTCGCTGCGCAGCGAGGTAGTTTCCGCAATTCCCTGGATCGGACTATTCCTTTCAATACTTATTAGCACGCTGCTATGGTTATTCATCAGGGAGGAACGGGCGCGGCGAGCATTGGAGGTTGAGCGGCGCAGGGCAAACGAGGCGTCGAACGCGAAAGGCCGGTTCTTAGCGACGATGAGCCATGAAATTCGAACTCCGCTAAACGGCATCCTTGTGGCTGCGAACTTACTCTCTAAAAAGAACCCTAACGCGGAAGAGCAAGAGCTCGTCGATGTAATACGAGGCTCAGGTGAATCACTAATGGCTCTTGTAAACGACACCCTAGATTTTGCAAAAATTGAAGCAAAGAAGATGGAACTCGAAGAGGTAGCCTTTGACCTGCCTAAGCTTGTTGCAAGCACGGTTCGAGCCCATGCTCTAAAACACAAAGAGCGCCCGCTGAAATTCGAGTGGAGTCTTGACGAAGAAATACCTTCCTGGATAATTGCCGACCCCTACCGTCTCACACAAGTTATAAACAACCTCATAGGAAACGCGGCAAAGTTCACTGAGAAAGGAAAGATAACCTTGCGCGTATCTAGGGAAAGTTCCCCGGCAAAAGAATTTCTGTTGCACTTCAAGGTGGAGGACACGGGCATCGGCATCGAACCGGAAAAGCTTAGTTCAATTTTCGAGGACTTCTCTCAGGCGGACTCATCAATGTCCCGACGTTTTGGCGGCACCGGCCTTGGACTTACTATTTGCAAGCACCTTGTAGAGTTGATGGGCGGCAGCATTTCGGTTAGCAGCAGCGCAGGAGCCGGATCGTGCTTTGAGTTTACTATCCGAGCACAGGCCGCGCATGATATTCAAACTCAGAAGAAGGACGCCGAGGAAAAAATGGTGTCCTCGGCCCGGTCGATGCAGATTCTCGTTGCCGAAGACAACCTCGTGAATCAGAAATTGATTCGGATGATACTTGAGAAGCACGGGCACGAATGCATCATCGCGCAAAATGGCTTAGAAGCCGTCCAAGAATTCCAGAAGCAGCGAGTTGATCTTATTCTGATGGACATGCAAATGCCGGAGTTGGATGGTCTGGACGCGACAAAGCGCATTCGCGCTCTTGAGTCGGCCGCAAACGACCGGATACCGATTATCGCCCTGTCAGCTAATACTCAACCGGAAGATCGCGAAAGATGTTTCGATGCCGGGATGGATGCTTTTCTAGCAAAGCCGATTGCGATACGAGACTTGGTTCGCACGATCGCAGAGTTCCAAAAAAACTCCACAGCGGGACTAAGCTCGTAGAATCAGCGCACGACCAATAAAAACCAGCGCGAAGCCCAGCACCAAATGCAGACCGACATAAGCGAACATGCGCCAATAGTCACCTTCCCTGACGAGAAACTCGCTTTCGAATGCGAAAGTAGAAAAAGTGGTAAACGAACCTAAAACACCGACAAAAAGCAGAGCGCGAGTATTGGGACCAAGCTGCCAACTAGTCTCTACCGCAGCGCTAAGCAGACCAATCGCAAGGCATCCGAGCATATTAACGCCTAAAGTGCCGAGCGGCAGTCGAGCCGCTGGAAACATGCTGGTCAGTGCACCAGCTAGCGCGAAGCGAAAAATCGCACCCACAAAGCCTCCGACCCCTACAACCACCGCCTGCAAAAACAATTCTTCGCCCTCTCTAAACTAAATAGATTTACGCAGCCTTCTCATCCCGTTTTTCGGTTGCCTCGGCTATCACCTTTTTCTCTATATCTGACGGCATCTCCTCGTAGTGACTAAATCGCCGCGTAAAGACGCCACGGCCGCCTGTCATTGATCGCAGCGTAGTTGCATAACGGTACAAACTGCCCTGCGGCACCTGAGCTTTCACTACCTGGAAACGACCGTCCGTGTCCATCCCTAGAACTTTGCCCCGCCTGCCGGAGATATCCCCCATGACATCGCCCATAAATTGTTCCGGCACGCGTATCTCAACATCCCAAATTGGCTCCAGCAAACAGGGATTAGCAGAAAGAAATGCTTCCTTAAAAGCCCCCCTGCCTGCGATTTGAAACGCCACATCCTTAGAGTCCACCGGGTGCATCTTGCCGTCATAAAAATCAATCTTCACATCTACAACCCGGCAGCCCGCCAGTATGCCGTCTTCACAAGCCGCCCTGACCCCCTTCTCGACAGAAGGTACAAACGCTCGATCTACATTCTGACCCACAAGCGAATTAGTAAACTCGATGCCTTCGCCGCGAGTCTTCGGCTCGATCCGCATCCAAACCTCGGCAAACTGACCCGCTCCGCCTGTTTGTTTCTTGTGTCGGTATTTTGCATCTCCCTTAGAATGAATTGTTTCGCGATAAGGTATACGCGGCGCGGCCAACTCTACTTCGACATTCCACCTCTGCTGTAACTGCTCCACTCGGGTCTGCAAATGCAGTTCCCCCTGTCCAGAAACCACAGTTTCCTTGGTCTCGCTGTCATGATGATAAACAAAAGTCGGATCTTCTTCATGAAGTGTGTGGAGTCCATTACCGATTTTGTCCTCATCTCCTTTCGAGGAAACTTTGACGGCCGAATGAACGTTGGGTTCGGGGTAAGAAATCGGGGCTACGATTAGCGGCTCTGCCGAACTGCACAAAGTATTACCGGTATGTGTATCCTTAAGTTTTACAACAGTTCCGATGTCACCAGCGCACAGTTCACTAACATTTGTTCTCTCTTTTCCGTTAAGGATGTAGAGCTGCCCTAGACGTTCACTGCTGCCTTGCGTTGGATTGAGCAGCGGCTCCATTCCGGAGCTTAGCCTCCCAGATATCACCTTCAGAAAAGACAACTCGCCTATGTGTTCAGCAATTAAGGTCTTAAAGGCCAGCGCCACCGGCCGGTCGTCGCGGCATTCAAGCTCAACAAGCTGGTCTATGTCGTTCGCGTCATAGATAGGCAAGGACGGCCTCTCTTGAGGGGAAGGCCCGAACTTTGCGATAAAATCCAGAATTCGGGGAACGCCGATGTTTGCAACGCCCGACGAACAAAAAAGAGGAATGATGCCCCGCTCGAGAAACACTTTATGCAAGGCAGCGCGCACTTCGTCTGCACTGAGTGTTTCCTGCTCAAAAAACTGCTCGAGAAGTTCTTCGTCCGACTCCGCAACACACTCAACGATCTCTGCAAAAAGCTGTGCCGCCTTGTCTGCGTACTCCGAAGGTATTTCCAGCTCCTCATAGGAACCGCTTTGATCATCCGAAAACCTTAGTAAACGCTTTCGCAGCACATCGACAATCTCTAAACAGTTCGGCCCCGGATCAACCGGAAAATGGAATGGTATTATTCTACTTCCAAACTGCTGACGCAGACCTTCCACCACGTCTTCAAAGTTTATCCGCTCCTTATCGATTCCGGTTACCACAACAATCTTCGGAATCCCGGCGCGAGAGGCGAGATCCCAGGCCCGCTCCGTCCCCACCTCGACACCGCCGGCAGCACCGACCGTTATAATTGCCAGATCCGACACTACAATTGAGCTAATCGCTTCGCCGACAAAGTCCGCGTAACCCGGCGTATCAATAATGTTAATCTTCTTCTCGTCCCATTCGAGAAACATGGGGGTGGCGTGAATTGACAGCTTACGCTTCTGCTCATCAGAGTGATAATCAGAAACGGTGTTTCCGTTATCGATCGAACCGATACGGTTGATGACTTTAGCTGAAGCGAGCATGGACTCGCTGAGCATCGTCTTACCGCAAGCTCCATGACCAACAAGAACAACGTTGCGAATGTTTTCCGTAGAGTAGGGTTTCATGGTCACCACCATCAGGTTGTTCGGACTACCGCGAGCTGTCTCAATTGCGTATGTAAAAACCCCAGTGGGAACCTGCTCAGAAAATCCTAGCTCAGAGCTTGCTCAAAATCATTTCACCTATAGGGGATCGTCCTTACGCGGAACTACTCTGGAAATAAGCTGAGTGAATTGGAAAGTATGCAAAAAGGGGAACACGCTTAAACTAATACGGAAAATAGTTTAATTGATTTCAATTTCCCGAGTGCAGGGGTTTTGTGGATTTCTATGCTGCAGGCCTAAGAAAAGCGCCTATAGTACGGCTCAGCGACGAGCTCGCCGAGGAGTTGATCGATTTCCCTGGCTCTGCGCACCTTGTCGAGACTTCGTACGTATGTCGGCTTAGACCGGTCATCGAGCCATGGCGAATCCCAGTAGTCTGTTGTTTCGACAAACTCGCGCGCAAAACGCTCGCTGTAGTCTAGGCAGCCGGTAACGGCAACATCTACGTATGACTGTAATATCGGAGTATCGTTGCCCGGCATGACCGAGCGAAGTGGTACATAAATCCAAACGAAGGAACTGCCCAGATCAGCGTCTTCCAAAAGTTCTATCGAGTCATGCTCGACAATTTCTCTCGCGTAACCACCTTCCCTCCGATCAAACAATTCCAGCTGCGGTGCATCAACCGCAATCAGCACTCCGTTGCAGCTTGCTTCCGATTCACGTCGCACAGCTAACGGAGACCAACCGTAGAGAGGAAACGCATTCCAGAACCGCCGATAACCGCAGACGCGCGCAGGCAGGACACGCTTTGAATGGGCTGTTTTGTTTCGGGCATCCTGACTAATTAAGCTTCCGTATCCAAATATATACTGAACCATGACACCCGAGTTAAACTGTTTGCGAAAACGCAGGGGCTCTGCTCGCACCGTGCTTCGGAAGATAGGCGTCAAACAGCATAGCAATATTGCGAGCGAATACACGACCCAGAAAACTAAGCCTCAAAGTCCCGTCTCCGGACCGCAGCAGACCGTCAGCTTCCATCGCTGCTAACGCGGCGCGCACTTCAGCAAAGTACTCCCAAAAGTCGATACTCCATTTCTCTTCGAAGGCAGCTACTTCGATTACGGAACTACACATAATATCATGGATGACATCGGCACGAATGAGATCGTCTTGAGATAATATGACCCCTCGTTCCACCGCGCTCGAAACTGCTGATCCGCCTTTTGGAGTCAGTGCTTCACAATACGGTCCCAGCGCTTTTAAATTCTGAGCCATCGCACCGGGCACACTGGAAATAGCACTCGGGCCGACGCCGATAATCCTCACACCCTTATGAGTGCTGTATCCCATGAAGTTGCGATTCAAGCGACCGCTTCGAAGTGCGGCACTCAACTCATCATCCTCGGTGGCAAAATGATCCAACCCGACATACTCATATCCGGAGTCGCAGAGGCGCTCCATCGCATGCAGGAACAGATCTAGTCGCTCCGCGGACGTGGGGATATGCACCCGCTCCATTGCCTTTTGAACTTTCTTTAGCCAGGTAACATGAGCATAGCCGTAGAGCGCAATCCTGTCGGGCCGCAAAGAAATGACCGCTTCAACCGTAGAGCGAAAACTTTCAGCAGTCTGCCCCGGCAGCCCGTAAATAAGATCGAAGTTTATCCCCCGAAATCCGATTGCCCGAGCGGCTTGGTATATTTCTTCGGTCTGTTCGATTGACTGGTTGCGATTAATAATTCGCTGCACCGAAGGATCGAAATCCTGCACCCCAATGCTTAAACGGTTGAAGCCTCTAGCATACAAATGCTCGAGCTGTTTCGGGGAAGATGTTCGGGGATCGACTTCGACCGAGATATCGGCACCTGCGGCGCGACTGGGCAACACTTGATCGATCTTATCACACAAGCGATCTATTGCGTCCGCCGGCAAGAAGCTTGGAGAGCCGCCGCCCCAGTGGATCTGCACGGCTTCATTTCCGGCAGGAATTAGTTCCCGGTAAGCATCGAGCTCACGGCAAACGGACTCCATAAACGCTTCCAGCTGACTTAACTTGGGATCAATTACTTTGGAACAAGCACAGAAGTAGCAAAGGCTGCGGCAGAAAGGTGCATGAAGATAAAGCGAAGAGTGACTTGCGGGGCGAGCGTCGAAGTCAGCTAAAAGGCACTCACGCCACAGCTCTGCGTTAACTTGTGCACCGAACTCAAGTGCGGTTGGATAGCTCGTATAACGAGGACCGCTCCCTTGATACTTGGCAACTAAGCCCAGCAGTTTGCTCCTATCGAAATCCAACAAGGGTGGCCGCTCCCAATAAATAAATTCCAACGGCTACTCCTATCAATTTTAGCGGGATTAAGGCAAAATTAAGCCTTTACAGAGACCTCCTAGCCCCATATATTGTGCTTCGTGTTGCTTGAGACACAATATATAGTATAATTCACTAGTAAAGATTAGCTTTCTGACTGACGGAGGAGAAAATGGGCGCTCCGGTAAACGGCACAGCCGAACACAAATCTCAAACCGCTGGGGATAATGCAGAGCGTGAAGCCTCCGCCTCCCATAAGGGAGTAGTCTTGAAGCGCAAGTTTACGATAGTCGGCGAACACCCATTTGAAGCTGTCACTTGGGACAGACGCGACGTATCGATTCTTGATGACCGCGGAGAGGCTATCTTCTCCCAAAAGGACGTCGAGGTTCCTGCGTTCTGGAGTCAGACCGCTCTGACTGTTGTAGCTTCGAAATATTTCGCAGGTGAACATGGCACGGCCGAACGCGAGTCCAGCATACGAACACTGATTGGACGTGTGGTTGAGACAATCACTTCTTGGGGAATCAAGCAGAAATACTTCGCGGATACGGAATCAAGCGAAGCATTTAAAGCCGAACTTACCTACATCCTACTCAACCAGTACGCTTCTTTTAACTCTCCAGTCTGGTTCAACGTTGGAGTGCGTGAACACCCTCAGTGCAGCGCTTGCTTTATTTTAAGCGTCGACGACACCATGGATTCGCTCTTAGAACTACAGACGCGAGAAGGCAAATTGTTCAAATGGGGATCGGGCACCGGTTCGAACCTTTCCTCAATCAGATCCTCCAAGGAGAAGCTTGCCGGAGGCGGCGTTCCATCAGGTCCGGTATCATTTATGAAAGCTTATGATGCTTGGGCCAACATCATCAAAAGCGGCGGTAAAACGCGGCGTGCTGCAAAGATGCAGATCCTGAACGTCGAGCACCCCGACATCGAGGAGTTTGTCGACTGCAAGCAGGAAGAGGAGAAAAAAGCTTGGGCTCTAATCGAGCAAGGTTACGATCCCGGGTTTGCCGTCCCCGGCGGCGCATACGACTCCGTATCTTTCCAGAATGCCAATCTAAGCGTGCGAGTATCTGATGACTTTATGCGAGCTGCCGTTAACGACGAACCTTATTGGACCAAGAACGTCATGAACGGCGAGCCCTGTGAACAGCTTTCTGCAAGAAAGGTCTTAGAGCAAATTGCTGAAGGCACGCATATTTGCGGCGACCCGGGAATTCAGTTCGACACTACTATAAACGACTGGCACACCTGCCCCGCCACAGGCCGGATTAATGCCAGTAACCCTTGCAGCGAGTACATGCACTTAGATAACTCAGCGTGCAACTTGTCCAGCATCAACCTGCTGAAATTCCTGGAAGCAGACGGCTCTTTCAACACTGAAGAGTTTCGCCATGTCGTCGATGTTATGATTACCGCTCAGGATATCTTAATAGACAACGCGAGCTATCCGTTCGATGAAGTCGCGAAGTGCGCACACGAATACCGACAGCTAGGTTTAGGCTACGCTAACTTAGGTGCATTCTTAATGAGCAAAGGACTGCCTTACGACTCGGAGCAGGGGCGCGAGTGGGCTGCTGTACTCACCGCTCTCATGACGGGACAAGCCTATGAGACAAGCGCTAAACTTGCCGCAGGTTTGAAGCCTTTTAGTGGCTATAAGAAAAACCGTAAGCCGATGCTCGACGTTATCCGCAAGCATCGCGATGCTCTCTCGGCGATGCATTTATCCCATGTCCCAACCCTATTGCGTGAAGAAGCAGCAGCTGTTTGGGAGGACGCCTTAAGCACCGGTGAGGTAAACGGTTATCGCAACTCCCAAGCGACTGTCTTGGCGCCGACCGGAACCATCTCATTTATGATGGACTGCGATACCACAGGAATTGAGCCCGATATTGCACTTGTGAAATACAAGAAGCTTGTCGGCGGTGGAATGCTTAAACTTGTTAACAACAGCGTAGCTCGCGGCCTGAAGGAGCTGCAGTATAGCGAGGAGTCCATCCGTGAGATCATTGCTCACATCGAAGAACACGATACGATTGAGGGCGCTCCAGGCCTTAAACACGAGCACTTAGCGGTCTTCGATTGTGCGTTTCGACCTGCTAATGGTGAGCGCTCGATTGACTTCATGGGTCACCTCGGCATGATGGCCGCGGCTCAGCCGTTTCTGTCAGGTGCAATCTCAAAAACGGTTAACCTTCCGCGCGACTGCACCCCGGCTGACATTTTTAAAGTCTACGTCGCCGCTTGGGAAATGGGTCTCAAAGCCGTCGCGCTTTATCGTGACGGCTCGAAGCGCACCCAGCCTTTGTCAACGGACAAGGGAAGTCCGGCGCATTTAACCGCTCAGCCCGTCCGCAGGCGGCTTCCTGACGAACGCAGCGCCGTGACTCATAAATTCAGTGTCGGAGGACTAGAAGGCTACTTAACCGTCGGCTTGTATGACGATGGCTCACCCGGTGAGATTTTCCTCGTCGTTGCAAAAGAAGGCTCCACGCTTTCTGGAGTGATGGATGCCCTGGCGACATCGATTTCAATTGCGTTGCAGTACGGTGTTCCACTTGAAGCGCTCGTTAAAAAATTCTCACATATGCGTTTCGAACCCTCAGGCTTTACTCACAATAAGGATATTCCACTTGCAAAGTCAGTCATCGACTACGTTTTTCGCTGGATGGGATCGCGGTTCCTTTCGGAGGAAAAGCAGCGTGCAGCTGGACTTTTAGGTCACGACTCCGGCTCGAACGAGTCAAGTAGGAAGGCTGCGGCTAGCGAAAGTGCGGGAGACGCGCTTACGTTCCAGAATATGGAGGACGCTCCTCCGTGCACTAGCTGCGGTTCAAGCTTAATGGTGCGCCAAGGCAGCTGCTATGTCTGTTTGAACTGCGGAGCGCAGGGTGGTTGCGGCTAACCCACTGTCGAGACAAGGTTTTTTACGACAAGCTAATGATGAAAAGTATCGAGTCCAATTGGACGACTAATATCATTAGTAGTTGTTAATTCAGCAAGTTGGAGGAAGGTAGTGTTTCACCGTCGTTCCAACCCGGCAGCCTTGTATGCACGGTTCATTTCGGCGCTAATTCGATTTTCCAGTCGCCTAGAGAGCGCGCTGCCACTGTTATACCTGCTAATTGGGATTATCCTGCTTGCTCACGGCCTTAGCGCGGCAAGCCTCGCCCAACATGACCCAGGCTCCGGTGTGGCCGCCGGCGACGACAGAATTTACGAGGCGGCCAGACGACTGTTCCTGCTGGTCGAAGGAAATTTCGGTGCACTGATAATGGTTTGTGCGGGTCTCGCTTCTATTATCGCTGCCGCCTTCAATCAGTATCGAAAGGCTTTTAGCTTGTTCATAGTTGCTTCGGGCGCATTCATTCTGCGCTCTCTCGTCGTTATATTTTTCGACTATAAGTGAAATCCCCTAGAAGAGTTTTAGCCCAAGCTTCCTGGAATACCGTGCTCAGGCACTTGTGCCGCTCGCACCAATCTTCTATCGTTTAGCGCCTTAACTGTTCCTTAACACCCAATTGGCTCCGGCTGACTCAAGTCGGAAAGCTTCATTTTATGGTTACCGTGGACGCACATCGTTTTGAGTGCATGGGGCAGGCTCGTCTTTGCGGGCTCGTTTCATGCACTTGTCCCTGTTCACTAGTCCCCGGCCTTCCAGCCGGCCTTGCGGGTGGAACCCGTCTTGGAGGTTTTAATTACCATGGGAAACAGGCAAAACAGACGCCTGGACCCGCGCCAAGTTCGCACTGCCAGAGAGAAGTTCAGTGGGCAGCTGCGAATGACGGTTGCAGAGATTGCCGCACACCTTAGCGGCACGAAGCACGACGTAGAATTCGCCGTCGTGTGCAGAGTTCTCGAAGCCTCGGATTGGCATGGTCCAAGCCGAATGTTCTCGGAACTCGAGGAGCGTCACCGAGATGAGCTGCGTCTGCTCATCAGCGACCGTGGATGGAAGCCCGAACGAGCGGCTGCCCTGTACGGACTCGCGATGGACGATGCTCAGTTCGTGGAGTGGCTCAGCAAGATCGGTGCAATCGATCGGCCGAAGCCCGCTCCAGCCCCGCGCGACAAGAAGCGCACCGGCAAGCCCGAAGCTCCGCAGCGCCGTCGCAGCCCCACTCGGCCCGACGACGCAACGGTTCGGCGGTCTGCAAGTTCCGGGCGCAAGACGGTAGTACTGAACGGCGCCGGCAACACGCCCGTCGACGTTCGGGACGACAGCGGAGTTCTGCTTGTGGAGGAAGGCGGTCGACCGTTCTGGACTCGCAACCTCAGCGAGCCGGAACTCGACGCTGTCGGAGCACGCTTCTTTCCCGGACTTCCGTCCGGCTACAAGCGCAACCGTGTCGTGATTCAGGTCATCGTCGGCTGTCGCAAGAACGGAACCAGGGCCAACATCGGCCGGTTCGTCTCGAGCCAGAACAGAGATGCCCAGGAAAGCGAAGTGCGCGCAATGGTCGACTGGCTGCGCGGAAGTTCCCCTGAGAACTGACGAGCAGTTGGGTCTCCCAAGCACCAATCGGCCGCATCGTCAGAGCAGGACGTTCGACTGTGTTAGGTGCTGAATGCTGCGAGTCGGGTCAGTCCTTCGTGACTGTCCCGACTTCGCGGCACCTGTTAACCCTTGGCGGAAAAATGGTTGGAAGTGCGTCCCGGTCTACCGCCCAGCGGGCGGCTCAGACGGCTGAAGTTTAAACAAAGAAACTCGGTCGATTAGGAATACCTGCTTTTGATGCTCTGAGGAGAAAATTAGCAAGCGCTTTATCTTCTTAGTATTTAGATCTCGATCCTTAGGCCCTTCGCGTATTTCCTCGATCGGTATAAGAATCGCTTCTATACCTGGCGGCAGCGTGAAAGTTTTATTAAATCGCTGCGCGTAGTCCGTTGTTTCACCGTCGTCATCGACGCGCACAGTAAGGCGCACTGTGTCATCCGGATTCACAACCGAAATCAAAAGAAAGTCATACTCATCCCAGTCCATGAGACCAGCGTCGTATTCGACTCCGGCCCAGCGCGCACCGTTTGTTACTACGCGCATCATACTTGAACTGCTGAACTCGTCTTGGAGACGTTCTATTTGGGCCGAACGCGAGCTGCCGATCATCAGCGGTGACCACAGGGCCATATCTCGCTCGTCTTCGAAATCGGACAAGGTCGGCATCCGTGCTTCACGCCAGCGCTCTATACGAAACTCATACAGAGGCTTCTGCAACGAAACGCCAATAAGCAATACCGAACAAAAAACAAAAATGGACGGCACGAACGCATCGCGGCGACGATCCCACGCCCAGAGCCCCAAAAGAGCGATGATCGCGCCATAGAGGTCATTGATCATGTCAACCAGACTTAGAGAACGGCCGGTGAGCTGCTGCGCAAGTTCGGTAAACAAAATTAACAGGACTACAACAGCAACAACATCCCTGAGCTTATTTCGCTTCTTAGGCAGAAGCAGTGCAATCGCCGCAGTAAGAAGACAAAATAAAGGAATATGCCCGACATCGAGCAGAGCTTTAGTTAAGGGAGAATAGGAAGCGAACGGAAGCGGTGAGAAGAGAAGTGCTCCCACAGCCGCGCCAAGCAGCAAAGATACTAATACGCGGCGCCGCTCTCTTCTACTCATTACGAAAATTCCGATGTATTGGGACAGGCTAGGTCTTAAGCCCTCACCCAATGTTCAAAAATCAGGTCGCCTGACTCTTCAGCTGAGGCAAGTTTAAACATTGATTCAAACTCTGGAAAGAATGTATCGCCTTTATGCGACTTTTGGATACGCGTCAAAAAAACTTCATCCCACTCGGGCATCGTCGCGCGGTAGATTTGCTCTCCTCCGACTATCCAAAAAAGCTCAGATTCCAGGCCAAGCTCGCCGTTCCGCGCGTTTCTAATAACTGATAGCGCATCGGAATAAGCCTCTACGGGTTCACCGCTAAGTTTTT
>JAUIIP010000341.1 GCA_030431555.1 bacterium
ATTTTTCTGCAATAAGCCGTGGATCGACGATTATCGCTCGCTGGTTTTGGTCAGCCCATCCAGGGTCAGCTACCGCGAGATGGCTCTGCTCAATATCGCCTTTTGCTTAGGACAGCTCGGCAGGCAAGCTGAAGCAAAAGAATATTACAAGCGCACGCTCGAAGAATTTCCCGGCTCGCAAATCGCTCATGCCGGTTTGACCCTGCTGAATTTTGATGAAGAGTTTGGAGACTAGCTATGTTTTTTGTATGGGATGTTGAAGGCGTTCAAAAGCCGTTCCAACCAGGTGCAATTCGCCGACCTTACCGGGTTGAGCAGATTGACCGCACCGAAAGCATAGAGCCGATCAGCAGCGGTCTGACCCGAGAACAGAAGCTTGCAGCAGCTTACGACGACGCCCGGGAAGCGGCGCAGCCGAGAAGGAGGGCACTCCTAGCACAGGATATTATGTCTGCAACTGTCTTCACGATTCCGGAAGAAACACATCTCTCAAAGGCCAGACATTTGTTTAAGGAAAAGCGGTTTAGACATATCCCTGTCACTGACGATGCGGGCAAACTGCGCGGAATACTAAGCGATCGAGATATCCTGCGAGAGGTCGCAGCCGGTGCAGACGGCACGGAGGTAGTGAGAGAAGTTATGGCGAAAAAAGTATTGACCGCAATGCGCGAAACTCAAATCAGAGATATCGCGAAGGTAATGTTTGACGAGCGTATCGGCGCAATGCCTATCGTCGATAGTGATGGGCAAATCGAGGGAATTCTAACCAGGAGCGATATTTTACGAGCACTTGTTAACAGAGCGCCGTTTGAGATGTGGATTTAGGTTTTGCGAAGCAACGCTGTCCAGCTGTATTCGTGTCGATGGTATAGTTCGAATTCGCTAAATCCACCGTCGCGCAAAATCGCCTCGTATTCCTCACGCGACCAATACTCGGCGATAGAAGGGTTAAGCTGATCGTATATCGTCAGGGTTAACGTATAGTCATCATAATTTCCCAGCACGTTCACCATATAGTCGCGCATCGGAAGTGCCGCCTTGCGGCAAAGCGCAATATACCACTTAAGTGGGTAGGTCAGAACTTTGGATAAGAGATCGAGCGCTCGGTGAGGAATACGGACGGTAAAAAATCGCAATATCCGCGATACGCATAGATACAATCGATTACCTTCCTTTCCGTATACCCAAATTACTGCCCGGCCTCCAGGCTTCGTCAATTGGTGGATTTTCTTGACGGCCTCCACCGGCTCCGGCAGATGATGAAGCACACCAAGGCAGAGCACATAATCAAAAGTTTCGCCTAAATTGATATCGTAGATGCTTTGATTTACAAAACGCACATTGTCCGCGTCCTTTACGTAATCGCGGGCAACGTCAACCGCGTCCGAGGGCTCGATGCCGCAGACTGAAGCTGCATAACGCGAAAGCAGCTTGATAAATCTGCCGTTCCCACTGCCGACTTCGCAGACAGACTTGCCGCGAAAGTCGCTTAGCTCAAGCAAGGGGCCGAAATAATCCTCCAGCATTTCCTCGGAGACGAAATATCCCTCCTGTTTCTGATAAGAGGTCCACTGCTCTCCAAAATCGCCAACCGAGCTGCGTTCTGTCATTTCCTCCGCCTACTCTTCAGTAGATTTCTGCCTGTTTAGCAAGTCGCTTGCTCCCTGCCACCTCAGATACTACAACATTGTTTGTCGGTAGAAACGTCAAACTTCGCATGGATTGGAGTGTTTAGGTGAGAACTATTTTTTCCTGCATATTGCTTGTTTTATTTACATGCGGCTGCTCTGTGGTCGCAGCAGTCAGCGGTGAATACGAACCCGACATGGATAGCCTCCAGCCCGGCATCACTCGCTCGGAAGTCCGGTCTGAGTTAGGGGACCCGATTAAACGCACTTCTTTGCGCAACGGTGCAAGCAGCGAAACATACAAGTACAAGCTTGGCGATGAACCGGCGCCCGCTAGAGCCATTATGCACTTAGGTCTCGACATAATAACTCTCTGTATGTGGGAGTATATCGGCTTCCCGATGGAAATCTCTATGAGCGGAAACGCCTATGAGATGGAAGTTCAATACGACAGAGACAACATCGCGACGTACTTCAAGATTAAAGATGCTCCTGAAGAGCAGCCCAAACAGGAGTCTTAATCAAGGAACAACTTAGGATTCTGGGGTTTGTTCTTTTCCTAGAGCAACTGAGAGCGAGTTCCAAAAATCCTCAATCAGTTCGCCGTCAGACTTTTGAAAATCAGTGTCTAGCCGAACTGCGATTAGAATGCCCGACTTGTCGTTTCCAAATGCCGAAACAATATACTGAATTCTCTGCTCGCCCTTTTCAACCAGTGCCTCTATCCCCTTGAGAAGAATGCCACCGGACGTCTTTCGCTCATAGGGCTTTGTGTTTTGAGTGTATCCTGCCGCACGCTCCTCTGCGGTCAGTTCGTTGAGGAAGAAGGCAGTAAGCCCACTTGGGTTTACAGTAGAATACTCCTGAATGATGATGATCGTGCCGAGCGCACTGTTGAGTAGGACTTGATTGACTCCTTCGTGGATACCTGACTCGGTAAGACTGAATTTCTTTTTGTATTTAAACGAAACGAATGAATCGTTGAATGTCTGTTCT
>JAUIIP010000065.1 GCA_030431555.1 bacterium
GCCGCTGCCCAACACAATCGCCAGGAACGGATTTTTACAATATTAGCGGACTGCGTCCGCCGGCGTCCCTGGGCATTTCTGCCGCTGCCCAACACAATCTCCAGGAACGGATTTTTACAATATTAGCGGACTGCGTCCGCCGGCGTCCCCCTTCCCCCCTTTTTGACAGTTTTTGGATTTCCCAGCGTTAAGTGCGATGATGAATGTTTCGATGTAAGTAACTAGCGTTACGGACGATCTGGAGGCGGCAGCGGCAGCAATATGCGAATCGGAATACTTACGAAAACCTCAAGAAGTTATACAGCGGGCAGGTTTAGAGACGCTGCACGTGAGCGTGGACATAGGGTCCGTCTACTCGACCCGGGCAAATTTGCTCTAATGGTTGAGTCCGGTCGCCCTTCGCTCACTTTCAAAGGACGACCACTTACTAAACTAGATGCGATTATACCGCGGATCGGCGCTCGCCAAGCCGAGATATCAACTTCAGTTGTCAGACAGTTCGAGCAGCAAGGTGTTTACTGCGCGAACCCATCACATGCGATTTCAATCGCCGGGGACAAACTGCGCACACTCCAAGTTCTTAGTCGACATCGCATTGGTATTCCCGCGAGCGCTTTCGTTTTCGACAAAGCCGACATCGGGCCAGCCATCGACAAAGTCGGAACCCCTGTAATCATCAAGGTGCTTTCAGGAACTCAAGGCGCAGGAGTCTTGCTTGCCGAGACGCGAAAAATGGCTGAAGCAATCATTGAGTCGCTGCAGATCGCCAAGCAGAACTTGTTAATTCAGGAATTCGTTTCGGAAAGCCGCGGCAGAGACATCAGAGCTTTCGTTGTAGGAGACCGAGTGGTCGCAGCTATGCGTCGAATCGCCCAAGAAGATGAATTCAGGAGCAACGTTCACCTCGGAGCATTCACTGAAGCGGTCGAACTGGACAAGGAGTATGAGCGCGCAGCACTCCTCGCCGCAGGAATTTTGGGACTGCGAGTTGCGGGAGTAGATCTGCTTGAGAGCAATGACGGCCCGAAAGTCATGGAAGTTAACGCCTCGCCCGGCCTGGAAGGGATCGAGGCGGCCTCAGGGGTGAATGTTGCCGGTGAAATTATCGAATATATTGAAAAACAAGTAACCTTCCCCGACTTAGATATTCGAGAGCACTTGCATTTGAGCAAGGGCTACCGTGTCGTAGAAATACCGATACTCCCCAAATCCCCTCTTGCGGGACAGGCCCTGCATGAAACACCATTCAAGGAGCAGGAAATACTCGTGCTGAATATCAAGCGTGACAGTATTGTCCTGCCCAGCCCGTCAGGCACGGAGAAAATTCTTCCCGGCGACGTGCTGCTTTGTTACGGCAAGGAGCTGGTTCTGAAAGGGTACATACCGCAGCGTATGAAGAAAAAAAGAAAGTCAGCTAAAGACAGCGTTCCGGAAAACCCAACACAGGACTCCAGTGCTGGAGCTCAATGAAGTCAAAGAATCCGCACGTTAAACTAGACAAGCGTCTGTTTAAACTCGGCAAGTCGATCAAAATTCTCGACACTCTGACTTGGCCCCTCGAGACCGGCGAAAGATTCCTCGCCGACTGGAAGCGCGGAAGCCTGAGTCTTCCGGTCGTCAGCTATGAACCACTTGATTTTAGTGACGAGAAGGACGAGCTGCAGTCTATTGCCAAGGCCTGCGATGCAGATGATAGGATTGGATTATTTTTGCGCAGCACTGCTTTAAGCTATCTGACCGCACTAGAAATGCTTGAGAACCGAGGCACCGCGCGCTTCACTGAACTCTCGATTGATCTCTACGGCACCCCCAGAAAACTGCAGCTTGGCGGACAGACGACAACAGTCGAAGCCGCAGAGCATTTTGTCGCATTTTCGCAGAAATACAGCGAAGCATGTGAAGCGACCGAAGAAGATGTTTGCATTCTGCCCGGATACGTCGCCGATCAACTTCGAAAAGCACTAGACTCTGTTCTTGGCGAACATAACGTCGAGGTGGTTGTGGACCCTAAGCTGGTCTCCAAGGCGGCCGCCGGTGCCGAACGAATCCGAGTCCGAGGCTCGACTTGTTTTTCACACCTCGACGTTAAGCAGCTTATCGAGCACGAAGCGCTGGTTCACACACTCACGCTGACCAACGGCAGAAAGCAAAAGCGACTTCGATGCCTTGGAGACGGTTCCCCTCGCACCACCAAGACCCAGGAGGGCTTGGCACTTTTTGCAGAACTAATTACCAACGCGATGGATGTGAGTCGACTGCGAAGAATCAGTGCCAGAGTTAAAGCAATCGATTTGGCGCTGGCGGGAGCTGATTTTGTTGAACTGTTCCGGTACTTCTTAGACATCGGACAGTCGCCGACCGAGTCTTACTACTCTGCAATGCGAGTGTTTCGGGGTGGCGACGTAAATGGCTATGTCGCGTTTACGAAAGATACAGTCTATCTCGAAGGCTTTTTGAAAGTTCATGCATTCTTTCGGGAGGCAATTGAAGCCGGAAATTATTTGTACCCGCATTATTTGTTCGCCGGCAGACTGACGACCGAGGACGTCGTGCTGTTTGAGGACTTGTTTTTGGACGGAACAATTTCGCTGCCGCGCCATGAGCCGGAATGGGTCAAGAACCGCTCATCACTGATGGCATTTCTGGTTTATTCCAGCTTCCTCAGAGAGCTCCAGCCAAGCAGCCAAACTGCCCCTGCCTAAATCGGCGCTGCTGCAAATTGCGGTTTTAAGGTTTTACTATTAATCTAGGTGCATGCCGAAAAAGAGCACGCAGGGAATTACCACAGCAGAGTTTACAAAGCGGGTTAAGAAGGCCTGCGAAGAGAGCGGTCCACGCTTCGAATCCCTAAATAAAGCAAATTGTCCTTCCCCGGTAATAATGATTGGCGAAGATGCTCTGAGGCTTCGCAGGAGCATCCAGTGGCTTGCTGAAACAATCGACGACGGTTCGCTCAAAACCTTCTCGTTTAACGGCAGCGACATCAGCAACGCCGGCAAAGTTGCCGATTTTCAGCGCGAACTCGGTACGCTTGATATGTTTGCACGTAGCAGGCTGCTGGTAATTTACGGAGCCGACAAAATCCGAGCTACTCACGCCAAACCTCTATCACAGAGCATAGCGAATGCAGATCCGAGCGTGTTTGTCGTGCTAACCGGAGAGAGCATCTCGCGCAACACTCCACTGCTCACTTATCTAAAAGATGAGGGAACTGTTGTTACCTTTAAGAATTTGAGCACCAAGGAAACCCTCAGATGGATCGAGCGAGAAGTTAAATCCGCCGGATGCAGCGAGGGTATCGCAGCGGACGCAGCATCCTATCTGGCTCAGAATTTCGGCTCCGATCTCTCGTCTTTAACCAACGAAATTCAGAAAGCTGCCCTATCGGTGGAGCCCGGAGAGCAAATCGGAATCAAGCATGTTCGTGATTTGCTGCTCAAAACGCCGGAATTCTCCAGTTCTGAGCTGGTGCAGCAAATTGCGTCGAAAAATCCCGCGGCAGTGAAGAAGCTGGTACAAAACCTACTTCAGCACGGGATGCACCCGCTTCAGATCTCTTCAGCGCTTACGCGCTCGTTTCGCACCCTGCTCGCCTCTAAAGGTCAGCCTGCCGGCACACGCTCAGCTGACGATTGGCTAATTAGGAAGCTCGGCCCCAAAGCCTCTCGGCTCTCAGCAGATGAACTGATCCAGGCGCTAGATGAGCTGTGTCGTCTTGACGAATCGCTTAAGGGCTCGCCCTTGCCGGACGAGCTGGAGCTGGACTGCTCAACGCAGCGCATCAGCGCCCGCTGAGCAGTCAGCAGTCTTTTACGACTTCGGCTTAGGCATCACGGTCGGCCGTGTCCCGTTCTTAGTCGACCTAAACATCGGCATGTTGGCTTCAGTCGCTACGTAAATCACGTTTGGATTCTGGTTAAGTGTAGAGATCCACAGATACTGCAAGTAAGAATCGGAAATAGTCGAGCTGATAATTTCCTGAGCTTTAGCCACACCCTCCGCACGCGCTACTTCAATTTCCGCGTCCTTCTTGGCTTGCTTTAACTCAAACTCCTTTTGGAGCGCCCTCTGTTCCGATTCTAGTTTTCGTTCGATCGCGTCCTTAACCTTCGGCGGAAGACGCAAGCCTGTTACCAGCAGCTGTTCTACTTCAATCCCGCGTCCCTTAAGCTGAACACGAAGCAGTTCTTCAGTGGTACTGGTTAACTTCTCTTGGTTTTTGATCAGATCCTCAACACGCTGCTTCCCAATGACCTCACGGAAGGTGTTGATCAGGGTCGACTCAAGCACGACTAGAATATAGTTCGGTCCGACCTTTTTTCGCAGGTCGACAACTTGGACTGGACGAAACAGCAGTGCCGTTTCAATTCCAACGATCAAGCCTTCCCCAGAAGGGATATCGAGCTTCCGGGAAAGTCGCTGAGTCTTAACGTTCCATACCTCGACTTCACGAACGAGTGGGACGTTTGCGTGCACACCTGGAGTAAGCGGAGTGTCGCTGATATTACCGAAACTCTTACTAATTCCGACTGTTCCATCCTCAACAACTACACAACCTGTTCCGAAAACCAGCAAGACTGCGACGAAGAAAGCGCGCTTTAGCAACTGCGGCAGTTTCATGAAACCTCCAAATGCATCACAATAAGATGAGTAAAGTCTAAGCGACTAAGATCGTTTATAATACTTACCGAAGCTGCCCTAAGTGAGCAAGTGGAGGAGACACAGATTGATGATTTCCGACCTATCCCCTGCCTTAATACCTGTCGTGCAAATTTTTGTCGGCGAATTCGACGACCATTTGGGCTTTTTTCGTGAAAAAATCGAGCGGATTGAGGAGACAGAGGTCAAAACCGCTGTGACCCACCGCTTCCACACGATCCGCGGCAGCTCGGGATTTCTGCAGCTCACAGAAATCAAAGACCTCGCTGAGAGCGGCGAAAAGCTCTGCAAATCCACGGACAACCCTGAAGAACTCAAGACGGAACTCGAGCCGATTGTCAGCCGCCTGTCGTCGCTGTTCGATCAGCTGGCGCAGGAGCTCGAACAACTCCAAGATTAAAGCAGTTCGTCAGCCGCCTGAGCCAAGTCACTGCGCACAATCTCTTCCAAGCTGATATGCACAGCCTGCGGCCAGTCGCGAAAGGCGTTGATTGCGTGAACCAGGCCGTTGTTGCGTTTGCTGAGAAACTGGTTGTCAATTTGGCTTCTGTCGCCAATCACAACACAAATGCTGCCCTCACCTAGCCGCGTAAGTAAAACTTTAAGCGGACCGCGCTCGAGGTTTTGAGCTTCCTCCAGAATGACGAAGCAGCGCCTGAATGTTCGCCCGCGGATGTAAGTCAGTGGGACGAGTTCGAGGCGATCCTCCATCTCAAGCCATGCCTTAGCGTCAAAAGGACGCTGCGAACGATGAACGCCGCTTCTTCGACTGCCTCGTCCTTCATCCGGAGACGGAACATGGACAATTGCTCGCAGGTTGTCTTCGACAGGACCTCCCCAAGGACGGAGCTTTTCCTCGAGAGTTCCGGGTAGATAACCCATCGACGGTCCGACATCGACCATTGGTCGAGTAATAACAATCCGCTCGAAGTGCCCGCGCTCCAAACGCTCCCAAGCAGCCGCCAGCGTAAGAAAGGATTTTCCGCTCCCGGCAGGACCCGAGACCGTAATTAGACGAACACCTCCGGCAACCATCGGGTCTGACTCACCGCAGCCCATCAGCGCCCACAGAAGCAGTTTCTGCCGAGTGTTCTTGCCGCTCACCTCCCCCGCCACTTTCAAATAATCAACACTGCTGCGATCGATCAGCTCAGCTTCACCGCTGGCGGCGTCGCGCGCCATTGCGTAGCAGTAGTGAACATTCGGGTTTTCCTTATCCACTAAGTGGAAAAACTGGTTCGTAAACGGCGGCTTCTGCGGGGTATACACGCCCCTTTCGATAACTGAATCAATCTCTTCGGCGCTCAAAACCCTCTGAGTGTAACCGGACTCGATAACCAGATTCTCAGGGGCACAAACAGAGCGCAGCTCTTCTGCTTGCACGCCGTAAACACTGCGCGCAAGCACGCGCAACACCCTGTCCTGGCTAATAAGAATAACGTTGCGTTCGTCATCGTCGTCCTCAAGCTCCACCCCTTCGGCGTTAGCCGAGCCGTGCGAACCCTTAATACGATCCTCTATCTCGATCGCCGTGGCGATAATTTCGTGGTCTTCAACTGTCGCCTTAAGCCCCCATGCAACCACCTTCTGCGACTGCGGACGAGGAGCAATACGCAGTTTGCCGCCCTTCTCGGTCTCGACACCGTCTAGCAGCTGGCCCCGGTTAGCATATTTCTCGAGCTGCCTCGCTGCTTCGCTGGCGGTCTTTCCTCGATCGCCGCTTTCCTTGCTGAGCTCATGGATCTCATCAAGCACGACTCGCGGAATAACTATTTCGTTGTCATCTAATACGCCGGCGAACCCCGGACTCGAACTGCCTCTAAACGTTGTTACGTCTTGAACCAGTGAAATTATCGCGGAAGTGTCTAATACGAAAATCTTCCCCACTTCATACTCCGTTTAAGTTACCGTGGCCGCACAACAGCGAAGCAGCTCAGGACCGGGCTGGTATCCCTCAGTTTCACCGCCCACGACCGCACAACAGCGCCCATCAGCTAAACGTTCTTTCAGCAGCGCTTGAAGGACAGCTAAGTCTATTTGCTCCACCTTCTGCATTACTTCCTGGAGCGGGATGTGCCTAGAAAAATAAAATTCATTCTCCAGACACCTCCACATTCTTGCAGTTATGTTGTCGCTTGTCATTGCCAGATGTGCACCGAGGAACTGCACCGCCAACTCAAGCTCAGAATCTTCAATTGAGTTTTTGACCTTGTCGACTTGCTCAAGAACTAGAGCCTCGGACAATTTCAAATTTTTAGGTTCGACCGCGAAGTTAATCAGCATTGCAGCAGTATCGATATGAGCATCAATCTCTGAAGAAATATCATATGCCAGACCTCGCTCTTCTCGAACCTTCTGAAACAAACGCGAGGTCATCATCTCACCGAGTATGTAGGACGCAACAAGTCCGTGATAATATTTCTCGCTGCTAAGCGGCTCCCAGGCAAATCCAAGAGTCATATAGGACTGACCTACGCTTTGCGGCTTCATGGTAAAACCCGAGCTGCAGTTTACCGGCGCCCACGACAAAGGTTCGCCGGAAGGCAAGCTTGAAAAGATTTCTGCGCACTTGTCTGTAAACAGGCTCTCCCCTATATCACCAGCCGCCGCAACAATGATTCGCCGTCCGCACAAGAAAGACTTAAGCAACGCTTGCAGCAGGGACTTCTCGAAGCCGCTGACGCTTTCGATTGTGCCGTAAACTGGATGGGCCAGTTGACTGTCCTTCCAAAACAGCTCACAAAACGCTTCGTAAACTACGGTCGGCGGATGATCTCGAGCGTCAAAAATCTCTTGCCGGATAATCTCTTTTTCCAGCTCGATATCACCGTCACTGAATCTGGACTCAAAAAGCAGCTCGGCCAAGAACTCAAGCGCTTCAACCCCACGGGCCTTTGGAACATGTGCTACCAAGTACATCCCGTCGGTGTCGGTGTAGCCGTTCACATCTCCGCCCAGAGAATCTATCACCCGCGCAACGACCTTAGGCTCTTTTGTTGCGGTGCGGCGAAACAGCACGTGCTCAAGCAAGTGAGTAACACCGAAGGCATTCGGCTGCTCCGACCTCGAACCGCCGATAAGAGCCAAGCAGATACAGACACTGCTGCTTCCCGGAATGTGGTCAATCAGAACTCTAGTCCCATTATCCAGAACGGTCTTGGTAACTGACTCTTGGCGCAAGAAAGCTTCTTTATGATTCAAGGTTTGGTCTTCGGTGCGGATGATATTACCGCCTTAAGCTCTTCGCTGTGCTGGGGATCAACTCCCGAGTCAGCGAGCGTTTTAGACAAGGCGTTTAGATCAACTGACTTCTTGGCTTCCTCAGGGGAAGCGCTGGCAGCAGACAAAAACGCACTAGCGGCTTTTCTTTGCGAAGGATTCGCAGTGTCGTTAATTGAAGTTTGAAGCTGAGTATTAGCCTCGCCGATACTGATCGCCTCGGGCGCAGCTATCTGCCGTTCGTATACGAGCCAAGCTGAACTCAGAACTGCTAGAATCCCCAGAAAGACTACTATCGGACTTTCGAGTACGGATTTGCGCGTAACCTTTCGCTCTTTAGCGCTGTCGATCTTCGTGCCGGCAAAATCTCCGCCTTCGTTTAGGCCGTCAATGCTGCCTTCTATCAGATCGTCGTAACTGTCGTTAGATCCGGACTCGTCCATCCGTGGCCCCCGTCAGGTCAATGGAATTCGCTGCCTAACCCTGGTGTTATCCATTTCCAAATAACGAAATAAATGTGCGCCGGATTGGTGCTCAATCCAAATGTAAATCAAATCGCTGCCGTCACCCAGGGGTAATTTAACTATCCATCTGGCAATCGAACCTTCTGATAAACTAATTTCACTCAATGGGGGCGGAAGGCTTCCCGGGCCGGTCAGATTAAGCCACAACACAAGCAAATTGCCGTCATCCTCAGCTTGGAGGGCATAGATTCCCTTAGTAATATTGGTGAGATCCGACTCGGCAACTGCATCGAATGCTCGCTCGCGAAACGTCTGATAGGCGGGTATCGCCGTCGCAGCTAAAATTCCTACGATTGCAATTGAAACCATCAACTCAACAAGAGTGAATCCTGCGGCTGAGCGAATTCTGCTGGTGCTTAAAGGAAGATTTGACTTCATGATTGAACAACCTCTTAGATCGCCCCTGAAGTTGCGGGGCGTTTACAAATCAGGCGCGCCTGCCCAAAATTCAGACAATTGCTCTGCCATCCCGGCAATGTTGACAATATCAACTATTCCCATATAAACACTAGCAAAATCAATACCATACTTTTTGGGGGATCCTCCTTGGCTAAAGCAAGAATTCAACCTCGTCTGCTTAAGGGATTTAGAGACTGTCTCCCGGCGACTGCATTAGCGCGCGAACGCATGATTCGCTCACTTCAAGATGTATTTGCATCATTCGGATTCACTCCGATCGATACTCCGGCGCTCGAATACGCAGACATTCTGCTCGGAAAAGGATCGGAGGAAACCGACAAGCAGCTATTTCGCTTCGAAGACAACGGGGGGCGAGATGTTGCAATGCGCTTTGATTTGACGGTCCCGCTTGCACGATTTGCTGCAATGTACGGGAACGAAATTGGTTCACCCTTTAAGCGCTATCACGTTGCACCGGTTTGGCGCGCCGAAAAGCCCCAACGTGGGCGCTACAGAGAATTCATCCAGTGTGATTTTGACATACTAGGACCCGCCTCTGCTCAATCTGACGCAGAAATCGTCGCCGTAATAAACGCAGCTCTGATTAATCTCGGAGTCAAGCACAAGATCAAACTAAACAACCGCCAATTGTTGAATGGGCTGCTGCAATCATTCGGAGTCGCGAACAACGCCGCCGCTGTGCTTCGGGCGATAGACAAACTAGACAAGCAGGGCGAAGCTGCAGTGATGCAGGAGCTGATAGATTCTGCCGGGCTTAGCTCAGAGCAAAGTTCACAGATTTTGAATTTTCTGGCTCTGGGCTCGGCTGACCCCGCAGACACGCTGGCAGCGATTAGCAAAGCTGTCCGGGGGGTCGACGCGGGAGAGCAAGGTGCGGCACAGCTTCGTGCCGTTCTCGACTTCGTTAAGTCTTATGGGGTAGCCCAGGACTGCATTGAGATCGATCTACGAATTGCGCGCGGCCTTGATTATTACACCGGCACCGTGTTTGAAACCATTTGCACCGAGCTTCCCGATATCGGCTCTATTTGCTCAGGTGGAAGGTATGACAACCTTGTTGCCGTTTACTCCAATCGTGAACTTCCGGGCGTCGGAGCTTCGATTGGCCTGGACCGCCTGATGGCAGCGCTCGAAGAGTTGGGAAGTCTCAGCCTCAGCAGCACGCCCGCTGATGTCCTTGTAACTGTGGCAAGTGAGTCTTCGGCATCCGAGAGCTGCAAGCTCGCCGCCTCCCTCCGTTCGGCCGGCTTAAATGTTTATTTGTATCCGGAAGCCAAGAAACTCGGCGCGCAGCTCAAATTCGCGAATCGAATTGATGTACCGTTCGTAATCGTAGCGACCGACGAGCAGTTAAGTAGCAAACGCTGCAGCCTTAAGAATATGCGCAGCGGCGAGCAGCAGGACGATCTAAGCTACGAAGAAGCGGCGCAGCAACTAGGGTCCCGTCGCTGACTCTTTTGTGCCGCCGCTCGGAGCCTCAAGCATTGAAGCCCCGCCGTTTGAGCCCCATACAGCTAGCTCCCTCCACGAGAGACGTTCTGTGAGAAGCGTAAAGATAGTGGAGTCGTGCTTCACCGCAGCGGCGTTAATGTCCCAAGCCTCAATCACGTCCTTAAACTTTGCGCCCCCGCCGGCAACCTCGAGGTAATCCTCCAGTGGGGAACCTAAAAAACTTTGAGGTCGGCTGCCTGCAAACAACGCAAGACGCTCATCAACAAATACCGCCGTATCGCGTGCGGCCAAATTTGAACGAAGCGAAATATCGTTAAAAGCGCGAGGCGAAGAAGTCTGGAGCCGTTTACCGATGGTTGTCCGCAGCATACTTCCATCTGGTCCTTCTACATACTTTACGCCCTGGTCCCAGCCGACCAGCATGCCGATAACTATCATCAGCGGCGGAAACCAAGTCGAGACCGAACCCCGTACTTCCGGATCTTCGAAGAAAGAACCGAGAACCACGCCTACCCAAAGAGCTACCAACGGTTGAAACAGCGCAAAAAAAGAGCAAAGCACCATTGAGACGGCCGTTACCCCCAAGACGCTGCGGGCAAGCACTTCAGGCCGCCAAAGCACTGCGGCAATCGTAGCCGCCAAAAGCGCAGGCAGCGCAGCATTTGCATGGTAGTCCGGGGAACTTAGTCCGTAGTAGTTCATAATAAAACCGGATGCTCGATCGTTCAGACCGCTTGCGACAAACGGAAATACGACGGGAAAAAGCAGCAGTTGGACTAATACTCCCGCCGCCAACGCCACCACGGCCAGCAGCGCTACCCGCTTGCTCAGGTCTGCCTGAAAGCCGGCGCACAATACAGCTAGGCAAATCACTCCCGGCACATACCAGTGAACACTCGACAGTGCCCATAAGACAGTCAGCGCTAGGTAAACCACAATGCCCGGTCTCGGCGTAAGCACAAAAAACATCAGCCACGGAAGAAGGCAGTATTCTGCCACACCCAGCGATGAGTTTAGTCCTAGAGTAACATACACGCAGGGAACGACACATAAGCCCGCACCGCTAAGTCCGACGCGCCGCGCAAAAGCCACGCAGCCGAGCAGTCCAATTATAAGGGAGGCTGTCAATGCCAAATAAAATGTTTCAAGAAAAAGCGAAGAACTGACTACACAGTCAAGAAACAGAGTCGTCGCTCGAGTAGGATAGCATGCTGCTTCGAGGTTTCGGGGAAGCGTCCACGCTTCCATTTGGCCGGCTCTGCGCAGCACACTCGAAACGAGCTGATCATACAGTCCGTGCCTGAGCGCAAGCATAGACGAACAAACGCCCGCTGTAGCGCAAATCAAAGCAGACCAAGTAATCGCGGCAATTCGCATAGCTGTATCTTTGTCAAATCAGCAAACTACGCTATTTTATCTTTGTTCGCCGACAATAACACAACAACGCTTTTTAGTGTGGAACTATCACTTTCTGTCATATCATCCGCCGTGGAACTCTACACCCCGGCACCTACTGACGTATTTCAACGAAATACTCGCGGCGAGCCGCTGCATTCCAATGCCTCCCTAAGCTGGCTTTATTACCTGCCAGATTCAGTCGAGATGCTAAGGTCCGAGTTTACTGCGCTTGACAGTAGGAGCTTTGCGCACTATTCGATTCGCGCTGCCAAGAGCAGAATTTTTAAGCACAATCGCCTTGATGCCGCTCCGGACTTCGATTTCCTGATTCTCAACTCTGATCGCTATTACTTCCCGGCCGTCGTATTGGATGAAAACAACACCCCGCAAGTTATGCTCTGGGTGCGTGTCGCCGCAAGCGATGCAGCCGATCTAATCGAAGCAGTAGATGGACGAGAGCCTTTTGCCGCCTTTGGGCTGGTTAGCAATCAATTTATCTCCGGCGAGGGTGCCTTCGGGCTGTTTTCGCTCGTTCGCTTGAGTTATTCGGTCCCGATGGGATGTTTGTGCGCCGTTGCTGCTTTAAACACTCCCAGTCCACAGCGTCCGCTGTCCACTGATGAGCTGCGATCGGCTTTGAGCCGTCCGCAAACTCTAGAGGCGAACAACTCGCCGTGCATGCCGCAGTCTGCATTGGAGTTTCTCAAACTCCTGAACGACAAGGAAACCACCGCAGCTAGACAACTGCTTGAATCTTCCAGTGCTCAGTGGACTCTGAACGGCTCGGCCATGTTTAACGCCGGCAAATTCTGCACGGAGCTTGGCCGACACTCCCTGGCCGCAGACTTCTTTCATAAGGCACAGCTCCTCGATCACCCCTCTGCTCTAACCGAAGAGTGGGAAGCCATCAGCCGTGTAAGTAAATCTTTTCGCGAAACATATGAAGAAGCTTTCGAGCAAATTGAGCGCGGTGAAAAATTCCGAGCCTTGACCATGCTGCGCAGAGCTGCGGAAGACAACCCGCTTATTGGAAACGCTGTTCTCTCTTATTGCCTTCGTTCTGCTGGAGTTCCGGAAGAGGGATTAAAGGCCGCACAAACAAGCCTAAAGCTTAACCGCAACCAAGCAGATGTTTTGAACAACAAGTGGTCCTACGAAACCGAACTCGCCTTGGACGGAGACGCTGCGAAAACTGCCGACGACCACATGAGGCGTTACCCGCTTGATTTAAACGCAAACATCAACGCGATAGACTCTGCCTTGCTGCTGGGAAACCATTCGCATGCCGTTAGTTTAGTGTGGCGCTATCACATTTTAGCTCCCAGGATCGAGCGCTCGCTGGAGCAGCTATTTAAAGTTTACGAGCAGCAAGAAGCCTGGAGGGAGTTGACGGCAGTTTACGAACGCTACGCTAGGTTTATAAAAGCTCCGACCGTTCGAACGCTCACGAATCACGGCGAGGCGCTGCTCGAACTGGGCAGCTACGAAGAAGCTTTCGCCAAATTCGAACGTGCCTTGGCTGCTGACCCGTCCGATGCAGCCGTTATAACGGCTTACGCGCGGGGCTTAGCTAGAGCCGACAGAGAGGACCAGGCAGAAGCGCTGCTGAGGACTGTCCTCAGCGATCCCCGCCGAAGCGACCTGGGTGAGCACCGTGTGTTTATTGTAACCACTCTGGCTGAAGTCCTGCGCAGAACCGGGAGAGCCGAACAGTCAATTGAACTTTTCGGAAAGGAAATTGCAACGGATCTGATAGAATTGTCGGAAAAAGTCGGCCCGCTTCCCGCGATTGAGTATATTGAAGCCTTATCTGAAGCGGGAGACATAGAGGCCGCAAGAACTGCTGCGTCTCGCCTGGCCGAACTCTGGCCGGAGGACCCCTACGTAAGAGATACCGCCAATGCAGTAGGTGCAGTATGAATAAGCGTTATCGCAGAAATGTGGCCGCTATAGTGATCAACTCTGAAGGTAAAGTTTTAGCCTGTGAACGCTCCGATGTAGCGGGGGCGTGGCAAATTCCACAAGGCGGAATAGAGGATGGCGAAGACCCGCAGGATGCTCTTGTACGTGAACTCGAGGAAGAAATCGGCACATCAGATGTAGAAATCATCGGCTCGCTCCCCGCTCCATTGAGGTATGACTGGCCGGAGCATCTTTTCAAGCGCGGTTATCACGGTCAGGAGCAAAACTATTTTCTTGTTCGCTTGAACCCGAACGCAAAGATTGACCTGAGCGCCAGTCCAGAGCACATTGAATTTGCCGCATGCTGCTGGATGAGTGTCTCGGAGTTTATCAGCTGCATTTCCGGTTTTAAGGCCGAAGCATACAAAGAGGCCCTTAGACAGTTTGCCGACCTTTTTCCAGACACACTAAAAGAATGATTCCGGAGGATTCATGAGTGAACAGATCGACGCGCTGAGAAAACTCTACGAAGATAACTCTGACGAAATTATCGAAGGTTTTTATGAATTTCTTCGATTCAAGAGTATCTCCACCGAGAAAGAATAT
>JAUIIP010000066.1 GCA_030431555.1 bacterium
AAAATACGCTGATCAACACTAAAACGCAGAAGAAACTGCGCACGCGCAAATTGCGAAAGGGCTGGATAGCTGTATTTGTTATTTTTGCGCTAGGCATGCAAATCAGAGCGAACGTACTGCCTCCTGCCGTAAATCGAACCCCAGCCGTTAAACAAACAACCGCTGAACCATCTGGCCTTGAGTCGCCGGCAATTCAAAATAAGGTGCTCAATTACGCGCTTTGGCAGCTCGATCGGATTGCGTGGCTGCTGGGTTTATCAACTCACTGGCGGATGTTTTCCCCGCCTCCAAAAACCCACTGGTACTACTCAGTATGGGCCGTGCTCGATAGCGGTGAGCTGAAGTGGATCCCGCTGGCAAGCCAAGGTCAGCGCAACTGGCCCCAGCGCCAGTTTGTTGACTTCCGAGAAGTCAAGTTTCACCTAAACTTATACAACCGAAAGGAGCCACTGTATGCGTTTGCGCAGCACCTATGCAGAAAGGAGCGTGAGAAGCACAAGACTATCCAGGCGGTACGCATAGCACTTGTTAGCCGGAGAATACTTTCGCCGGCTGAAGCATTTAAACAAGGCAGCTATTACGGACCTGAGACCACTTCTGATTTTGGCACGTACTTATGCAGCGAAAAAGCAATAAGCTGACTACTGCGTTTGACGAATTCTGGTTCGCACAAACGACTACAGAATCTCTTGGAGTGTTTCGGGTAGCTCTAGGTCTGTTCGTGCTGCATATCCTACTGATTAGCATGCCGAACTGGGAAAGGTTTTACGGAGAGAATGCAACCGTTCCGCTTTGGCTGCTGCGAGACCAAGGCAACCACTATTGGTCAGTTTTTGGCTGGAGCGGTTCACCTGTCTTTGTCTGGTCAGTATATGCATTGTTGGTAGCGGCGGGCATATGCTTCACGCTCGGGTTGTTTACCAGAGCGGCTTGCGTCGTATTGTTTGTCGGTTACAGCTCGATGGTTACCCGTAACACTTGGATGGTAAACGGCCAGGACCAAGTCGCTGTTCTGCTGCTGCTGCTTGGCTGCTTCGCTCCGCTTGGCTACGCCTACTCCCTAGACAGCAAGCGAATGGGGCTGTCGCAGACAAATAGGCTAGGCTCGGTATGGGCGCAGCGTTTGATGCAGCTATCAATTGCGATTATATACCTCTCCTGCGGTCCGACAAAGCTGGAGCACTGGCAAAACGGGGACGCTCTTTACTATACAAGTTTCAGCTATCAATGGTTTAGATTTCCGACTGTCGATTTGTTTCACGCCCCGGCGTTCTCGATTGTCGGCAGCTACGCAACAATTTTGATCGAATCCGCTTTTCCAGTTTTAGTATGGCTTCCTCCGCTAAGAACGCCGATGGTTTGCCTCATGGCGCTATTCCACGTACTGGTAATGATTCTTCTCTCGCCGGCAGTGTTTTATTTTAACTTAATAATGGTGATTGCGATGCTGCTGTATTTGGACAATGATGTAAGCCGTAACTTGGTTCGAAGACTGTTCACTCGCTAAAAGCGGGCGAGTCAAGCGCAAGAAATTGACTGCGGGATGGCTTCATTAGTCTTGGTAAAACATCAGGAAGCCATCCCGCAGCAATCAAGTCGGTTCGAGCTCCGTACCGTCGAGACTCACCTGAAGCGCCCAGCATGGTTCGACGACCCGGAGCTGATGGCTGGTTCGTGGACCCTCAAGGTCGAAGCAGCCTGCGACCAGTGTTTCGCCGCCTACCTCTACTCGACCTCCTCGTCCTAGAAGCATCGAGAACTCGCCGCGATTCCCGTGACGATGCGATTCCGCGTGCCGTCTAGCAGGGATTTCCAGCACGGAAATATCGACGCCGTCCTCGATTGGGGTGTCACGAAAAGCGTATGCAATCACTCCACCCTCCCATCCCTCGCGCGTTGCGTCCCGCAGTGCACGCTGGTTTACGGAGGTCGGACGAAGCACGTCTTCCAGCGAACCGCGGATGAATGCTTCTCGCTGACAGGCATGGGGGCCGGGATGAAACATCATCATGACTGAATCCTCAGCCATAACGGGCACGTCGTCATCACTGCCGGGAGGGAGAACGGCGAGCTGCTGCGCTTCTACGAGGCAGTCAGATACCGTCACCGAACCGACAAGGGGCACGAGCACAGTCCAACCGCGCCGCCATAGTGATCCTTCGACATCGGAAGGAACCCGAGCGGGGTTCCTTGAGGACGAGATCAGTCCGGCGATAGGTTTTGCCGTCTGACCACGCGAAGCTCGCGAACTTGTCAACGTTCCGAGGCAGTGAAACTGCGCTCCTCCATCGAGCCGCTGCCAACCGGGTCCATCGAGGACACCGGTCTTAAGCTGCAGCGGATGGAGCAGACGATCTAAGTCGACGATCGACACCGATCGAGTCTGCACGACAGAACCTCCTTCCAGGGGGTAAGATTTTTCGGGGCTGGTGAGAAACTCGGCGGATAAATTGAAACCTCATGTACAACCCTGGGGGTGCATGAAGCCATACCGCGAGCAGGCAGGCGGCCTTAACCGCCTAGCGGCTCGCGATAGTCTAAGGTTCTACTCGTATAGCTTGGAAGGTCGGCTACAATACTTGCATGAGCGCCGCAAATCAAGGATCCGCATGAGTCAGCTCAGCGCTCTTGATCCAGTTCGAGGTTGAGTTTATCGAGTTCGTATAGAAGTTCATCTCTGACAGACCTAAGCATTTGCAATGGGCTGCCCTTAGCAGCAATCAGGTATAGGTGCACGCCGTCGTAATATTTATTAGCCAGCAGGCCTGAAAGTATGACGGCCGCGACCATCAAAAGAGAAAGCTTAGCACCTAGTCCAAACCACAAAGCAGCTGCAAGGATGAAGAGATACCACAGCGGGTAGAGTGCTATTCCCAGGAGTATCTTCATTGACGCAATCGAGGCAGGATGATCGATAATCATTCGGCCAAGCCAATTGATTGCCCGATACGGAAGATAGTGAGCTAAGTAGCCAAACACAACGGCTGGTGTCAGCAGACGAACTGCAAAAGGGTTCATTTGCTGCGTTAACGGCCGATCTAAATCAATGTTCCAGAGAGACGCAGCCTCTTCGTAAGCTGCCAGTTTTCGAGATATCGTGTCCCGAGTTTCAGGTTTTTTACCTGCTAGTTCCGTCACTCTTTTCGCAACGGCGCTAAGACGCTGAAAATCGTCAGCGGCTCGACCGGCAGAGGCGTAGATCTTTGCAATTCTTTCTACAAGCTGGTTCAGTTCCGCCTCTGCTACATCAACAGTCAACGCTCGCAGCTCCGACTCAATTCTTGAAGTTAGGGCCGACACCACATCCTCATTTCCGGCCGCTGCTTTTTGGTAAATGTCTACAACATCGAAAGGTTGGCCAAGGACTACATAAGCGGAGCTGCGAAATCGCTGGACATCGGTATAGGTAATTCCAACAGCTTGAACTCTCAGTCCGAGCGAAAAGGCATGTTCGGACTCAGCTTGAAGCGAAATTCGAGCTGCTCCTGTCTTAATCGTCTGCAGCTTTCGCAATCCCAAACTCAGACCTTCAGGAAAAATCAATATCGCTCTTCCAGTGCCCAATGCGTGCGTCGTGAATTGAAACATCCTGCTGTTATCGACTTCGCCGTCCGGGAAGTCCTGACGACGCTTAACAGGTATCATATTGAAAGAGCGCAGAAATGCGGATATGACTCGGCCGTTGAAGTAAGTTGACTTCGCAATAAACCATAGTTCGCGCTCAAAGCAGCGAATCACAAGCAAGGGGTCAACTATGCTGTTTTGATGATTGCAAACAATCAGCAACGGCCCCGCTTCCTGCGCAGGCGCACCCGCGACAGTTATTTTCATAAAAAACTGTCCAACTGCGAAACGCGCTAAATGTTTACTTAGTCGGTAGAACATCTTTTTCCATTAAGCGTCGCATAAATGCAAGGTCGTCTTTGCCACTGCCGCCCTTCGCAATCAGCTTCCCGTCGTGATAGAAAGCCACCAACTTCAGCGGAGTCTCGTCAAAAGCCTTCTCTGCAACCCTATCGGGACTTATCGTATCTCGGCCGATTTGGGTGTCGGTTGCCCAGCGAATGCTCGGAAAAGAAACGTACGCCAGCTCCGAGCACACGATTCTGTCTGTTGTGTTTACATCGAAGTTGAAGTCATATTCTTTACCGACCTGACGCAAGGCCAGAGTGAGCGCTTCTGCAAGCAACTCCTCTCTACGCTCCTCGACTGGGTAATCCCAAAGAGCAACTGGTCTAAGTACGGCCAAATCGTCGACATTCATAAACTCCTCCAGCGAATTCAACTGAACTCCACTGCGCAACGCTTCAACAACTCGCCCTGAACCAGGTCCGTCCCCTTTGAGCTCATCATGGAACTTCCTCACTACCGGGTCATCCCAAACTCCAAGCTCTTTCAATTGTGACTCTGTCCCGGTCCAAATTGCCGCGTGCCCGAAATGCCCCGGAATAAATTTATCAGTAAGACGAAAAGGTGTTTTCTCCACAAGAATGTCTAGGGGCTTGAGCAAGCTTGCGACATGAAGCAGCGCTGATCGATCGTCGAACAACTTCCCCTTTCTCGCCTCATACAGGCCAACGGTATTCCCAAACACCATGCTCAGACTATCCAAGCCCTCTCGACTAAGTTCTTGAATAAAGTCTTCGGCCAAGTCACCAAGCAGCGCCAAGTTTCGACTGAGTATCGACCCGGCTTTTACTTCTTTGATAAACTGATACGACGGGCTGCTGCTGATTAAGGTTTCAAGGTACGCAAACTCTGAATCTCCCAACCAAGATTTTTCCATTATCGGAGACTGCGCAAGCTTCGTTCGTTGCGTTTCATAAAAATTCAGCACACGCCTAACCCGATAACGAACCACAGGTGATGCAGCTTTACGCCTTATCGCGCGCAAGCTGTTAGGGCCTATCTCAAACCCCGAGTCCGGCTGATTGAGCAATCTTCTCAAACGATCATCCTGCTCAAACATAGAGATCGCGAGAATATAGTTGTCATTCAGCATCAGCGCCGCTGACAAAGACATCATCACCGCCTTTAAGCGCACTTTAGGATCTATGAAGTGCTCTGAGACAAACTTGTCACTGACCTCACCCGCACACTCATAGGAAAAGGCGGTCCGATAAAGTCTATCCCTCAAAGAAAGGTAGCCGTCGGTACCGGATTTAAGCTTCGCTAGATCGCGACCACTAAGTGGTAAATTTCTGCGCTTTGAGATGTCACCGAAAAGAGTCAACATGACGGCGCGAGCCGCCAGACTCTGTTCTACTAACTCCTGAAACTGGTGAACTTCAAAGTCAATCCCGGCGTTCAAGTCATGCTGGGCATTTACCTTGGAAACAATTCTTTGCCAACAATCAGTTCGCCGACGGCGCTCCGCACCAACGACCACATAAACGGCGAGCAGTGCGGCGATTATGATCAGTGTCGAACCGTAGCCAATTAGGCGTCTGTATTTCGCGCTCAGAGCCAAGCTCAGCAATCCCCGGGTAAAATAGCTCACACGCAGCTTAGCAAACTGTTCTGCCTTGTCTTTACATTTTTATGCATAGGCGCGAGCCTGCTCAGCACCGCTACCTCACACTAAGTGAAGACGCCCCAAGGATATGCATAGTTGATTTATCTTGGACAAAACAAATGATTTCAAGATTAGTCTGGCTTATATCCGGCGGCACACCCAGCTCGGTTTGTGCAGAGCCGGTGCCGGCTTTAAGCTCAAGCGTTCTAAATGCACGCACAACATTCGTATGGCTCAAGGTGCTGCCGGCATTTTCGCCGGTGGAAACGTAGTTGGCGTCCGGAGTATTAACCAGCGCAACTCTGAGTAAGGATTCTGTCGGAGCATCAGTATACTCGTAGTGAATCACGAGCTGATTTCCTTCCGCTCGCTCGATCTTACTTAGCGTAAGGCCTACTTGTGCAGGGGATTTGAGGGACCTAGAGATTGCAGTTCGCAACTGTTGCTCTCTCGTTCCCGGAAAGTGAACCTTCCCATTAACTATCATTTGCGGAGTGTAGACACCCCTTTCACCCATTACCTGTGCATACAGCTTCTGTCGGCTCGTAGCAGTTTTCCCGCTGTAGGGATCACGCCATCCGATATAATTCCAATAGTCGACATGAAAAGAGAGAGGGAAAACTCTGGCTTTGTCTCTGCGCGCTTCCGCTGCAAGTTTTCGCAAAAGCTGATCTGCAGGCGGACAACTGGAGCAGCCCTGCGACGTGAACAATTCTAGAACGACGAACGGCATACCAGCGGACTTGTTTTTAGCCGCTGCATTAGAGTGAGGCAGCAGCAGCACAACTAGGGTAACTGCTGCTGCCGTTAGTATAGGTACAAGTCTTACCACCACCTTAATACACTTATTTGCTGCACGAGCTTTTCTTAGAACATGAGCTGCATTCGCCTTTCCGATCTTCCTTCATCGCACAGGCCCCGTCCTCATGCTTCATGCACTTGTCACACTTCTTGCAGTCTCCTTTCATACACTTCGAGCATTTGTCGCATTTGTTACATTTCTCGCAGCCCTTACAGGATTGCTCCTTCATGTGCGGGCACTTGGCAGGCTCCCCGTCCATACCCGGCGATTTTTGCTGGGAGCATGCAGAAACGGAAATCAACATCAGTGATAAAAACAGGACTTTGACAAAATTCATTTTAAGAATCTCCTTAATTGGTTGAGGTCGAATTATACTATCACGCGATCTTTCGTGCTAGTGTTGCTAAATTCAACTGTTCTGTCTCGTAAGACCCTTAGCTGATAGGAGGGAGCATTTATGTCAGTTGCAGAAATGATCGCGTCGCAGGAAAGAGTCGAGTTGGCGTTTCTCCCTACTCCAGTTCACGATCTTTCAGCACTTAGCCGCAAACTTGGCGGACCAAGGCTGTTGATCAAGCGCGACGACCAAACGGGGCTTGCGACGGGCGGGAATAAAACGAGGAAGTTGGAGTTTCTCATCGCTGATGCTTTGAAGCAGGGAGCGGATACCGTAATTACCGCCGGCGCTCCTCAATCCAACCACTGCAGACAGACTGCCGCAGCTGCGGCGCGCTGTGGGTTGAACTGCGAACTGGTTTTGGGCGGCCCAAAACCTGAACTTCCGAACGGTAATCTCCTTTTAGATGTATTCTTCGGCGCGGGATTGAATTTCACGGAGAAGTCAAAGCGCAATGAGACCATGCAAGCGGTGGCAGATGGGTTAAAGACCCAAGGTAAATCCCCTTACATTATTCCTGTCGGGGGCTCGAATGCGATCGGTGCTTTGGGATACGTAGACGCGCTTCGTGAAACAGTCGAGCAATTGAACGGCTTAAACCTGAGCGTGGATAGAATTGTTTTCGCTACCAGCTCTGGAGGAACGCAGGCTGGGCTGGCACTCGGTGCCAAGCTGCTGAAATTCGAATCGCAGATACTCGGAATTAGCATAGATCAGGAAAAACTCGATGGTCGCCCCTATCAAGTGGAGCTGGTTCAGATAGCAAACGAATGTTCCGAGCTGCTGAGCCAAAAACACGCGTTTGAGATTGAAGACTTTGACATCAATTACGACTATCTGGGTCAAGGCTATGGAATAGTCGGTGACCTGGAGCGCGATGCTGTTTCTGTGCTTGCTCAGACGGAGGGAATTCTGCTCGATCCGGTATACGCGGGAAGGGCTTTCGGCGCCTTGCTGAATCTGATAAGCAAAGGCGAAATTAATGCCGATGAGACTGTGCTGTTTTGGCACACCGGCGGCAGTTCCGCGCTGTTCGCATATGCGGAGGACATGATTAGATAAGACTCGGCAGGTTTTTCGATGGGCTATCACTTAACGGGAGCAATTAGCACTTTCTTCTTTCTGCTCTCGATTGCCGGGTATATCACTCAAATAAGATTAATTTGGAGCCGAAAGTTAACATGCCCAGACGAGGCTCCTACGGCCGTCCTATCGCTGAACCAGTTTAGTGTTTCCTATCTCGCCTTCTTTTCGTTCTTTGTTTACGGTTACTGCCTTGAGCGCTTCAACCATTATCTAGTCTGGCCGAGACTGGTCGCCTGCTGCCTGGCGCTGACAGTTGTCTTCGAAATTGCCAGAGACCGACGCAATGCCGCAGCTGTTTGCACATTCGTCGCGCTCTGCGCTTCGCTAATCGGCGGCTTGAGCTTGTTGGCACTCGGGTCCGGGGTCACAATTCAAGGTAGAGGCTTATCGCAGGGACTGATTGTGCTTGTCGCGGTGCTGCTGGCTCAAGGCTACGGACACCAAATCGCCAGAATTCGCCGCGCCGGACAAACCGGAGCTGTCTCGTGGTGGATGCATTTCCTAACCTTGGTCAAAGATCTGTCCACATTGGCATTCGCTATTGCGATGGGTTTCTCTGCTGGTTGGCCGCTAATGCTCATGTGCACGGTCAGCATCTCGACGAAGATCGTAATTCTTTGGCATTTTGCCTGGGCCAAACGCAGCCCCCTCGCCCTATCAAGGCGGCAAGCACAGAATTGAGTCGCTCGATGCAGGCTAAGCTTGCTAAACTCTGCCTCGCAACCCGGCATGCAGACAGATGAATTCGCTTAAACAAATCGCTCCGCAACTCGCGCTGTTTATCATATCGACAGCACTCTATGCAGGCACCCTTGGGTTCGGATTCTCGCTTGACGACAGCTACCACCTTGTCAGCAACGACAACGTTAAATCACCTGACTATGCGACCAAAGCCTTTGTTCAGCCTACCTGGCCAGGCAACTTATATCGGCCGACGCTTGGAGCTTCACTGGCTCTAACGTACGCCGTCGCTGATCTAAAGCCGCTGACCTACCACCTGACAAATGTTGCGGCATATGCTGCCACCGCAATACTTGCGTACCTTTTCCTGCTGCATCTCATGCCGGGAAGATTTGCGTTCATCGCCGCCTTGCTCTTCACGCTTCACCCTCTGCATGTGGAGGCCGTGGCTAACGTCTCGCACCGAAGTGAAATTTTCGCATGTGGATTTGGCCTGGCCGGGCTTTACTTGGCGCTGAGCTATTCGAGTTTGGTAGGCGCTGTTTGCGCGGCGGGTTTGTTCCTCTTGGCATTTTTGTCAAAGGAGTCAGCTCTTGCCTTCTTACCAATTTTGGGATGTGCGCTTCTGGCGATTCCAGAACGCAAAAGCTTCAAACTTCCCATGCTGGCTGCCTGTACGGCTGCCGGGATGTACGTCGGACTGAGAATTTTTGCGCTTGGCTCATTCGTAGTGAATGAGTCCAAGATCTTCTATGTGGTGAATCCGATTGCGGATCTTCCGCCCCTCAGTCGCGCTGCCAATGCCCTGGTCCTCTTAGGTCAATACCTGCTGCTGTCACTCTTCCCGGCGAATCTTAGCCACGATTATTCCTTTGCCGAGACGACGCCTATCACAGACTTCAGCGATCCACATGTCGTTATTTGCTTGGCACTGCTCGCCGGTCTTCTCTCTCTTTTTGCGTGGGGAGTCATCAGGCGAGACTCTATCTGGCTTTGGCCGGCATGGTTCGCTGCATCAATTGCTGTCCAGTCGAACGTCTTATTTCCAATCGGCACTGTTTTCGCCGAGCGTTTAATGTTTACACCATTGCTTGCCGTGTGCGCTATCGCCGCACTGACAATCGGGATGATCCGCAGCCGTACGCTTCTGCTTAGCTGTGTCGTCCTGCTCTGCGTGCTGCTCAGCGCTAAGACGCTCGTTCAGCAGCGCTATTGGCATGACAACACCACTTTGCACTCTGCCGGGATTGCCCTGGCTCCCCGCAGCGCCAAAGCGCAACAAAACTACGCTATTGTGTTAATGAACGACGGCAAGTTCACTGAAGCAATAGATCGATTGAAGGCTGCACTTGATATTTATCCGGCTTACGGCGATGCCGCATTTAGAATAGGCCTTTGTTATGAAGCCCTAAAGCAAGACGTGCAGGCCAGCTTTTGGTTCAATCGAGCCTCCGAAATTCAGCCGAATCACACGGCCTCCAGAAACGCACTGGGGTGGAGATTAGTGAAACAGCAGCACTTCAAGCAGGCGGCTCCGTTTTTCGAAGAATCGAGAAGAATTGATCCGAAAAATTTTCGCGCATCTTTAGGTCTGTTCGCTGTCGCGATAGCACAAGACGATCTTGAGGAAGCAGCCAAACTAAACGCATGGCTAACCGAGAAAAAGCCGAACGACAAACGCTACCAGCTTTGGCGAAAGGTGTTCATTGCGAAACTGCAGCTCCGTTCGCAGGCTCATCCGCTGCAAAATAGCGTTCAAAAAGCTGCTCAGCCTGAGACCGGTGGGGCGAGTCCGGATAAGCAGCTAAGTGAGCTTCAATAAGCTCCCTGCCTCGCTCTTTTTCACCTAATGCTATAAACATTGCGCCCACTCGGAACAACGAAGAGCCGTCTTCACCCGCCGCAACTAAATCTTGTTCGGCATCAGCCAGCTTCACTCGAACTATCGTCCCTTGCTCGTTGGTTGCAGCGTCCAGGGCCCAGGCAAGCGAAAGTTCACCGCGCTTCCTGCGGACAAACTTTCGCAGAGATTCAAAATCCGGACGCTCGTGGGCTCGCTGCTCTATGAGGTGCAGCATTCCAATCGCTCGTGCGTAGTCGCCCACTTTCTCAAACGCCGCGCTGGTAAAAAGATACTCTTGGGGACGCCTGACCTGCGCATGCACTAAGGGATCGGAGTCAGGTGAAAGCACCGTCTGGTGAACCACTATCAACGCAGCAAGCAGCGCTACCATCCCCGTCACACGCCCAAACTCCTGCTGCCGGAGCGCAGCATAAAAAGCCCTCGCACCGAGGACAGCCAAAATCATGCAAAGCGCAGCGAAAGTCAGTCGATAGCGCGCAAGCGGCGTAGAAATCAACATTCCCGGCAGCAGTAGAGCAAACAGGAACAAAAGCACATAGTGCGGACTACTGCTTTCGCGCCTGCTGAACAGGCCGATTACGGCCAATGGAAAAATGAAAGAAAACTGAAGGAGATAGGCCAGTATCGGCGAAAAGTCGTAGCCGAAGTAGTAATTCGCGTTGTTGTCGATCTCCATCGAAGAGAATAAAGCTTCGAGCTTACCAAGTTGAAACAGCACAAATGCGCCCCAGTCTCCCTGCCAGGTTTTCCAAGTCTCCGAGACTACTGCCAAAGGATTGCCCTTGGTTTGCTCCATTATAGAGCCGAGCGCGTCAGGCACCTTCAAGACCATCGTGTGGCCACCCTGCGCGTTCGCAATTATCATGGCTTCCGCAGCTCGGTTTGAAATACTGAACGGCGATACTCCCAGAGACAAGTTCCGCGAAACCAGAGGCAGAAGCACAAAACACGTGGCGCCAAGTACAGTTATTGCCAGCGCCGACCTAAACTCCAAGCGTTCTCTTCGCTCCAAAAGAAGCCAGATAGCAAAGCCGATTGACATCAGAATTGCTGTCGGCTTGCAGAGCACTGCAAAGCCTGCCGCGAAGCCGGTAAATATAGCGTCACCACTGCTGCGAGTCTTGCGCAGTCTGACAAACCCATAAAATGCGGCAAGCTCAAGCGTGGTCAGCAGGCTATCCCTGAGCAACACCCCCTGAAAAAAAATTGATGGTGCGTACAAGGCCGCCACGAAGCCGCTGGCGGCTCCTACCTTGCTGCCGAACAGTCGCCCTGCAATAGCGAAGATCAAACCGCACTGAATCACTCCAAGCAAAAACTGCAGCAGCAAGACGGCATCAACTCGCTCACCCACTACTTTAAATATTGAGGCTACGAAATAAGGATAGAGCGGCGCCTGCTGGAATACCTGCTCGCCTCCCCACCATTCGTACCATTTCTCCTTCGGAGCAATCTTCTGCATCCAGTCGTTATAGGGATGGTACGGGTGAATACCGAGCCAGTCGCCGCCTGCAATCTGCTCGGCCCAGTGCAAATTGGCATTCATATCCGAGTTGCTGAACGCGATGGGCACCTCGTCGAATCGATAGTCCTTAATTGCCCAAAAGTGCATCAGCCTAAGCAGCAGCGCTACCGCTAACACGGCGCCCAGAATTCGCAAATTCGTTTTCCGCGCGGTCATTAGTGAATCCTATCCCCTATTGGGGCCTCTAAAAACTACGGTTTGTCAGCTCGCCAGTGCTGCAGCTAGAATGCCGACATCGACCATTATCAGTACTTTTAATAATCCCGCACTGCAACAATGGATATTAAGCGGCACGACTACGACGACAGTTGGGACAAGTGGGGCGACATGATCCGCTTCTCTCCCGCTCCCCGTCACCGAAGACGCATAGCGCTTCGACTCCTACGCTCGTATGCACCCGGCGCGGGAGCACTCCACGACATCGGCTGTGGCAACGGGATATTCTTAAGCCAGGTAAGGCGTGAGTTCCCGGATTTACGACTGCACGGCAGCGACATTTCTGAGAATGTCATTCGGCAGAATGCTCGTCAATTTCCCGATATGACTTTCTCGACTCTCGATTTATGTGTGAAGCAGAACCCCTCAGAGGAATTCGATATAATCACCTGCATGGAGGTGCTTGAACATGTGCCGGATCTTGAACTTGCACTGAAGCACATTCAAGCCATGCTCCTGCCGGGTGGAATCCTAATTGTCAGTGTGCCGGCAGGTCCGATCCGCCCCATCGACAAAATGATGGGACACTTTCAACACTTTCCTAAGGCCGAGGCTTTCTCATCTCAGAAGATGGATGTTTTGAAACAGCTGCGTTGGGGCTTCCCCTTCTTCAATCTGTATAAATGGGCAATCAACTTACGCCCGGAAGCGATGAACGAAGCATTTGCCGAGACTATCTATTCACCCTGGCAGAAGTTCCTGGGCACAGCGGTTTACGGTCTATTCTTCCTGAATGCCGATTTCGGCGGCGAACAGCTGTTTGCCGTCCTGCAGAAGAAACCCGAGAGCAGGGCATGACCTCGCAAGAGCTGTTTGTCTCGTCGACCCAAATGTCATCTGCGGTAAACTATAATAGGTGGACCTATGAGCAATTCGCTCCACTTGTCTGCGGTTCCGTGCTGGAGGTTGGCTGCGGCGTCGGAAACTTCACGCGCATGCTGCTTGAGTCTCCCGGTTTGGAGTCGCTTTTGAGCATAGATATCTCCGCACCTGCAGTCGAAACTTGCAGCAAGTCAATCCAGGACTCCCGCGCAAACTTTGAATGCACAGATGTTCGGGATGTTTCCGGTCATTTTGATTTCATCGTGTGTATGAATGTTTTGGAACACATTGAAGACGACCGAACAGCGCTCGGCCATATGGTTGGCCTGCTTAAACCCGGCGGAAGCTTGTTTCTTCTCGTCCCTGCTCATCAGTCGCTTTATACGAAGTTTGACGAAGCGGCCGGCCACTTCCGCAGGTACAACAAAAGCATGATGCGCAGCTTACTTTCAGAAATCGACTGCGAGCCCGCTGCTTCCAACATGTATTACTTCAACTCCGTTGGTGCCCTAGGTTACTACACCGTTTACGCTATCCTCGGAAAAGAACCTGCTGCGGAGACACCCGGAGAAATTTCCTTTTTTGATTCCTGGATCGTGCCCGCATTGCGGCGCATAGAAGGCAAGTGGATGCCCTTCGGCTTGTCGCTTATTACGGAGATTCGCAAGGACTCAGGCAGCTGTGAAGGATAGGTCGGTATACGAAAGCTACAAGAAGTCTGTAATCTGGCTCTACCAGTCGGAATGGATTCAGATACCTGCCGCCATCGCTCTCTACCCCCTACTTCATAGCGTGTATGCATCCGGCGCGAGCGTCCGTGAACACGTATACGTTTCAGAGATACTTTCGCTTTCAGCATTTTCAGACCCCGAGTTTCCGATATGCCTGCTCGCGATGCTGTCACCGCTTCTGATCTTTTGGCGCAGACTGCGTTGGTCAGAGTTCGACTCCTTTGGCGCTGCCAGGCTCGCTGTCGGACTTTTAGCCCTGCTCGCTGCCTGGTCCTACGCCATGGCGGATTACAACTACTACTATGATTTCTGGTACAGTGCAGATCGGATTGCCTTGGCAGTAATGGCAGCCTTAGTATTTGTACAC
>JAUIIP010000342.1 GCA_030431555.1 bacterium
GCTCGGGCGCAGAAGTCATAGAGAGTGGATTTGTCGGGAGGGTTTTTTGGGACTCTGTCGGCAGGCAGCTTTATAAAGTTGCGAACGGTTTCGTAGAACGCCGCAGTCTGTCTGAGACTTCCTGGACCAGGCTGTATGAAATTCCCGGCACCTCCGGCCCGTACGGCCTGGATTCAATCTTCGTTGACTTCGAGAACTCGCGTCTGCTGATTTCGGTGTGGCATGAAGGCGGGATGATTGTGACTGGTTTAGATGGCAGCAACTCGCAAGTGATTAACGGGATCGGCGAATCTAGAGGTGTAGTTTATGCCGAAGACATTGACCGGGTTTTCTACGCAAATTCACAGCCTTTTTCCCTCTCGCCGCGTGTCGGTATATGGAGCTTTAATTCCGAACTGACAGAAGGAACTCGCATTATTAGCGAGGATGTTATCCAGCCGATTGGCATCGCCTACTCGCCGGATGTGTCGCCGCTGGTTCCTAGTTTGGATATAAATACCTACGGATCTTTCGACCTTAGTCCCGGCTCGTCGATATCCGGAACCGCTCAGCCGGGCTCGACGGTGCGCATTTACATCAACGGCGAATTTGCAGGTGAGGTAACTGCGGACGCTTCCGGGAATTGGACTTTCACTCCTTCAGCTCCTCTGCCTCTGGGTGCTGTCGAATTTGAGTTTGAGGCGGTTGACGCAGGGGGGCTGATTAGTCCGCGCTCTGAGCCGCAGACGCTGTATGTCGAACAGGGAATAAACTCAACTCAGTACATCCTTTGGAACACTTTTCTCCGGATGCGCAATGTTGCAACAGTCAGCAATACCAATCCGTTTCAAACGGGTAATCTGCAAATCACGCTGTTCGATCAAGATGGCCTGGTGCTCAATACTTTAAGCGGTCAGGTGCCGCCGTTAACTCAGATAGACGTCGTGCTGGATGACCTCGCTTCTCTACCGCAAAACGCCTCCGGGCTGGCCAAGATTACCTTGGAGGGAGGCGCGCTCAAGGGTTCGATGTTTAACTATAGTTTCGCTGACAACAACCAGGCGTTTCTAGACGGTGCGAAGCTGGCGTTTATGACCAGTCGCGCGTTTGAGAATCTGCTTCAGGGCGAGTCCTTTGTTTCCTTTAATACTTACTGGCCGGGCACCGGAAAGCCTGCGCAGGCATACACTGCCAATTGGCTGCAAATCGCAAACACCGACCCCAGCCGTTCAGTTTGGTTTGACTTGTATTATTATTCCTATGGTGAACTGGTTCATCAGTCTCGGCTGCGAGTTCCGCCGATGGGCCGACGTGATGTCCAGGGCGGACATGAAATTCCGGGCGGTGATAGGATCGGCTATATCAAGCTCGTCCCGCACGATGACACTATTTCGTATTCAGCGCAGCTTGGGCGTTACGGTGTAAGCCCCGGAGCCGCCGAGGGAGAGCAGCTCCCGTTTGCTGATGTTATGAGTGCGCGTGTAGCGCAGGACCAGCCGCAGCTGGTGCGAGTTGAGTCTAAAGAGAACTTTTTAAATTGGCTTGTGCTGTCGAATGTCGGGGATTCAGCTTGCTCGCTGAACTTGCTGCTGCCGGAAGCGCAGGAACTCAACCTTCAAGTTCCTGTCCAAAGCCAGCTCCATCTGCCGGTTTCTTCGTTTATTCCGGCTGATAGTTTCGGCTCAGCGCAGGTCAGCGGCAGTCCAGGCTGTAAGTTTTTGGCTGAGAGTAATTTCTATTCGTTCGATGAGGGTACAGGGGCGCTGTTTTCAACTGCCAGCTCTCAGGGGCGCAGTCTCTCAGGTGGACGCTTCGAGGACTTTAGCTACAACACCTATCTCAATCAGCAGAGCCTGATTCGAGTCTATAATACGGGTGAAACTGCGCAGGATGTGCTGCTAAGTGTTTTTGCCGGAAACGCCGCACCACTCGGAAGTACTTCAATCAACGTTCCAGCGGGTTCAGGTACATTGATTGATATCGGGAGTCTGCCGTTTGCCCCGGCCAAGGATTCTTACGGCTTGGCAGTTCTCGAGTCAGAAAGTGCAGGGACGCTTCACTGCGACTCTTTGCGTGTCCAAGCGTTCGGCGCTGAGAGCGTCGATTAAACCAGTTCTCGACGTTGGAAGATTAGTGCGGCGAGCGTCAGCGCGGCAACAGAGTAACCCACGCAGTAACAAACGGCGTAAATTAAGTCTTCTGGAGTCGGAGAGCTGCCGCTTACAAGCAAATCATTGAAGTTGAATAAACTTAAATCGGGCAATATCCAATCGAATACTTTTAAGACAGTAGCGAGAATCGGGTCGTAATTCTCGCCCTGGTCCATGAAATACTTGAAGTAAGAAATTGACCTCCCGGCGATGTAAGTCCCGAGCGTGAACAGCCCGCTGAGAGTTGTCGTCACTACCAGCGAGGAGAAGAAAATCGATACAGAGGCTACGACCGCCACCTCCATAATCGCGAACAACACACCTTGAATCAGCAGCAGATCGAGCCTGCCTTCCATTAGTCCGACAAAGCCGATTAAACCCACACCCATCAGCGCGACTAGTGCTGCAACTGTTCCGGTGAGCCCCAAGTGCTTGCCGAGGATGTCCCAG
>JAUIIP010000067.1 GCA_030431555.1 bacterium
ACACCGGGCAGCTCTACCGGATATTGGAAAGCCATGAACAGTCCTTCTCCGGCGCGTTCTTCCGGATCCATGTCGAGGAGATCCTTGCCACAAAAGGTGACTCCGCCGTCCGTCACGGCATAGCCCTCTTTTCCGCTCAAGACATTCGCAAGTGTGCTTTTGCCGGAACCATTCGCGCCCATTATTGCGTGGACTTCTCCCGGCGATACTTTAAGATTTAGCCCTTTCAGTATTTCGGCCCCATCTTCTACAGATGCATGCAGGTTTGAAATTTCAAGCATTTCCGTATCTCACTCCATTCTAAATCACTGGTTTCGCTAACCGACGCTTCCTTCGAGGGAGACAGCAAGAAGCTGCCGCGCCTCTACCGCAAACTCCATGGGGAGTTCGTTGAAGACTTCTTTGCAGAATCCATGAACAATCATGGAAACCGCGTCTTCGGTCGAAATACCGCGCTGATTGCAGTAGAAAATCTGATCCTCGCCAATCTTCGAGGTTGTCGCTTCGTGCTCAACCTTGCCTGTCGGGTTCTTGACTTCGATATACGGGAAGGTATGCGCACCGCACTTATCACCCATCAACATCGAGTCACACTGAGAGAAGTTCCGCGCACCATCAGCACCTTTGAGAACCTTCACCAAGCCGCGGTATGAGTTCTGTGCGAAGCCGGCTGAGATTCCCTTGGAAACGATGTTGCTCTTGGTGTTCTTACCGATATGGATCATCTTGGTGCCGGTATCAGCCTGCTGCCGACCGGTTGTAAGCGCCACCGAGTAGAACTCGCCGACTGAATTGTCACCCTTGAGGATGCAGCTAGGATACTTCCAAGTGATTGACGAGCCGGTTTCTACCTGAGTCCAGGAGATTTTGGAGTTCTCTCCGAGGCAAATACCGCGCTTAGTTACAAAGTTGTAAATTCCGCCGACACCGTTCTTATCACCCGGATACCAGTTCTGAATCGTGGAGTATTTTATCTCTGCATCCTTAAGCGCAACCAGTTCAACGACAGCAGCGTGAAGCTGATTCTCGTCGCGCATCGGGGCAGTGCAGCCTTCCATGTAACTCACATAACTGCCCTCGTCGGCAATAATCAGAGTTCTCTCAAACTGCCCGGTATTCTGAGCATTTATTCTGAAATAGGTGGAAAGCTCCATCGGACAGCGCACGCCCTTCGGAACGTAAACGAACGAGCCGTCAGTAAAGACTGCGGAGTTTAAAGTTGCAAAGAAATTATCGGTATAAGGAACGACCGAGCCCAGATACTTCTTAACCAGCTCGGGGTGGTTCTTCACTGCTTCCGAAAAAGAGCAAAAAATAATTCCGTGCTTCTCAAGCTCTTCTTTAAAAGTCGTTGCGATGGATACGCTGTCAAAAACTGCGTCAACAGCAACACCGGCGAGGCGTTTCTGTTCCTCGAGCGGAATACCGAGTTTATCGTATGTGCGGATCAACTCGGGATCGACCTCATCCAGGCTTTTGAATTTTGGTTGGCTCTTCGGGGCCGAGTAATAAACGATATCTTGGTAGTTGATTGGCGGATAGTCGACAAAGGCCCACTCGGGCTCTTTCATCTCAAGCCATTTGCGGTAAGCCTTAAGACGCCACTCAAGCATGAACTCAGGCTCTTCCTTCTTGGCCGAAATGATACGAATAATTTCCTCGTTCAGTCCGGGCTCGACCGCATCGACGTCGATGTCTGTAACAAAGCCGTACTTGTATTCACGTTCGGCCAGCCTTTCGAGCATCTCATTTTCTGTGCTCATTCAGCGGTTTCTCCTTTGCTGCTCTTAGAAGTCACTTTCGGGCTCAAGCGAGACCGAAAGATATAGCACAAATAAACTGGGGTAAATAACTGCCCCGCAACAATTGAAAAAGACCCTTCTTATAGACGAGCAAAGCAGCAGAAGCAACGCCAAGCGCAATGCAAAAAGTCTTTCAAAACAGAGAGTTACGACATCGCAGTATACTTGAATATTTTATTATAGTTTACCTGCTCCGCGAGGCAAGTCAAAGCGCCAGATTGACGGCCAGAATTGAGCTAAGTCCCAGTCTACGCTATATTCCAGCGGCGATTTCATCGACCTTTCTCATCAAGCCATTACGGGTAATCTACCCGGGTCTACTCCTGCGCCAGGCCGACAGCCAGGCGCAGGGAAGCCCGGAAGTCATTCTTCTAACGTTTTGCTAATGCATTTTAGTTTTGCTTGGCGTCCCGTCGGGCGATGCTTTGAGAACTTATCTCAAAGCATCGTCTGATGTTTCGTTTGGTCCGCGACAGAAGGACAAACGCTCAGGATGCGAAAGCTCTACCCTCCCGCCGCTGTCTGCCAGTCAGGCGTGCGGCTCAACCGTCACATATGGAAGCGCTGCCAGAGAATGGTGCCGTCTTCCTGTGTGTCATGTCAAAGGAACTAGGATGCTCCACACAACCAATTCCCAGGGTCTGTTGTCCGCACTTGCGGACCAGATCCCCCTAGGCGAAGTCTCCGTGACTCAGCCTCCGGGCTACGCTGCCTTGATCCAGGGCCAACTGTTCCAGGGCGATGGTCTGATCCTTCCCCACAACCTGAGGCACGGTCCGAGGCTGCAGGTGACGGCGAACATCGCTGCACACTGGGCGACGACGCGCTTTCCCTTCCTCGGAGGGGTGCGTGTGCTTCACAGGGAAACCCCGTCGCAGGCGCAAGCCGAAGCGATGGGCCTTGCCGCCGCGATGACTCGCAAGAACATCTGGCTGGCGCTCGTTCTCTCGAACTACCTGCAGGTGCTGCGCATGGCTCTCCATGCCGGCTCGGTGGACCACCTCGAGGCCGTGCTCTCGGAGCTGGTCAAGGTGAGCTTCGACTCCGTGCCGAAGCAGTACATGCGCGGCGGAGTCAAGGCGACGCTGCTGTTCTCGCACGATCCGCGCACCCTCCCCGTCGAGGTTCGCGCGCTCGTGTTCATGGCGCTCGGCAAGCTCGCGGCTCAGACTCTGCCCGAAGGTGCCGGTCAGCTCTCGGTCGATGCCGGCTGTTCGCCCGATGACATGGTCGCTGCCGCCCTCGGCTGCAGTGGACGCGTCGATCGACCCTTCGCCGGCTACGGTCCGGTTCAGGGAGGACACGGCGATCCCTCACCGGTGACTGCCGAAGCGACCCTTCAGGGTCTGCAATCGGTCGTTCCGCTGGTGTTCGGATCGCATGCCAAGCTGTCCGACCTTTCGATCGCACTCGAGGGTGCCGTCGGCAAGGTCGGAACGGCAGTCGCCGAGCAGCTGCTCAGCACCTACGGAGTGAAGCGTCTCTTCGTCAGCGACATCGACGAGGAACGACTCCGTCAGAGCTTCGGCATGTCGGATCGCGTCACGATCGTTCCGGCGCAAGACAACAGGCTGTACCTGCAGACGCCCTGGGACATTCTGATTCCGGCATCCGGCCGCTTCCAACAGTTCGATGCGTCGCTCGCCGGAAAGCTCGCGCACGAAAGGACGGACTCACCCGAGCTGCGCCTCCCTCGACTGTTGGCCGGGCCGCAGAACTGCATGTTCTACCCGCCGGAAGTCGAGACGACGACCCGGATTCTCCACGAGGCCGGCATCATCACGCTTGATGATGCCGCGCTCAGTGGAGGAGGAGTTGCCTGCGTCTCCGGCGAGGGCTACTTCCGCACGCCGCCGCTGAGCCGCAGCGAGCAGCAGCAGAACCGACCGGTTCTGAGTTCGGCGATCAGCGATGGCTTCGCCCTGCTGATCGACATCGCGGGACGCTTGCGAATTCCGCCGACCGCGCTGTTCCACGCGATCACCGACAGGGCACGCGAGGTCCTTGACCTCGGCGATGACGTTTTCCCGACAACGAGTCCGCTCCGCGCTAAGGCGTAGGCAGGACATTCGATCGTCTAAAGGTTGTGGAATGACTCCGGTATTCCCGCCTTATTTCGCGGGCGTCTTCAGTTCGCCTTGATGGTGCATGAATAGCAGCAGCCTTGAGCGCTGTAAAAAGTAGCTGAATAAAATCGTCCCAGCCATGTAAAAGCACATTTCTTCAATAGTACACTGCAGCGGCAGTTCGTATAGTTTTGCTACCAGCACCCTAAGCGGCAGCATGACATTGAAAAAGAATGCGTAATGAACTGCGAAAACCAAAAACGAAAATCGCCCGCACCAGTCAAAAATCGGTATTTTCATCGGGACACCGAAACGCTCGAGCAATATTGCGAACGCTATCGCAGAGACTTGCACGCCCCAAATGTACATTATCCCCACGAACTGAGAGGCGACCAGATATTCATTCTCCCAAACGCTGTCCAGGTTCAGCACCCAATACTGTCCGTATAACCAGAACGGTACCGTAAACAACAGTCCGACCAGCGTAGACAAAAGGTGCTTAGGCAGAGGGTCGATACTTCTGCCGTGATGATGGTAGCAGCCGAGCAGGTAACCCACACAGCCGGAGCCGATGAAATAATCTATCCTCGATTCATATTGAAACGTCATCAGCTGCAAAGATTCACGCACATAGTGGTTAACTGACTGCGCCAGCGAATCCATCGGCATCGCCCAAAAGGTCATTTGCAGCAGGAACAAGCACAAGACACCTACCCACCCGAACAGCCTGTGAATCGTCGCGAGCAGCATCAAAACGACCATCCACGTAAGAAGAGGGCTCCAGGTCAACGCTTGTCCAAGGTCATAGGTGCGAAAAAATGCTTCGAAGAAAAAGAATACAAACAGCGAGGCGTAAATACCCATCTTGCCCCAGTACACTTTCCTGTAGTGCTGCGGAGCGCGCTTGCCGATGTTAAAGGCCGCAAGGGCCAGGAATAGATGGTCGCCGCTTGGTGTTAGATTATAAAACAGCCACTGGATGAAGCTGTCCGGTCGCAGACCCAATGCGCCATTCAGCACACCCGTGTAATGCTGAATCATCGCCAGAATTATATAGAGGCCCCGGAGGAAATCTAAGGCATGAATGCGGCCCGTGGTCAGAGAATGATTGTTGGCATTCACGCCGCAGCGCCTACTTCGTAAGGTCCCAAGCTTGAACCCATTCGACCGAAACGGGCTTCAACCCAAATTGGGATTTTAGTTTTTGATCAAGATCCGGCATGTGCCCGCCACCGTAGAAAATAGCGAAAGTCTTCTTGCCCTCGGCCATCTGCTCTTTCAACACTGCCAGGGCAGCGTCATTGCGTCCGCTAATCAAAGTCGAGCCCTCCTCGCCGTTAAGCGCTTGGATCAAAACGTCCGTGCTCTTAAATTGCTCTGCCATCATCCGTTTGAGTCCCCGCGAGCGTGCGGCCGGATCGGGGTTTAGCACGAACATCAATAGCTGCGCTTCAAGGGCAGCTTGTGGAACTTGCTGCTGATGGGCATAGCTCGCTGCCATGAGCCGCATAAACATGCTCAAGAAGCTTTCTCCGCGCTGCTCCATTTGCTGCGAGAACTGCTCAGGGGTCGTGTCAGCATGAACGAAGTTAGCTGCAGAGTAATCGACCTTATCGAGCTGAAACTCCAAGCCAAGAAGGTTTGTTAAACCAAGCTGAAATGTTGAAACGATGCTGCGTGGTCCTTCAGCGTTCTTTACCGGCTTCGTTCCCTTGGGAGCAACGAGTTCGTATAAGACCGCATCGTATTTGGCGAAGCGCCGGTTTAGCTGAGTGTAATAAGAGCCTTCGCCGATGTGCACTGCTGAAATCAAATCGACGCGCGGATACTTTGACGAGCCAGACGCTGGCACGTAGTGCACTATGGAAGTATCGAGCGACTGCGGTTCTCCCTTGGCATCTTTGCTGACACGCATGAACTCGCCGCCGCTCACTTCTTGGCAGGCAGCGGACGAAACCCCCACAAGCAGGATATAAAAAACAAACAATCGGATGACTGATACGGCAAAACCCATGAGCAAAAATTTTCCTTAAACTTGAAGTGTGAAAGCGTCGTCAGTGTAAGAATCGATAGAATCGCTCGATTCCTTCACTATATATTATATATGCATGAGACGCCCTAAAAAGTGTATTTATTCTAACGGCATAAGCTGCGAATTCTCAGCTATGGAGCCAGCAGAGAACTTGGTGTACTGATACGACATGATTCTTGCCGCTACTGAGGAGAATATTTCTAAGGCTGCTGCGGTTATTCGTGCTGGCGGACTGGTAGCATTCCCCACCGAAACTGTTTACGGACTGGGTGCAAACGCGCTCAGCGACTCAGCTGTACGGAGCATTTACGCAGTAAAGGAACGGCCGCGCACTAATCCCCTTATCGTGCACATTTCGGAGTTCTCAGCGCTGAGCACTGTTGCTCTTGTCGACAACCCCACAACGAAGCAACAGTTAGATGCACTTAAGCAGTTTTGGCCCGGTCCGTTGTCGGTAGTTTTGCCGAAGCAGCCCGGAATCTCTGCTATCGCGTCTGCCGGCCTGGACACGGTCGCTGTTAGAGTTCCGGCCCACCCATGCTCTCTCGCTATTATCAGAGCCTCAGGCGTACCGATCGCAGCACCCAGCGCTAACGCGTTCGCAGCGATAAGCCCTACGACAGCGCAGCATGTAGCCGACTCTTTGGGGGACAAAATTGATTTGATAATCGACGGCGGACCGTGCCGCGTCGGGTTGGAGTCAACCGTCCTTTCGCTTGTCGACTCTCCTCCCAGGCTATTGCGTCCCGGCGCGGTTACCAAGGAACAGCTTAGCCAGGTGCTGGGGGAAGTTAGCTCCGGGCATGTCCACGGCGAAGCGGAAACTTCTCAGCTCTCCCCAGGACTGCTAAAACGCCACTACGCGCCGCGCACGCCCCTGCGTTTTCGGGCGAATTTCGACGAGAGCAACCTGCCTGAACGTACCGGCTTAATTTCATTCGGTGAGCCCGATAATCGCACTGCATTCTACCGAGTGCTGGTTTTGCCTGAAGATGACCTGAGTGAAGCCGCTAGAAATCTTTTCCAGGCACTTCACGAGTTAGATCACGCCAACCTGGACCTGATATTAGTCGATCGCTGTGAGGAGTCGGGCATAGGAGCCGCCATCATGGATCGCCTTAACCGCGCCGTAGACAACGATGTCGACCAGTAAAACTGCTTTTCGCGTCTCCGCGGCAGAACTCGCAAGTCTGGCATCGCCGCGTGACGGTGAGACAAAGCTCGGACAAGTCCTGGCCTGCTACGACGGCAAAGACGACTTTGAATCATTTTTGAGAGCGCAAAGCGCCAAGGGTGTCCGCTGGGTCGTGATTGGAGTTGCCGAGGACATTGGGCCTAGAGCTAACTGTGGACGAGGAGGAGCAGACGGGGCGTGGTCGGCTTTTTTGGGTGAATTGGCGAACATCCAAGCCAATCGATTCCTTAGCAGCTCCTTGCTGGCGGTCGCCGGATGTGTAGATCTGAGCGATATCATAAGCACAAGTTCTGGAACTCAGAGTTCGCCAGAGGAACTCAGAAAGATCTGTGAGCAAATTGACGAGCGGGTAGCTGCGACTCTGCAATTAATATTCGCTGCAGGGATGGAGCCGATTGTAATTGGCGGTGGACACAACAACGCGCTCCCTTTAATCCGTGCGCATCAGGCTGCAAGCCAAGCGAACTTAGGCTGCTGTAATATGGATGTACATTTGGACTTTAGACGACTCGAAGGTCGTCATAGCGGCAATTCGTTTAGCTACGCATCGGCGCAAGGCATGCTGCATGCTTATTTTGCAATAGGCACCAAGGAGTCCTACAACTCAGAATACTCGCTTGCTTCGATGCAGGAAGCGCGCTTTTGCTCCATTACGTTTGAAGACCTATTTGTCCGTAAACAATTTTCCCTAGAGCAGGCCCTCAACTGCGCGGTGAACTATTTTTTAAACGCTGATTGCCGCGTCGGCCTCGAACTCGATCTCGACTCTATTAACGGCCAGCCGGCAAGTAACCCGGTGGTTGGCGGCTTCTCGCTTGAGCAAGGCGCTGACTACGTGTTTTCCCTTGCCTCCCGCCTACCTTGTGCATACCTGCACCTGCCGGAAGGCGCGCCAATCCATGCTTCCGACGGCGGCAGAACCCTTGGCCGCGGCCTGGTCGAGCTGCTCGCCGCCTACGTAAAGGGCCGAGCTCACTGCTGTTTACTGTAGTAGGCAACGATCGATGCCCACATGACATAACAAACGTATGGGATGGAATATATTCGAGTTTTTTAAATCCGAAGGCGCTGAGATCGAAGAACTTCCAAGTGAGCCTGCCTTCGACGACGAAAGCATTGAGCGCATCGAGCGCAGCACTCGTCGTCTCACCATCTCGCCGATCGATCCCCCAAGTCAGGCGAAATCCACGAGCATCCATAAAAAACGGACCTCCGCGAAACCTTCACGCATAGTTAGCGGTCCGATGGGGATTAAGCGATAATAGCAGGGTCTGCCCGGGCGGGGCATAAAAACAAATAATCGAAGAACCGACACGACTAGCCTTGAGCTCGTACGCCGAGAAAATCAATCAATTCGTACTTTCTCAGAAACGCGGAGTGCCGCGCGACCCGCAGGAACTGCAGCGCCGGCTGCTCGGTGCTGACGAAGGAGCTCTCGAAGCTGCTCGAGAAATATCAAGACTCGTATCCACTCTCCCGGTTCATCCAGATTCCAACGGCCAGCAGCCAATGGCTCTGCTGGTCGGCGGCTTCGTTCGCGATGCAATTTTAGGACTGGACCCAAAAGACGCGGATCTCGAAGTATACGGCGTACCATCTAAAGATCTGCAGCATGTGCTGGAGGATGCATATCCAGGAAAGGTTGATCTGGTCGGCAAAGCGTACGGAGTTATTAAAGTCGAATTCGACGCTGAAATCGACATAGACATTGCTGTTCCGCGCCCGCCGTTTGGAGTAAACAGGGCACTTCATCAAAGCGGCGACCCATCTATCCCGCCCAAAGAAGGCGGTCATTTGCGCGACTTCACTATGAACAATGTCGCGGCTGACCCGCACAGCGGCGAGGTTTTCGACTGGTGGGGAGCCATCGACGACCTAAACAGCAATCAGCTCCGCGCAACTTACCCTGAGTTTTTTATTACCGACCCACTTTGTGTGTGGCGGGGTGTGCAGTTCAGTGCACGACGTCAGCTTATTCCCGAACCAAAAACATTGGCACTAATGCGCCATATGGTCGCGGAAGGAATTGTCGATCAAATCGAGCCCTACCAGCGGCGCCTTCAGCTTAATAAATTGTTTTTTAAATCAAATATACCTTCGATTGGCGTGGACCTAATGCGGTCACTGGAAATAATCGACAGGTATCTGCCTGCATTAAAGGCGTCGGCAGAATCAGACAAGCTTTGGAACAGAACCTTGCAAATAACCGACAAGGTAAGCGAGTTGACTCAACTAGTTAACTACGAGCTGGACGAGCACGACATAAGCAACGCCTTTGGCTTTGCTCTTTGCAGCGGATTGTTCGTGGTTGGAAACGAGGACGATAGCATTGAGCAAATACAGTCCATCGCACCCGCTCTTGGCTTCAGCCCTCAGTTCGCGGCTGCGGTCGCAATGATAGGTTTGAATCTAGCTTCTGTTAGCAGCTTCGCTGATGAAAAGAAGGGGCGACGACAGCCGAAGCAGCGCGTTATCAGCAAACCGGGAAGAGCTCCGGGCGGCTTGAATTTCGGTCCGCCGAAGATTGATCCCAAGGACAACTTGCTTCGCATCCTTAGTAAGGCGTTTCCGGCATCTTGGAAATCACTCCATCTTTGCTGCTCCGCAGCTTCAGCAATCGACGGCGCAAACGAACAGCCTGGGCTGAGTGAATTTCTAAGCGCAGCGGATAAACTCAGTGATAGCGACGTTCAACGCGAAACCCTGCTCTCCAAGGACGACCTGATAGGGACGCTGAAAATGAAACGCGGCGCTCATATCGGACTAATACTTGGCGAAGTCGAGAAGAAACGATTTGAGCTTGTTACGAAACGCCGCGCGCTGCGCTACGTCAAAGAGAATCTGATGCCTTAGCTGTCCTGCTCCGGCGGCTGCTGAAAGACTCGAAACATCCAGGTCATCTGCGCCATTTTGACCAGTTTCTGCTTAAACAATTCCGGATCTCTATGAGCTCTCACAGTCTGGTTAGCTATAGTTCGGGCCAAAATTGTCGGGTGAGAAAATCCTATTTCACCCGTTATGTAGTCAAAAACGGACATTACGCCTTCGTAGTCGCCTAGCGCGATTTTCAGGCGAGAGCTAAGCAGAAGCGACTGAAGCAGCGGCGGCTCACCGTCTTGGACCTCCCAGTTATTGGCGCGGGCATTCTTTAAAAATTCTATTCGTTTATCTAGAAGCACATCGGCTTGCTTCAGCTTGTTCTTTTCGAGCAGGTGAACTACCTTCTCGAAGCTGTCCGCGGGAACAGTTCTGATAATAGCCCGCGACTGCACAGGCTTAGGGGCAGCGTCTTCGGCGGGGCCGTCTCCCTGAGCAGCGGCCAGCAGGAGTATTAAAAGTGTCTTTAGCAGCATCTTGGAAGTAGTAGCACAATCGGCGGCATTTTTCACCCTGTCGAAAGCTAAGGAGCGCAGCATATGAACGAGCTAACCAGCGCACAAAAAAAGCATTTAAGGGGTCTGGCTCACAGCCTCGACCCAGTCGTTATGGTCGGCCAAAAAGGGATAACTCAGGAATTACTGGATGAGGTATCAAGGGCGTTAAACGACCATGAATTGATTAAGGTGAGGTTTACGAGCTTCAAAGACCAGCGGGAGACTCTGTCTGAGGAGATTTCATCTAAGTGCGAAGCGGGTATCGCCGGAATTATCGGCAATCACTTGATTCTTTACCGAGAACACCCCGACCCCAAACGGCGCGAAATCACACTCCCCGGTTGAGAGGCTAAATGAACGAACGGACCCTGCAAAACGCAGCCTGCTTCAAGTTCAAAGGCGGCATTTCGATCGGACCCAAATGGTGGTTATGCTTAAACCTGCCTTGGCCGTTCGCCTCGATCGAAATTAACTCGGAGCGAATCGTTATCCGCTATTTTGGAATTAGGCAAGAATTCGCCCGCGAGGAAATTATTCGATTAGAGCTAGTCAGGCGATTCTTTATCACCGGCCTGCAGGTGGTTCACTCGGCAAAGTCCAATCCACGTTTCGTCTTATTCTCCACACTCGCAGCCAAGCGCATTCTGGCGCATGCGCAGTACTTGGGATTCGAAGTCAAACTTTAGCCAGCATCAACGTAAATTAAATTGGTGGCTGACGGCAGGGTCTCTTGGTCGATGAACCTCGATGTTGTTCCTACGAGTTCAGCCGGGAAAACGGTGGACCTGGGCGAGCCATACAGCTGCCCAGGCCCACCTCACGGAGGGAGAGACGCACGAATTCTCTTCGCGCGGCTCCACCACGAGCGCTCGTCCGGGGACTTGCGCTACGATCAACCCGGAATGGTGACGGGACCGTCGTGCCGGAGGACGTGCCGCGTGAGCGGATGACCACCGTAGTCGGCCGGAGTACTGGTGTAGGTCTTGACGCGAAGGAAGCCGAGGCGCCCTTCGAACAGACCCCAGACCTTCTCCTGCTCGACATGCGTGCGCACCCAGTGCCGAGCACTGCCGTTCGCACACTCGCAGCGTCGTGCCACCAGTTGACCGTAGATCCCGCGCTTCCTGTACGGAGTGTCGAGGATCCCGATGCAGTGGTAGTAGTCGCCGTCTTCCGGAGCGGGATCGAGTTCGAGCTGGTCGAGACTCAGGTGCTTGATCAGCGCAGCCGAGAGCTTGACGCCGATCGCGAATCCCACGATCTTGTTGCCATCGAACGCGACGAAGTAATCGCCGCTGACTTCGTAGTCGTTGCCGTCGAGGAAGGTTTCCAGGAAACCGCGCGCCGACATCGGATCGTCCGTGACACCGCGTTCCCACGCAAGATGCCACGGCGGTTCCGACATGCGGCGCACGAGCAGATCCTCGAATTCCTCGATCCGGCCGCGCACGAAGTCATGGTCAACGGCTCGCACCGTGACCTGACTTGTCGTCGTCATGATTGTTCTCCCAACGGAGTGGGTTAAGGGACAGCACGGGAGGAATTCTCTTCCTTCCGCTGACAGACGGGAATGAGCTTGACGTGGGCAGGCACGCTTAACTCACGATGGTGTGAAAACCTCCTTCTTTCGAAACGTTGTGATGAGACCCTGCCGGACAGCGCACGCCCTGCGCCGCTAAACGGCGAAGGCGAAAACTGTCCGGAGAGCGAAGCTGCCCATTTTGCTTGGATGGAAAGAACTAGTAGTTAATTTTTAGTTAACTCCCGACAAACTGACTATATTAACGGAGCTATCTCATACTGGCAAAGGTAGGCGCAAACCCAGATAAGACATTAAAACCTATGACTAAATTTCCAGACATGATTGCTAGTTGAATTCTAATGCATTTTTGCGTGATCAGGCCTTGCGCAGATCTTGTATGCAATCTATAAAACTCCGCGCCTGTCAGCGGGAATACGATGCTTCAGCAAACAAATGGATTGCTGTGGCAGGGGGCGTATTACCGCGAACCTAAGCTGTGTACGTGTCACACCACTTACACAACAATCCGAGAACTAACGACTAGGCTTGGGGGCCAGGCGATAGACTTGTGCAGCAACGCATCGGTGCCGCGCGATCCCCGAAGGAATCGCGGGCGCCGAATGCTGAGCTGCGAAGTGAACACAACTACCTCGCGCCGTGCTACTTCTCTTGACGATCGTTTCCTGATCTAGGCGTTGCCTTCGACCGGAACTCCAGCGGTGTTGCCGGCGGACGCGACAGGGTGCTCGACTTCGGGCTCGCCGTAGAAGAACATCAAATCGCGATCTTCACGGGTCGTACGCTCGGAACGATAGATCACACAGTTCCAAACGACACCTCCGAGGTCCTTACAGCCGAAGCCGATTTCCTCGTTAGTGCTGTCATCCCACGCGACGCGGTAGCCGGCACGCTCGAAGATTCGGCGAACGGCGTGGCACTCGACGTGAGTACGAACCCAGAAGCGGGCATCGGGATTGGTGTTCCCGCCGAGCAGCGCCTGATGACGGGCGTCGCACAAACGGGGGTAGACCTTCTGTCCGTTAGCATCGCGCTTTCCACGGTACTCCGTGTCCAGAACGACAGCGGCACAGTAGGCATCACCGGCACGCAGTCCGAACTTCCCGAGCTCGGTCACCGACACGACTTCTTCGTCCACGTGAGGGATACCCACGCAGAAGCCGATCAGCTTTCCTCCGCGATCCATGTCGATCGCGTCGACGAACACTCCACCGTGACTGGCGAGCAAGTTGAGATACTCGACCCAGTACGGCGGCTCTTCGCAGAAGTCCCAAGGCTTTTCTGCGAAGTTACGGGACATGTGCTCCGCCCGCTCGACCATGCGACTGGCGCAAAGCGGGTGATCACGGGTGACGCGCTGAAGACGAATGTCGCCCAGCACTTCGACAGGACTTTCCGTCATGCTTGTCACCCTCCCTTCTGACGATCGAGGCAGAAGCAAGCTTCCAGAGACATAGCGCTCTCCTCGAATGGGTTGCGCAGGGAGTTCCTGCTGGTTGTGATTTATGATGGCAAGAATTTAGGCGGTACGACCTCCTTTTCCTACCCCACGAGATCCACACGCGACAGTTTGACCTACCACGCGCTTCGTACATCCAACCCGTTCGGCAGTCGGGTTTAACGATCGATTTTCAAAACCTCCTTTCACCACAAAGTGGCATTTGGTAATACGCTCCTGCCGACAGCGAGTTGTAAGCGCGATTACGCACTGACAACTTGCTGCCGATCACAGGATCAGCTTCTACAGTCTGCTGCATCTAACAAAGAACTAATGTTTGAGGACGCAGAGCCTCCTCAAACGTTAGCTCTTGGCGGGCGCAAGGCGCAAACGCCAAACAAGAGAGCATATCAGAAATAAAACCTATGTAATTGTAAAAACTTAGGAGAGCGGTCGCGAGTACTTTCGCTAGCTCGGTAGGTAACCTGTTGAAAAACAA
>JAUIIP010000068.1 GCA_030431555.1 bacterium
TAGGTCGTCACCGTAGTCGAGCTGAAGGTTAACTGCTAGCGTATGCTTGCCGACGAAGAACCGGGGCATGATATTTCCGAGGACGTTGTAGTAGCGCATTTCGCCGCGCATAATCGAGTTCTCCAGCCCGTCTTCATCGAGACGCGTCGCGGCACCCAGCTCTCCTCGAAGAAATGCAGTCGGACTAAAAGCGATCCCGTCACGGGTGCTCGCGGTCACCAGCAAAGTATCCTCATGCGAACCGAAAGCTTTTGGTGCAAGCTGAGCGCGGACGGATGTTACATTCCCGAGGTTGTAGTCTTCGATCCTCTCAAAGCGATCGATATAGTTAATAGAAATGAATTCAGGGACAATCCGATCGTACACCAGAAAGGGTCCGCTGAATCGTCTATCTTCCGGCAGCAGCTCCGGGTCCATCGCAACGCAGCAGGGATCGACGTTGGCGTCATCAAAGTCCTGCTCGTCGGCCATACTAAAATCGTCACTGATGTAGGCGTATCCGCCGGAAAAGCGGTGCAGCAGCTTTTCGGGGTCGCCGCGCGATATTACGTAACGGGCGCTGATGTCTTGGCGTTTGTCGCGGAAAATAAATCGTTCACTGCTTGCTTCGAACAAACGGTGGACTAGGTCGGAGGCATCTACTGATGCACTCCACGAAGTTTCTTCGAGCAGACTTCTGAACGGACGACCAAGCAGCGAAATAGTTCGGTAGCCGTCTGCTCGAACGAGCTGACCGAAGGTAAACCGGTGATACGTCCCGAACACCCTGCGATCGTCCCAAATGCCGCGCCAGGTTTCGCGGCCTTCATCGTCGATATATGAAAGTTCTATGCTTTTACCAAGTCCGAGTAAGTTGCGCTCGAGGACTCCTATCTCAAGCTTTTGTGTTCCGCCGCCGGAGGAAAAGCCGAGCTGAGGAAAGATGGTCCAAGTGTCCTGGACGCTGACCAGTATGTCGACGAACTCACCGTCCGGAAGCGGAGTGATAGAGACTTGGCGGATAAACGGCAGCGCCCGCAGCGCCCGTTCACTTTCTTCGAGTACGAACTCGTCGTAATTGTCCCCCGGGGCAAACAACAGCTCGCGCCGCACTACTTCTTCTTTTGTAGAGATCTTCAGACTGTTTGCCGCTTGGTAAAAGGTTCCGATATCGGGGTCGTCGAACATCTCGCGCACCTCGATATTTATATCGCGGATTTTCTGTTCGATAGGTCGAGCCTGAACCTGTCCAATCGGAGCAAACACCACGACGACAGCCCCCAGTAGGAAACAAACCGTTTTCGCTAAACCAAATCGCACAGACTCCTGCCTCAACAATAATTCCCCGAGCAACATATACGGCTACAGCATGGCTACAATACCCTATTTAAGATGTCATAATGGGCGGAAACTATTTTGATAAATGTTCGGAGTCAGCAGGGATTTTTGCTCTACAGTCCGGCAAAATTCTTGATTTTGTCGTGAAATTACTGCAGAAATAGATCGTCCGGCGCATTAAATGATAGATTCCCTTGCAGAACTTGGAACAAGCGCGCAGGATCTCATTTTGCACAGAACGCACTCAGTGCAAGTTAGTTTCGGCGTATTAATTCAGGAAAAGTGATGTACGTTGCAGCATTGGAGCAGATAGACTCACCGGTTCCGAGCGGGGTTTCGCACCCCAGTTCCAAGCTGCCGCCTGTCGAAGCAGGTCCGAACGGAACACCATCTGCTTCTCCGTCGAAAGAAACAACGTTAAAGGACTACGAGACAATCGGTGACGCGCTGCTCGTATGCGAGGCTTCGAGTTACGTGGTTGGCATTCCTTGGATGCTTCCTGTGGGAGATGTTGCAGGCCGGAGGTACACCGTCGGAACGCTTCCCGGTGACTACATTCGTGAAACCTTGGTTACCGTCAGTACAAATTGTCTACAGATGTACATTGAAGATCTTGATCGAAGCTGCCCTAAGCAGCTCTCTGATGCGGAGCTGTATATTGAAGTCACATCATGGACCGAGCGCTACTCATTCGTTGCCGCATGCAGCGCGGCTTTTGCTTTTATAGGCTGTGTGGGTGCTTCTTATTTGTTCATGAATGCTGTTGCCTGCGTTATTTGCGGTATCGGCATGATGGTGCTCGGTTACGTCTTCGGGCAAAGCTTCGCCACTTCCGAGGCGCGGCGCCGCTCTTTCCAAAAGCTGCTTAGCAGCGAAGCAATGCGTCGCCGCGGAATCGATCCCAACGGTCCCGCAGGAACCCACGTTTACACAGGCCGGGCAACGCCGCTTTCCGAGTAGTATGGTCATTTCATGAATCGCGCTTTAAGCCTGCCGTCGTCAGGTGAACTATCCGGCGAAATCGAAGTACCAGCGGACAAATCGATAGTTCATCGAAGTGTCATGTTCAATGCTGTGGCGGAAGGAACTGCCAGAGTCGAAATTCCGATCTTGGGCAGGGATAACTTCGCGACAATCCGCGTGATGCGCCAACTTGGTGTGGAAGTTGAGGTAGAAGTGCCGCAGGCTTTAGCCTCGATTGCCGAGGCTGAACTTGAAGGACGTTGCAGCGTAGGTGGCAGGTCGGGCTGTGTCGTTAAGATAATAGGGCACGGATTCGAGGCTTTGCGGGGCCCCGACGGAAAACTTGATTGCGGCAACTCGGGAACCACTGCAAGGCTTGTCTGCGGGGTGCTTGCGGGTACCGACTTCTCGAGCACGTTAGACGGTGACTCAAGTTTGCGTAAGCGTCCGTTTGGGAGAATTAGTGTCCCGCTAAGTAAAATGGGTGCGAAATTTTCGGGAGAAACGCTGCCGCTTGAGGTGACCGGGAGTGCCTTGAAGGGGATTGATTACATCTCGCCGATTGCCTCTGCTCAGGTAAAAAGCGCAATTCTTTTGGCCGGACTTCGCGCAAGTAGCTCGACCTCAGTTCGTGAGCCGTTTCTTTCACGCGATCACACCGAGCGCATGCTGCGCGCAATGGGTGCTGAAATCAGCCAGAAAATGCTTCCTTCTGGAGAGTGGTTGGTTAAAATCGAACCGCTTCTTGGCGGGAAGCAGTTGCGTGCTCTGGATTTAAAAGTTCCCTCCGATATCTCTCAGGCAGGATTCTTTCTGGTAGCTGGTTTGCTCATCCCCAGTTCTCGCGTTACGCTAAAGAACATTTGTTTCAATCCAACCCGCAGCGGTTTATTCCATATACTTCGTCGAATGGGTGCCGCGATCGAGACATCGAACGAGCGAGTTCTTTGCGGTGAGGACGTAGTTGACATCACCGTTGAGTCATCGCAGCTCCGAGGCGTGCATGTCGACCCGGGCGAAGTAGTTTCGTGCATCGATGAGATTCCAATTTTGTGCGTTGCGGCGGCCGCTGCAAAAGGAACAAGTCGAATTGAGGGAATTGGCGAGCTTAGGGTTAAGGAGAGCGACCGGGCCGCGATGATTGAATCGCTGCTTCGCTGTTACGGTGTTAAGGTCCGCTCCGGCATTCAGCATCTGGAGGTTAGTGGCGTCGGCGGAGTGCAGAACCTGAGTCTGGACCCTTCGGCTGCGGTGGATTGGAAAAGTTGCGGGGATCATCGAATCCTAATGTCAGCGGCGGTGCTGGGACTGGCAGCGCAGGGCATGACGGAGGTTGAGGATATAGCTGCGATCGAGACGTCTTTTCCTAACTTTTTAGATTGTTTTCAGGAGCTTGGCTGCGAGCTCGCAAGCGACGAGGCAGGGGCTTGAATCGGGTAATCACAATTGATGGACCTGCTGGGTCGGGAAAGTCGACAGTGGCAGGTAAACTTGCTAAAAGACTAGCCTTCGTTCACCTCAACTCGGGCGCATTATACCGTGCAATCGCCTGCCGGGCACATTCGGAAGGGGTGAGTTTGGAGGACGAAGAGGCGGTTTTGCGATTGGCGCAACAGATGGAATTTTCATTTGTTGTCGACGAGAACTCTCAGACGAGAGTGCTCGTCGGGGGTCGTGATATCGCTTCAGAAATTGCTACTAACGAAGCAGGGAAGAAGGCCAGCCTAGTAGCGGTTCTCCCGAAGGTCCGCAGCGTTCTCACCGAAGTTCAGCGCCGAGTGGCGAGTGAATCTTCGGTAGTTGTCGAAGGACGAGACGCGGGAACCGTCGTTTTTCCTGACGCAGACTGCAAGTTTTATCTCGACGCGGATGTTGAAATTCGCGCCGAGCGGCGTCATCGGGAGTTAATACAGGCTGGAGAGGGGGAAGCTGGGCTTAGCCGTGAAGAAGTGCTCAGCGATCTTCGGGCGCGGGATGAGCGAGATGAAAATCGCTCGGTTGCGCCTCAGAAACCTGCGGACGACGCAATTGTAATCGATACTTCCAGTCTTAATGTAGACGAAGTGGTCGACGAATTGATTGCTCGAATTGACTAACTCTAAAACTGCGCAAACGGCTGACGCAGCGACTTTAATTAACCTTTGTTTGGCTTAGATATGATTCAACCAGAATTGCAAGTAGATGCTTCAGACGCGAAGGAGTTCGAAAAACTCCTCGAAAATTACGACTCTTCCAAAGCGGGAGATTTGGTAACGGGCACCGTTACAAATATAGAACGAGACTACGTTAGAGTGGACATCGGATTTAAATCCGAAGGGCTAATTCCACTTTCTCAGTTCGCCGATCGGGACGGCAATGTCTCAGTTGAGGAGGGCGACGAAGTTGAGGTTCTGCTTGTCGCGCCGGAAAACGAACACGGCGAAGTTGTCTTATCCAAGGATCGCGCCGTCCTTTACAAGGTATGGTGCGAGCTGGAAGAGGCTTACAAAGAAACCAAGAGCGTAACCGGAAGGATCGTCCAGAAGGTGAAGGGCGGCCTGCAGGTAGATGTCGGCGTTCCCGCTTTTCTACCGGGTTCTCAGGTTGATGTTCGCCCGCAAAGGAATCTCGACAAGTTCGTCGGTGAAGATTTCGAATTTAGAATTTTGAAGTTCAGCCGTGAGCGCGGCAACATCGTGCTTTCGAGAAGAGTTGTCCTTGAGGAAGAGCGCAACGCGCTCAAGCAGGACACTCTGGTTCACTTGGCTGAGGGTGTTGTGATGGAAGGCGTGGTGAAGAATATCACCGACTACGGTGCCTTCATCGACCTCGGTGGAATCGACGGCTTGCTCCACATTACTGACATGAGCTGGGGACGGGTTAATCACCCAAGCGAGATTCTGCAGACTGGTCAGACCGTCCCGGTGGTCGTTCTTAAATACGACGCCGAGCGTGAGCGGGTTAGTCTGGGGATGAAGCAGCTCAACGACAATCCTTGGGAGAACATCGAAGAGCGCTATAAGGCGGGACAAACTGTTAAAGGCGAAGTTGTAAGCCTTGCGGAGTACGGCGCCTTCGTTAAGCTCGAAGAAGGTATCGAAGGCTTGATTCACGTTTCTGAAATGAGCTGGACCAAGAAAGTCCGTCATCCTTCCAAGGTGCTTAATGTCGGAGACGAAGTCGAGGCGGTTGTTCTCGAGATCAGTGGTGAGCAGCAGCGTATCAGCCTTGGCTTGAAGCAGCTTACACCGAACCCATGGGAAGAACTGGCAGTCCAGTATCCAGTCGGCTCGAAGATCAAGGGAACGGTTCGTTCAGTTACAGACTTTGGTGTGTTCCTGACGGTAATGGAGGGCATCGACGGATTGGTTCACGTTTCGGACCTGTCCTGGACTAAGCGTGTGAAGGATCCGAAAGAAATTGGCGAGCAGTTCAATAAGGGTGATGAAGTCGAAGCAGTTGTTCTCGACATCGATCCGGAAAACGAACGGCTTAGCTTAGGTGTTAAGCAGCTCACCCCAGATATCTGGGACGCTGTTCCGCATCGTTATCCGACCGGCGCTCGAGTGAAGGGCACAGTCAACAGCATAACTGATTTCGGCGTCTTCGTTGAACTTGAAGAAGGTGTTGAGGGATTGATTCACATCTCTCAGCTTGGTCTGGATAAGGGTCAGGACCACCGTGAAAAGTTCAATGTGGGTGACCAGCTTGAAGCTGAAGTTATAAACGTCGACCGCAATGAGCGTCGAATCAGTCTGAGCATGAAGCCTTCTCGCCGCAAGGGTGGAAAGGACGACTACGCTCAGTATCTGGAAGACAGCAACTCTGCGGTAACTTTCGGCGACTTGCTGCAGCAGCAAATTGACCAGTCTCGTGGAGACGACGACAACTAGCGGCTCGTCCCAGAGTTCTGAAAGCGCCTCAGCTGCCTTCTTGGCGGCTGGGGCGTTTTTATTGCTGCTTGCTGCGGGCTCCGTATATTTTTATCGAGTCCTTGCTTACAGCGTCGACTGGCCGAACTCCGACGATTTCGATATTTTTCTCGGCTACCTGCTGCGCTCGGAAAGCACGACGGGCGCCGCGCAGAAATTCCTGCTTTTATTTGCGCCTCATAACGAACATCGCGTTCTGCTCAACAGAGTTTTTTCTCATCTGGTCCTTGCTGCGAACGGTCGGCTCGACTTTGTTCAGCTAGTAATACTAGGTAATTTGGCGCTGGTATGCAGCGCAGTGCTCTTGCCGCGACTGCTCCCCAATTCGAAGTCTAGCGCCGATACTGCCGGTGCTTTTGCGCTCTCAGCACTGCTTTTCTCCTATGTGTTTTATGAAGCAAGCGTTTGGGCTACCGCCTCTATTCCAAACTTCTGGGTCTTTACGTTGACCTTGGCGGCAATAGTCTCCGGCTCAGGTCGATCACGGTCGGCGGCAGCTGCCGGAGTAGTGCTTTCGGTGCTGGCTGCCCTCACCCAGGCTAACGGAGTTTTCTCTCTAATTGCTCTGTCGTGGGTATGGTGGAACCAAGGGCGAAGAGCCAAGGCGCTTGTTGGGGCAGTCTTGTTCATTGTCGTGTTTGCTTGCATTCATCTGACAACTCTTCAAAAACTTGTCGCAGGAAGCGGTTCTTCCGGCGAGACTAACCTATTCGATTACCTGTTGTTTTGTCTGTGCTTTATCGGCGGTGCAGCGAGTGAACACAGCCTCACGCTGTGTGCGTTCTTCGGCGGCCTCCTGACGGGAGTCTTAGTTTGGCTTGCTGTCGGGGGCACGCGGAAGCTCAACCCGATACTCTCTGCGTTTGCTTTGTTCTTGCTGCTCACTGCGGCTGTTAATGCTCTTGGAAGGGCGCCGATGGGAGTCGAACTATCTTATGCCACACCGCGCTACGCGCTTGTTTCGTTAATGTGTGTGATAAGTGCCGCCTTAGGGGTGCTCCTGCATTTGCCGAGTAGATTCAAGCCGGCGGCTGCCGCGCTTCTGATGCTTTTTTCAGCCTCGTATTTATTGTGGAGCTGGCGTGAGTTCGAACCGCAATTTACCCTCCGGCAAGAGCTGCTCTCGGATAGCCGTTTGACATGGCAGCTTTTTGAGGACGGGCTCGCTCATCCCACGCCCGAGCATGCGCGCCAAGTGCTTTTGGACAGTGTAGAAGCTGGTTTCTTTAAGCCGCCGGCTGAAGACGAGAATATCGCCATTGAACGACCTGCTGAAGTTCCACCGGGCGCAAAGGTTGTTGAAGGCGGCATCGTGCAGCTCGAGCAAGTGCTTAGTAGCGAGCGTTATTTGTGGATTAAAGGTTGGGCGTTTAATCGAACGAAAGAGTACGTCTGTAAGCCGCTGGCGATAGTGCTGGTTGGAAAGGATGGCGAACGGTTTGCGTTTAGAACAGAGATTCAGAAGCGGGCCGATGTATCGAAACACCATTCTGATAAAAGGTTGCTTGAAACCGGTCTTAAGCTGCTAGTGACCAAAGACCGGCTGCCAGACCGTTTAACCCCGCTGCGGATAGGAGTCTTGCTGGCCGAATGCCCGAGGCCAGTCATTGCTCTGTCTAGACACCGAATTGGGGTCAGCAAAGAATAAGGGTACCGACGCACAAATCTGCATCTAAGTTAGTGGCACCTATCTTGCGTAGAGTATAGACAATGCGCGAGCTGGCAGATGGTTTGAGCATTTGGGTGAGTCTTGTACGTGAAAAATCTGTAAAGCTAGCAACTTACGCACGGAATCTGAGCGGAAAATTTTGGCTTTAGGAAAATCTCGTACCTGACGATTTTAGTAATAATTGGATTGTCGCCTACGGTGTTCTCGAGGAAGCTGGAGCTCTTCTAACAAGATTTGCCGGCTCACTGGGTTTGAAGCACTCGCGCATAGTCGGATGCGCATTAAAACATCGATATTAGTACGACGGGGTGTACCGGGGTATGCTGCAAGCAGCACTAATTGTGGATTCGCGCGTTTCTGCGCGCAAGCGTCTCGCACGCGAGTGCCGGGATGCTAATGTTGCGGCCAACGTGGTCGAAGCCCTATCGGTGTACGATGGGCTAAGCCGCCTGGAGAGCGGCAAATATGATGCCTGCTTGCTCGGTGCAGGATTATCAACTCATGTAGCCGTGGACTTTGTTCGAGAGGGCATAGTCGCCAGCAAAAATAAAACCTGTGCGTTCATGGTTGTGCGGCCTATCAGCGATTCTCAGAAAGATATTTTCCTTAGAGCCGGTGTGCATGGGGTATACGATCCTAAGCATTCGCGTCGCGGATTTGCGGACGTGGTCGGCCAGGCTGTCCGACGTGCAAAGCAAGCTACAACTCATTCAGTTTCCAGCGGTGCGAGTGAGCATCTGCGAGCGTTGATTGATGCGCAGGCAGCTGTGGGTGAGGCTTGCAGCGAAATGGAGGTGGCCCTATGCGACGTTCTTTCCGGTGCGAGCGCGGGGCTGCGTCAAGTTTCCCGAAGTATTGCCTCCGGCGTGCTCGACATGAAATCAAACGGTTCGCCCTCGCTGGCGACTAGAGATGCTATCCGTGGTGTTTTTGAAGTCGCTCTGGGAGTCGATTACGACATTACCGCGACTGAAAATTTCGATCGTTTGTTCCTGCAGGCGCTTTGCGAGTGGTTTGTCGATCGCATAGAGTTTTCTCAGGCGCAGGCAACCGATCGCCTAAGAACAAAGTTGGTGGCCTGTAGGCGCGCCTAATCTCCTGCGTTTCCTGGTGTTTGGCGTTTCCCGCCAAGTCTATTAAACTAACATTTCCTCCTGCGATCAAAACCGAAGCAAAAGTTTATTACGCTCTTTAGTATTGAGTTTTAAGCAGGATGTGCCCTTTATCACCAGCTCAACTTAGTTTTGATTCGATTAAAACCTCGGAGTCAACTGAGGAACCCAGCCGTGATCCCGCGCTGGAAGATTCTCAGGAAGTCGCCGGCGCTGCAGCGATGGACGCGGTCTATGAGGACCTTGCGCCGATGCTAAAGCAGTATGTCGATTACAAGCGGAAATATCCCGAGCACTTATTGCTGTTTCAGGTTGGTGATTTTTATGAGGTGTTCTTTGCTGATTCGGAAACCGTTGCGAATGCCTTAAATATTCGACTTACTTCCCGCGACAAGTCGAGTGACAATCCGATCCCGATGTGCGGGGTGCCAATTCACGCTTTGGACAATTACTTACCTAAGCTTCTAACGGCAGGCTACAGCTGCGCGATAGTCTCGCAGGTTGAGGCTGCCAACAAGGCGCGCAAAGGAATGGTTAGGCGAGAATTGACTCGGATTGTCACACCGGGGGTTAGATATGAAGGGGACGGATTAGAAGAGTCGGAAAGCAATTATCTGTGTGCTGCGCTGCTCGCTCCTCGCGGGTCGGGAGCGGTCTGCTATGTGGATGTCAGCTGCGGAAGAATCCGGGTCGTGGAAGTCGAAGGTGAGGGGGATCTGCTGGAGGTTGTAGAGCGAGTTAGGCCGTCGGAACTAATCATTCCTTCAACGCGAAACCGTCTGCGCGTTCCGACTCACGAACGCTGGATTCGCAGTATGCGAAAACATGTCAAAGAAAACGAGTCGCATTCTGTGAAGCGGCCATTCGAGGAGGCGCCCGCAAGCGAGGTTTCAAAGAAACTTTCTGCGCTTATAGCCGGTGAGCCGGATTTGGACGAATTGGTCCAGCGAATATCCCCCGAAGCCCGCTCAGCGTTGGGCGCGCTTCTTGGATATATTGAAGAAGTATCCAGTGCAGGGCTCCCGGTATTCGCTTCGTGCGAAGTCGAGGAGAATAACGCGAGTGTGTTGGTTGATGCAGCTACTCGGCGAAGTCTCGAACTGTTCGAAGCCCGAATGGACGGAAGTCGGGCGAGTTCGCTGCTTTATCACATAAATATGACTAAAACTTCGATGGGTGTTCGGCTGCTAAGGGAGTGGCTGCAGTCGCCGAGCAGCCAGCGCAGCGTTATCGAGGAGCGCCACGAAGCTGTTGCCGAGCTTTTCTCAACGGAGGCCTGCGGTGACATACGCAAGGTGTTGGTTGGAGTACGGGATATCGAGCGTGTCCTCTCCCGGATTACAACCGGAAGAGCTAGCCCGCGCGATTTGCGGCTGCTTTGTGACTCCTTGAGTGAGCTGCCCGAAATAAAACGAATCCTCGCTGCATGCGAATCAAAGTTTTTATCTGAGTGTGCAGCTGAGTTCGATGACCTATCAGATATCTTTAGCCGTCTAAGCGCTGCCTTAGTCGAAGACCCTCCGGCTAAAATCAGCGAAGGCGGGATCTTTCGGGAGCGCTACAACGATCAGCTCGACGAGCTGAGAATGATGGCGAGCGACAGCAAGACACTTTTGGCCAATTTGGAGCACAGTGAGCGTAAGCGGCTTGGGCTGAGCAGCGGATTGAAGGTCAAATACAACAACGTGTTCGGCTACTTCATCGAAGTGACGAAAGCCAATATCGACAAAGTCCCCGAGCATTACGAGCGCAAGCAGACGCTTACAAACGCGGAACGATTTGTCACGGAAGAGCTGAAAGATCTGGCGGTCAAGATATTGTCGGCTCGCTCTCGGCAGTTTGATATTGAGCGCGAACTCTTCGGAGAACTGCGAACCTTTGCTGCGGCGCAGGCCGGAAGGATTCAGCGCACCGCGCAGCTTCTTAGCCGTCTCGATGTCATTTCCTCATTTGCTGAGCTGGCGCGCGTTAAGAATTATGTCAGGCCGGAACTGCGTGACGAACCGATCACAAAAATAGTCAGGGCCAGACATCCAGTGGTAGAGGGTGTGATCGGCGCTCATAATTTTGTTCCAAATGACCTTGCGCTCGACACTGCTGAGAACCGCTTTGCGGTTCTAACCGGCCCCAACATGGGCGGTAAATCAACTTACTTGAGACAGGCGGGAATTATTCAGCTGTTGGCGCAGATTGGCTCGTTCGTGCCTGCAGAGTCTGCTGTACTTGGAGTCGTTGATCGCATATTCACGCGAATTGGCAGTGGAGATGATATTTCCAGAGGTGAGTCGACCTTTATGGTCGAGATGCGGGAGATGACTACCATCGTCAACCGCGCGACAGAGAAGTCTTTGGTGCTGATTGACGAGATCGGGCGAGGCACTGCAACAACCGACGGACTGGCGATCGCTCGCTCGATTGCAGAGTGGCTGCATAGCGAAGTCGGCTGCCGGACAATTTTCGCTACGCACTTTCACGAACTGACGGACTTGGAATGCCAATTCGAAGGTGCGTTTTGCATCTCCGTGGGAATTATTGAGCGTGAGGCTGAGGTCATTTTCACACATCGTATTGAAAGAGGTGCGGCGGACCGAAGCTACGGTATTGAAGTAGCTAGACTGGCAGGTCTGCCGGGTGAGTTGCTTGTTCGTGCCTCAAGGCTGCTCGAACAGGCTCAGTCAGGTGAAGCTGCGGCCTCGCCTCAGAAGTTGGCTCCGCGAGCTGTAGTGCCTCCGGCTTACGCACAGCTTGCCGAAGAGGTTCGAATGTGTAACCTCAATAATATGACCCCGCTGGATGCAATGAACAATCTAGCCAGGCTGAAGCAGATCGCCGAAGACCCTAAATGATTCTGAGGACTATATTCTTTCTGTTGTTGTCCAGCGTTGTTGCTCTGCACTCGGCTGTGCCCGCATTTGCCGCACCCAGCTATGAACAGGTTCGCTCGCGTTTTCGGCAATTGAAATCCTCCGACCCAAAAGTGCAGCGACTTAAGCAGTGGGAAGAAGTGGGCAGTGATTTGGCAGCGGTGATTGAATCAAATCGTGGCAAGCAGGATTCTGCCAAAGCGATGTACTTAGCCGGGCAGCTATACGGAAAGATGTATTACGCCCGGTCATCCAGAAGCGCGCTTTCTAGGGCAGTTTTTTATTACGAGCAGATCGCTAAAGAGCATGGCGACAGCTCTCTTGCCGACGATGCTTTGCTGCATCTTGGGGATTTGCGGCGCGCAGGCTACAAGGATGAGCCGGGTGCGCGTTCGGCGTATTTTGAAGTCCTGGATGTTTATCCCCAAGGAGACATGGTTGCCAAGGCTAAGCGTCGCCTGGGTATTTCGGGGGGAGAAGAGGCCGTGGCCAGAGTGCGTGCCGCCCCTGCATCTCCCAAACCTCGTCCGGTTGCCAAGCCGGCAGATACCTCGGCGAGCGGCAAGGAAATAGTCAAAAAACAGGTGCGCGTCGATCGCCCGCTAATAGTCATTGATCCAGGGCACGGTGGCGACGATCTCGGAGCGGTAGGCTATGACGGCTATCTAGAAAAGGACGTCGTGCTTAACATTGCGATGATCTTGGACGAACTGCTTCGTGAGCGGCTGCGTGCAAGGACCGTAATTACCAGGGTTAGAGATGTTCCGCTTCCACTTGAGGAGCGGACGAAAATCGCGAATGACAACAAGGCGGATTTGTTTATTTCGATCCACGCAAACGCCAGTCCTGGCAAGCGTGCCAGAGGCACAGAAACCTATTATTTGGACAATACCAACGATAAGTCTTCATTGAAGCTGGCAGAGCGCGAAAACAAATCAGCGGGAAGAAAGCTAAGTGACATCCAGTTTATTCTGAGTGACCTTATTCAGAATTTTAAGCTCGAAGATTCGATTACACTTGCTCATCATATTCAGAGCGCCTTGGTTCAGAGACTTTCGCGGTATTATTCTGATATCAGGGACTTAGGTGTTAAGAAGGCTCCTTTCTATGTCCTAGTTGGAGCGCACATGCCGTGCGTTCTGGTTGAAGTGTCTTTCATGGATCACCCCGTCGAGGGGCGAAGGCTCATAGAGCGCAGATACCAGCGCCTGGTCGCGGAAGCACTTTATCGTGGAATAAGGGATTTTTTCGAGCGAACCACCTAATTCATTAGGATTCTTGATATTTTGTTCTTTGACCAGTACGCTGTGCCCCGCGTTGTTAAGTATTGTTTCTAAGCTGACGTCTTCATAGTTGAGCAATGTTCTGGGTTTTTCGGCTCGGAATCGCGCTGACGGGGTAAAAAGTTGGTCCATATTAACGAGATGATTGACGTCGACTACTTCGGCGAAAGCGAAGTGCTGGAAACGTATAGACGTGTAGCTAACTTGCTAGACACCCTCGCAAGTCCCCCCGCAGATGAAACTCAAATTGTAGATCGTTTGTTTGCCGAACTTGAAGCGATCAGCAGCTCGTCGATCTTAAAGAGCCTGCCTCAGGATATGGCGCTTAGTGAGAAGCTGGAGCGCCGACTCGGCTGGGCTGATAAAGAGTCGAAGGCGCTGTCGAATGAGGATAAGGTCAAGATTGCTGAGACTCTCGATGAGGTCCGACTGCGTTGTATCGGCACTGCGATTCTATCGAAACAACGCGGCCTCGGCGGAACAAGCGAGGAAATTTTTTCTAAAGTATCTAGTGTAATCGATCAAGTCGGTGTGGAAGGGCAGAGCCCGATCGTATACGGTCCCGGTCATGTGGCTCACGCAGAGGTCGGCAATACTTTCGTTGTGTTGCTGCCGTCGCTCGAAGATCCTAGAAAGCTCTCTAGCCTGATCGATTACATGCACGAACTTTTCGAAAAGAGTGGTACCGGTAAGCATTGGGTAGTTGATTTTTCTGCTGTTCGGCAAATGCCGCTGCTGTTAGTGGCCAATGTTCTTACTTACAGGCAAAAGCTTCGTGAGGCCGGCTCGGATCTTTA
>JAUIIP010000343.1 GCA_030431555.1 bacterium
CGCCTCGTTCTAAACAGCGCCCGTCTCGACTCAATGATTCAAGCTGCAAGGCAAGTCGCAGAACTACCGGATATCCTTGGCGAAGTCCTTCGCGACTACAGCCACTCAAATGGGTTGATAATCAAATCACGTCGCGTGCCGATTGGCGTTGTGCTGATGATTTACGAGTCGAGACCGAATGTCTCTTCAGACGCCGCCTCCCTCTGCATCAAAAGCGGCAACGCAGTTATACTGCGTGGAGGCAAAGAGGCCCGCCGCAGCAATATGGCAATACTTTCCGCGATGAATGGAGCTGCACGAGCCGAAGGCATTCCCGAACAAGCAGTTTTATTTGTAGAAAACCAAGAGCGCGACTACCTCTCGCAGCTTCTAAGCGCTGAGCAGTATATAGATCTGGTCATTCCACGCGGCGGCGAGGGCTTAATTCGCGCCGTCAGTGAACAATCGCGCATCCCTGTGATTAAACATTACAAGGGCGTCTGCCACATCTACGTCGACAAATCGGCGGATTTCACCAAGGCGCTTGATATCATCGAGAACGCCAAGTGCCAGCGCCCCGGCGTATGCAATGCTGCTGAAACATTGCTGGTTGACCGTGATATTGCTGCGGCCTTTCTTCCGCAAGCCGCTGAGCGCCTGCTGGCACGCGGTGTTGAACTTAGAGCGGACAAAGCAGCGATTGAACATATTCCCCGGGCAAAGCCCGCTTCAGAAGATGACTGGAACGCGGAGTATCTGGACCTGATACTCGCTGTGAAAGTGGTAGACGGTGCGAAGAGCGCGATTGAGCACATTAACACATACGGCTCGAAGCACTCAGACGCGATTGTTGCGCAAGACATGGAAACTCAACAGCTATTCATGACGGCCGTCGATTCAGCCGCAGTATACTCCAATGCTTCGACTCGCTTTACCGACGGGAGCGAGTTCGGACTTGGCGCGGAAATCGGGATCAGCACCGACAAATTTCATGCTCGAGGACCGATGGGAATCGAGGGTCTTACCACCTATAAATATTACGTTTACGGCAGCGGCCAAATTCGCAGCTAACGGAAGCTCATCACCGGAGCGCCGAAAAGCTCCTCAACCTGATTACAAAGCAGCTCAGAAGGCTCGACTTGAATTGAGTCAGGCAAACTAACGACCGTTTCACTATGTCGATCTTTATACAGAACCAGTTTGACGGGGCAGCTTCCCTTGTGTTGGCCAAATATAGTCTTCAATTCCTCGAGCTTGTCGTCGGATGCAGTGCTAGTTGGGAGGCGAATCACTGCTTCGCGGGCAGTTCGATCTCTTAATGCGATCAAGGATTCGACCTCGTTGGCGATAAGATTGCACCTTTCATCACTGACGTCGATCCGACCCTTAATTAAAACCGGGTCATCATCACTCAGCACGCCGTAGACCTTGCGATACACGTCCGGCCAAACGAGAACTTCCACCGTTCCGTTTAGATCTTCAAGAATAAAACTCGCGTAGCGGTCGCCTTTCTTCGTATTTTTTAGCTTAAGAAAAGTGATCACCCCGCCCGCTACAACTGAACTGCCATCCGAGCGCCTTCGCAATTCGTCGGTAGGTGCAGTGCCGAGCCGCTGTAAATCTCGACGAAACTTCGTCAAGGGGTGCCCACTTAAATAAAAGCCCAAGGCTTCCTTTTCCTGAGCTAGTTTGATGCTTTGCGGCCATTCACTGAGCAGCGCGCGATTCGGCTGGTACACGTCGGTTTTGTTCTCTTCCGCCGAACCGAAAAGACCCATCTGCGGGGATGCAAGCTCCTCCTTGCGCTGCTGCGCGTATTTGAGAACCTCTTCAATCCGCTCCATCATCTCCGCACGCGGCAACTCGGTCCAGTCGAAAGCCCCCGAGCGGACCAGATTCTCGACTAGCCGCCTGTTGAGCACGCTGCTGTCGAGGCGCATGCAAAAATCCAACAAGCTCTTATACTCACCGTTTGCAGTGCGTTCCTCAACAATCGGCTCAACAGCCTTTTTACCGATTCCTTTGATCGCGGCCAGCCCGAATACTATCTTTCCCTTCGATACATTAAACCCGGTGAGTCCGTTGTTAACGTCGGGCGGAACGACCGTAATCCCAATTTCTTTGCACTCGTTAAGATTCTTCAGCGTTTTGTCTGTGTCTCCCATCTCAAGCGTCATCAATGCAGCCATAAACTGCTTCGGAAAATGGGCTTTTAGGTAGGCGGTCTGGTAAGAGATCAATGCATAAGCAACAGAGTGGCTTCGGTTAAACCCGTAACGCGCAAAGGTTTCCATCTGATCGAAAACTTCGTTCGCGATTTTCTCGTCAATGCCGCGCTCAACAGAACCTTTAAGAAAGATCTTGCGCTGCTTTGCCATTTCCTCGGGCTTTTTCTTACCCATCGCTCTGCGCAGTAAGTCGGCGTCTCCGAGGCTGTAACCTGCCATGTCGCGCGCTATCTGCATGATCTGCTCTTGGTAGAGCATAATCCCGTAGGTGTCCTTGAGTACAGGCTCAAGAATAGGGTGCAGATAAGTGACTGGCTCCCTTCCGTGCTTGCGGTTGATG
>JAUIIP010000069.1 GCA_030431555.1 bacterium
CAAGAACGTGCCCGGCGTGATCATGAAGCAGAGCGAGCAGTCGCGCGGCGAGGCGCTGCGGGGCGCGGCCGCCCGCGTGTCCTCTGGCCTGTTCTGGATCGCGTTGTCGGAAAACGAGGTATCCGGATTCTCTTCGACGAATCTTTGGAATAGACCTTGCGCGGTGACGAAATCACCGGCCCGGACAAGTTCCAGCGCCTTGGTGAACTGTTCCGCAGCAGGACCGGAATTTCTAGAAATACGCTCCTGATCTTCGTTCAAGAGATCGCCCGGCACACCCTTAGGAGGCGGCACCCGAGAGCCGAATCTCTTCAGACGCTGCTCAAGTTCCTTAGTCTTGCCCTGCACGGCGAATTGGACTTCGTCGAGAGAGCCTTTGACTTTGTCTAGTTCGAACTGGAGTTCATCAATCTTTGCGGTCTGCTGCGCCTGGATCCCGCGAAGATCTGCCAGTGCGCTTTCCAGGGAGGCGATTTTGCTGCCGCCCGAACAAGCGACGCCTGCCGTGGTAACCACAGCAAGCGTCGAAAGTCGAATCAATCTATTCTGCATAATCCGCTGCAGAGTGATCTATCTGATTGCAAAGTGAACGCGGCGATTTTTCGACCACGCTGTTTCAGTAGAAGCAGTATCGAGCGGCAATTCTTCGCCGTAGCTGATAGTGCTTAACTGCTGAGATGCAACACCAAGACTTCGCAGATAGTCATAAGCTGCACGCGCTCGACGCTCACCGAGAGCCATGTTGTACTCTCGTGTGCCGCGCTCGTCGCAGTGGCCTTCTAGAACGATCTTCTTGCCGGTGTTATTCATGAGCCATTTGCCGTTAGACGAAAGCAATGACTGAGCGCGCGAACTAAGCGCCGCTGAGTCAAATTCAAAGTGGATATCCGGCAGGTCAGATGAGCCTTCAGAAGCAACCGGAATGTTGCCCTCGCCCAGTCCTGAATCCTCAGCCATTCCGCTTCCGCTCTTACTCGTCTTCGAGCAAGCAGCCATTGTCAAAACAAGTAAAATTACCGCAGTCATTCGAACAGCTCGCATCTGTCCCTCCTTTCTAATCACCAAAAGCGCAATGTTTGCTGGACTGTTTGTAGCAATATTCCACTTCCGCGCTCATTGCAATAATCAATAACATCAGTTTCTCACGCAGGCATGACAGCGATCATAAATAACCGCCGAACACGCTAAGAAACGTACTACTCAACCAAGGGCGACCAAGCCGGCTGGCTGTCTTCGGACTTCGCAAAACTCACCTGCATTGGCGTTCCGCCGGCCAGGAGTCGCATAACGATATTCTTAGGTTCTCCCCTACCCTTGGAAGAGCTATACACAAGGTAGCGTCCGTCCGGCGACCAGGAAGGATCCTCGTTATTCCCGCTAAAAGTTAGCTGCACGCTCTGGCTTCCATCAGGGGCCGCGACAAATAGCTGATTACCGCTTTGGCGGCAGACAAACGATATTCTGTCACCCTTAGGAGACCACGCTGGGGACGTGCAGTAGTTGCTTTTGGTAAAACTAATTCTACGCGCCTGTCCGCCGGTAGACGGCATTACGTAAATCTGCGGACTGCCGGAGCGATTAGAGCAAAAAGCGACATTCGAACCGTCAGGTGAATAAGACGGCGAAACGTCGATAGCCCGACCACGAGTTAGATTCGACAGCAAAGCGCCTCGCAGGTCGAAATAAACCAGATTGGAGCTTCCGGCCAGGGTCGCTGACGCTAACAGTTTAGTTCCGTCCGGGGCGAACTTTGCACCGAGCTCTAAGCCCTCGCGGCGAGTAATCTGTCTGGGCACGCCACCCTCGGGCGATATCATAAACAGCTCAGGCTTACGCGTTCGGTAAGAAGTGTAGACAATCCGGTCGCCGGCCGGAGACCATCCCGGCGAAACTGCCAAGCCTTTGTCCCGGGTAAGTTGTCGAATGTTCGAGCCGTCAGTGTCCATTATGAACAGCTCTTTAAAGCGTCCAACACGCGAGACATAGGCTATGCGAGTTCCAAATACCCCCGGCTCGCCTGTGAAGTACTTAACGATTTCGTTGGAAAATCGATGCGCTATGCGGCGAAAGTCGTTCGCTTCGCCCTGGTAGCGTTTACCGACGACGGCGCGCTGCTGTAGCACGTCGTGTAGGTACATCGTAACTTCGACATTTCCATCACCTGTCGACTTCACTTCACCGCGAACGACTCCCTCAGCTCCAATTACTGTCCAGTCCGAATAGGCGATATTCTCGGCCGGGGAGCATTTGCCCGGAGTCTCAACGAAGGTCGAGGGATTAAGTACTTGAAATAGACCTGAGAGCTGCAAGTTCTTGCTGATCACATCAGCAACGCCCTTAGCCGATGTCTCGGCACCGCCGGCGTCGCACAACTGAGGAACCGCAACCGGAAAGCCGCTTTGAGGCCCGGTAATACGCAAGTCTGTCTGCGCTCGCGCCGGAGCTGCACCGGCCAACACCAGTGCCCCGTAAGTGAAAAACAATCCGAGCAAATAGCTTCTAAAAATCCGCTTCATAGTCCCTTGCCTGCTGCCAATAGAAAATTTTGACTGTACGTCTTTGTAATTCAGAAACACCGCCGGTGGCAAACCAACAATTTAATTCTGATGAGAATCGAAGGTGATCCTAACATCCTGAAAACGCTTGTAAAGGTGGCTTGGGGCCGGCGGCACCGGCGAGGCTTTATACACAGCCCTCAGTATTGAATCATCAAAGTCGTCTCTGCCGGAGCTTTTAACAATCGTGGCGTTCTGAATCGCCCCCGTTGGCAGGATGTTTACCCGAACAACGGCATTTAAGCGCTTGGCGCCGGGCAGCCAGTGCCAGCCGCTCTTGATGTGCGACTCCAGCTCGTTGCGGTAGGAGATAAACTCCAGGCTCTCCAAGGTTCCGCCACCCATACCTTTGCCGCCGGTGCGAGCCGCTCCGAACCCCTGACCTCCGGCGTTTGCGCTTTCGCCCTCATAGCGGTTTGCAGCGCGCTTGATTGCTTCAGCAAGCTTTCGATCGCGATCGCGCTTCGCGCGCTCTTCTGCTTCTTTTTTCTTCTTGGCTTCCTCTGCCTTGCGCTTTTTCTCCTGCTCGCGCTTCTTTTTGGCTTCAGCAGCTTTGCGCTTCTTTTCTTCTGCCTTTTTGCGCTTCGCTTCCGCCTCTTTTTTCTTTTTTGCCTCGGCTTCCTTCCTTTTCTGCTCCTCGGCCTTTTTCTTCTTGAGTTCTTCTTCTTGTTTCTTCTTCTCCAGCTCTTCGATCGCGGTTGGAGACTCTATCTTTTTGGCTTCAACCGGCGCCTCAGTTTCCTCCGCAGCCTGCTCAGGCTCCGGCTCCGGTTCCGACTCAGGCACCGACGCTTCGTTCGGAACATCCGGCAGGACCTTTTGTTTCTCACTGGATTTTGGAACCTGGCTGATTCCACCAAGCTTTTCGCCGCCCTCAAGCGTGACCGTAAATACCTGCGGTGCCAGAGAGGCTTCAGCTCTCCTGCTCTCGAGAACTACGATCGAGACGACGATTCCGGCAATATGCACGAACAGCGAGAGCAAAATCCCGATCGTATACGGCAGATTCTCGTTGCGGCGTCTAAACATTAAACTCTACGAAGGCTCAGTAATAAGCCCGACCTTGTATATACCTGAGCGGCGAAGAGTTCCCATGACAGCCATAACTTCGCCGTAAGAGACTCGTCTATCTGCCTTGATAAATACTCGCTTGTCCTCCCTAACCGCGAGGATATCTTTCAGACGATTACCCAGGTCCTTAACTTCAACAGCGTTTCCAGCGCCGATATAAACCTTTCCTTCCTGGTCAACCGAAACAACAATCTGCTCGTCCTTGCCCTCAATCGGAGCAATGGTTTCTTTAGGAAGCTCGAGTTCAACACCCTGCTGTAAAATCGGGGCAGTCACCATAAAAATGATCAACAGCACTAACATCACGTCCACCAAGGGCGTCACGTTGATATTGGAGATTGCTCCGCTGTTTAAATCCGCGTCATCAAATGCCATCGCTGCCCTTACTTAAGGAAATGCCTGCGCGCGATATTAAGAAACTCAGCAGAAAACATGTCCATACTGCGCGAAAGAATGCGGACCTGCTGCATAAAGTAGTTGTAGGCGATAGCTGCCGGAATTGCCGCCGCTAAGCCGATTGCAGTCGCAATCAAGGCTTCTGAGATACCGGGGGCGACTGCCTGAATTGAAGAAGTCTTAACGTGACTAAGTCCAATGAAGGCATTCATGATTCCCCAAACCGTTCCGAACAAACCAATAAACGGCGCAGCAGAGGCAGTAGTTGCCAAGAACGTAGTACCGTTCTCGAGCCTATTTACTTCCTCGTACTTGGCTTTAAGATCTGGTTTAGTTCACGGTGGCCGGCGCTAAATACAGTCGCCACCGGGCTGGAACTCATCTTGCTGCTAATCTCGCTGATTTGAGCAAGGTTTCTGCTGCTCCAAAACACGTCAGAGAACTTTTCAGTTTGCCGTTTGGCCTTCTTTACCTGGAAGCTCTTGGTAAAAACGATGCCCCAAGTAACAACCGACATAATTACCAGTAGAATCAACACACCCTGAACGACCGGACCGGAGCCAAGCACGAGCTGCATGACGGTGTGGCCCTCGCTCGGCCCTATTGCCTCAGGGGTTAAAATCTCCGGCACATCGGCCTGAGCGAACAGCGGAATCACAAATGTAGGTATGGGAAGAACTGAAGTCATTGCTAAGGAACCGTAATTACTGATTCAACTAAGATAGAAAATTCGCGAGCAAAATAACCGTGTATTTTTAGGATCCCGCGAATTGTGATATATCGGGTCCCCAAAATCTACACGCTGGCGGGTTCTCCGCCAATCAGTCCGCTAAACGGCACGTTAAGAATTTTTAGGTCGGGAAACAAGGAGTAAAGGAAAATATGAGCATAAAATTCGCCATCAATGGCTTCGGACGCATCGGACGCAACGTAGTTCGTGCCGGTCTGCAGGACAAAGATCTCGAGCTGGTCGCCGTAAATGACCTGACAGATGCGCCGACGCTGGCCCACCTGCTGAAGTATGACTCTGTCCACGGCCATTTCCCCGGCAGCGTTGAAGCAGCAGACGGAGCAATAAAGGTTAACGGCAAAGACGTGAAAGTGCTCTCTGAGCGCGATCCAAGCAAACTCCCTTGGAAAGAGCTTGGCGTCGACGTCGTTCTCGAATGTACCGGGATTTTCCGCAAGCGCGAGCAGGCTGCAATGCATATCGACGCAGGTGCTAGCAAAGTCGTTATTTCGGCCCCGTCGCCTGACGCCGACTACACTGTCGTAATGGGAGTCAACGACGATAAGTTCGACAAGAGCTCGCACCATGTAATTTCAAACGGCTCTTGCACGACTAACTGCCTAGCACCGGTTGCCAAGGTGCTGCTCGAGAACTTCGGTATCAACCGCGGTTTGATTACAACTATCCACGCTTACACCAACGACCAAGCGATTCTTGACCTTCCACACAAAGACTTGCGTCGTGCGCGAGCTGCCGGGATGTCGATGATTCCAACCACTACCGGAGCAGCTAAAGCTGTAGCGCTTGTCATTCCGGAACTGAAAGGCAAGTTCGACGGCATGGCAATTCGCGTACCGACCGCTAACGTTTCAGTAGTAGACCTGGTCTGTGAACTTGAGCAGGACGTCACTGCAGAAGACGTTAACCGTGCCCTAACCACAGCCGCAAACGGCACACTAAAGGGCGTTTTAGCTGTTAGCGACGAGCCGCTTGTCAGCATCGACTATAACGGCTCGGCGGCTTCATCAACTGTCGACTTGCTCAGCACCATGGTGCTCGGCAAGAAGATGGTGAAGGTCCTTAGCTGGTACGACAACGAGATGGGCTTCTCTAATCGCATGAACGATGTGATGAAGCTGATCTGCAGCTAGTTAGTTTGTTGATTTTTTCAGCGGACATCGCCCCCGCGGGTGCTGTCCGCTTTTTTTTGAGGTAGTCCAATATGTCAATTCGCCCGCTGTTCGTCGGCAACTGGAAAATGAACAAGCTTCGCGCCGATGCGCAGAGCTATTGCGATAAGTTTTGCGAGCTCCTCAGCTCGGGCCCTGAACTCGACGCAGATATTTGGCTAAGCGTGCCACTCACCTGTCTCGACACTGTTAAGGATGCTCTTGCCGGCTACAGCGGAAAGAATTCAGACAGACTAGCCGTTGGTGTTCAAAACGTGCACTGGTTAGAAAAAGGCGCCCATACCGCTGAAGTTTCGGCGCAGATGCTTAGCGACGCTGGAGCGCGCTTTTCTCTGATTGGTCATTCCGAGCGTCGGCAATATTACGGCGAAGACGACGAACACGTCGCGCTTCGCGCCAAAGCGGCAATCGACAACGGCCTTGCTGCGGTAGTCTGCGTCGGCGAAACTGAAGAACAGTACCGCGCCGGGAAAACCGAGCAGGTCGTAAAACAGTCCCTGCGCACCTCGCTCTCTTCGCTCAGCGCCGAGGACTGCAAGCTGCTCAATATCGCCTATGAACCCGTCTGGGCGATTGGGACCGGCCTAGCGGCAACCCCGGAAATCGCCCGGGACGTCCATCGCTTGATTCGCGCTGAGCTGCAGGAACTCTACGCAGATTCGGGTGCACAGGTCCGCATCGTTTACGGCGGCTCAACGAATCCCGACAATATTTCAGTGCTTTGTCAGCAGGAAGATGTCTGCGGCGGACTGCCGGGAGGCGCCAGCCTGGACCCCGAAACTTTCTATAAGTTGATTGTAAACGGCCTCGGAGCCTAATAAAAATCGCCTTAGCCCTTGCGCGCGGTCGGAATTTGGATAAGGTTATCCATCCGTGCGCAGCCCCTGAGCTAGTTTTAGTCGGGGAATGCAGAAAACTGGAGGAAGGAAGTTGTTAGTTTCACTTGTTACCGCCGCCCACGTCTTTATTTGTGTCCTGCTCGTAGGAGTAGTCCTGCTGCAGCAAGGCAAGGGTGCCGATATGGGTGCAACTTTCGGCGGCGGCAGCCAAACAGTATTTGGCGCAAGCGGCGCCGATAACCTGCTTACTCGAGTGACTACCGGTTTGGCATTCTTGTTTATGGCGACTTCGATCTTTTTGGCGCTGAATGCACAGCACCAAGTAAGCGACGAAGGAAGCTTGTTCCAAGACGCCCCGGCCGCCGCTCCTGCTTCAGCTCCAGCAACTGCAGACGCGCCGAAAGAAACTGCGACTGATGTTAACACCGAAGCAGCGCCTGCCGAGGAAGCAGCTGTTCCGGCAGAAGCTCCAGCCGAAGCGGCAGCGCCCGCTCAAGCCGCGGCTCCTGCTGAAGCGCCCGCTGCTGCGCCGAGCGCAACGGAGTAACTTAGCAGCAGACAGCCCCTTTTTTGCCCTGGTGCTGGAATTGGTAGACAGGCACGGTTGAGGGCCGTGTGTCGCGAGACGTGTGAGTTCGAGTCTCACCCAGGGCATTCCTAAATACGATACTCTTTTGTATCGCGAGGTCGGAGAGATTATCAGTCGGCCTCATTCTCGCCGGCCTACCGATAATCTCCCCACCCTCGCAAAAGTTCGAGCCTCGCTCTTACCGTTACCCTGCACCTATCCATGAAACTTTCCCGTGCATTGCCCAGGCTCTTGCACTGCACCTGCCGTAAGGAATAGCCCGAGGAAGTGTTTAACAATGAAGTGCAGACGCACGTTCAAGCGCGACGGGGGTGCTATTATCGCTTGGCCGGATTTGGTCCGTCGTGGAGGCCAGGGATGGCCGGAGCAGGACCAACCTCGGAGCAATTCATGGATGAATTGCGAGAATGAGGCCGAGCGACAATAGCACCCAGTCGCGCCGGTCCATTCGCTCTCAACCTCCTGAGACACATACCCAGCATGTCTGCTAAAATAATTCCATGCGCGAGATACTTCTATTGACTCTTTTGCTTAGCCCCCTGCCCGCATTTGCCGACGCACCGTCTACTACGACGGTTAAGCCCGACTACAGCGAACTGGAGCAGCACTGCGAAAAAGCACAGAGTAAGAGCTGCTGCATGGCATCGGTGAATAGAATGCGCGAGGGGAAGTATCTACTAAGCACTGCCCCGACGCTTCGAAAGACTATCTGCCCTGAAGGATACCGCGCGGATATGCTGCGCTGCCGCGATTCCTTTCGCTGGTGCGCGCCTAAGAAGGGTGACAAGCCTCAGAGAGTAGGACGACCAACCTCGGAGTAATTCAAGGATGAATTGCGAGAAAGACGCCGAGCGACAATGCCATCTACGCAACCATTAGTTGAAGCTGTCTTTTATCACAACTTCCTCAAGCGGGAGCTGCCCGCCCTTCTCGCGTGCCGGCTTGGTGCCTTTGCCGATTGCGACGTACATTGCAATGACATGGTCATCCGGCAAATTGATTAATTTGCCGACCGCATCAAAATCAAAGCCGTCCATCGGACAAGAGTCATACCCCATCGTTTTGGCGGCTAACATCAACGTCTGTGCGACAATACCGCAGGAGCGCATCGCCTCGTCTCGCTGCACTTGCGGCTTGCCGTCGTAGTAATCATGAATAGCCGGCAGCATGAAATCTTGAACTTCCTGCGGGGCGTTTCTCCAGTAGCGCTCAGGATTCTTCTTCCAAGCCGCAGTATCAGCGCAGAGAATAATGAACATCGAGCTATCAGTTACCTGAGCCTGGTTCCAACTTACTTCGCGAATCTTCTGGCGCAGCTCCTTATCTTCGACGACAACGAAGCGCCAATGCTGAATATTAAACGCCGTCGGCGCTTGAATCGCCGTCTCTAGGAGTTGTAGCTTCTCTTCCTCGCTAAGGCTATGTTCGGGGTCAAACTGTTTTACAGCTCTGCGCTCACGAATCGCTTGAATCGTATCCAATGCCGCTCCTCCTAAAGTACGATTGAAACCGGATAAAAAGATAGCAGGAGGCAGCCGGATGGCAAAGTGCTTCTACCGGGGACCCGGACGGATTTAGAACCAGAGTTTTACGCCTGCGAGCCAAAACAACTTGCTGATTTCCTCGCCCTCTTCCTGCGCCAAATTTGCAGTCTCCCCGACTTTACGGCCCCACGAAAGCCCGATGTAGGGCGCAAATTCGCGGGTGATTTCGTAGCGTAGCCGAGCGCCAAGCTCTAAGCTGTTGAGTCCACTGCCTACGCCGTATTGTTTGACATCTTGAACAGCAGCGGCCAGTTCCATCCTGGGTTGAAAAATCAGACGCTGACTCAGCAGCAGGTCATATTCGAGCTCAAGGTCCGCCGAGACGTCCGCATCTTCGCTAAGATAAAGATTTCCCTCAACCTCAATCCACTGCGGCGCTAATCCTTCCACTCCAAGCACAGCAAAGAAGCGCTCCGGAGCCGGCCGGATATCGTATCTGACACCGCCCTGCAAATTCCAAAAAGATGAAACGGAGCGCGTATACAACAATTGAACATCCGCACTTTCGGTTTTGTCGTCGAGGACATGCTCGCCTTCGCTCTCTAGATAGAGCTTATTGTAATCATCCCCGACCCATGCGGTAACATCCCAGAGGAAAACCTCCTCGCCTTCAAAATTGCGATACTCCAATCGGTCGGCCATGAATTTGTAGAAGACCGCATCATCCCGCATTGGCATCATGCCGAAATTCGACGCACCTTTGCCGGGTTCATCAATTGCGTATTTGCGAATTTGCGTACCTGCTTCCGGTGGAGCTGGTGGGGAATTGTAGTTCGCAGGGCGCGGCGCTGTTATCTGAGAATCGGGAATATCTTTGCGTTCTGCCCTCGGATGCTCTGCATACGCAGCCAAAGGAAGTGCGAGTAGACACAGTATCGGCGCTGCTAATAAGAATTGCAGGCGAGCGCTAAAATACCTCATGCGACCCTCACCACCTGAAACATTCCGCCTTCCATGTGATAAAGCAGATGACAGTGGAATGCCCAATCGCCCTTCTCTACGGGAGTAATCAGCGCAGACAGCTTCTCGCCCGGCTTAACAAGAATAGTATGCTTGAATGGCAGCGCAGGCGCACCGTTCTCTAGCTGCATCCACATGCCGTGAAGATGCATCGGGTGGTCCATCATTGTGTGATTGACCATATACAGCCGAAGACGTTCGTTGTGCTTGAATAAATACGGCCCCTCGTGCTCGCTAAACAACTTCCCGTCCAAGGAAAACATGTATCTGTCCATGTTTGCAGTGAGGTTAATAGTCATCTCACGGTCCGGAGTGGCGGCATATTCCTGCGGCTCGACTGAGATCAGGTCACGGTAGGTAAGCACCTTCCAACCATCCTTGCCGAGACCAATTCCGGGCTCGGAAAGTCGATCTTTCGGGTTCATCGCGACCATTGCAATTCCAGGTGCGCCCTTTTCCTCCATGAAAGGCTTAGGCCCGTTCGGCCCGGGGATGTTCGGATCCTGCATATGATGTTTGTGACCCTTATGATCCATCCCCTCCATTTTATGGGAACCATGACCACCGAAGATCGAATCGTCCATCATCCCCATACCAATGTCGTCGAGAGTTCTAACAGGACGCTCGCGTAAGTTTGGAACTGCAGCTTTCATCCCAGGCTGCGGCGCTAGCGTACCCCGCGTGTAACCGCTGCGGTCGAGCGATTCGGCAAAGATCGTGTAAGCCTGCTCACCTGGTTTAACCAAAACATCGTAAGTTTCTGCTACACCGATACGAAACTCATGAACATCGACGGGTTTTACATTTTTACCGTCGGCGGCCACCACGCTCATATCCATTCCCGGAATTCGCACGTCGTAAACGGTCATCGCCGAGGCATTAATAAAACGCAGTCTCAAAGTCTCGCCCGGCTTGAAAATACCTTCCCAGTTCATATCCGGAGAGTGTCCGTTAAGAAGATAGGTGTAAGTCGCACCCGTAACATCTGCCAAATCAACCGGGCTCATTCGCATTCGCCCCCAGGCCATGCGCTCACGCATAGTCGGCATCAGCCCTCGATCCGAAACATCATCTAAGAAGTCCCAAAACGTGCGGCGCTGAAAGTTATAGTAATGGCCTTCCAGATTAATATTGTTAAAAATGGCGTCAGGATCCTCAAACGACCAGTCAGAGAGAACGATTACAAATTCCCGATCGTAACTGAAAGGGTCCGCATCCTTCGGATCAATGATCAGCGGCCCATAGGTTCCCGTCTGTTCCTGAAATTTCGAGTGACTGTGATACCAGTATGTCCCGGCTTGCTTCACCCGGTACTCGTAGTGGTAGGTATCTCCGGGAGGAATGCCTGCAAAAGTAACACCGGGCACTCCATCCATTGGAAAGGGAACAAGCATGCCGTGCCAGTGAATCGACGAGTCCGCATCAAGCAGATTTGTTACGTTTAAATTGACGTAGTCACCTTCTCTGAGACGAACAAGCGGGCCAGGCACGCTGCCATTCACTGCAGTCGCTCGACCTAGTTTGCCATCCACCTTAAAGTCCTGGTAGCCGATGCTCAAATCATAGCGACTACGAGGCTGGCGGTTTCCGAGCTTTGTACCATTTCCGGCCCTAGCCCATGCCGGCAGCACCAAACTTAGATCCAGCGCGGCTGCGGCAACTGCCGCTCCTCCGTAGCCCAAAAACTTTCTTCTGTGCATAAGCCTTTTCTGTTTCAATCGACGGACTCGAGTAACCTAGGAAGGCTGCCGCTCACGTAGTATGAGCATGATCATACCTCGCGCACGTGCGAGCGCAAGGAATTTGCAGCTTAAGGGATTTTCTTGCCGTGAGGATCTAGTTGGGGCTGGCCTTGGTTCTCAGAGATACGCCTTGCAAGCTTCTCCGCAGTCACGTGCTCAAGGCGCTCCGCCGTATCGTGAACATGGTCGGGCTGCAATCCGACTCGTTCGACCAGATAACTCTCCCAGAGCCGATGTGTACGCACGATACCCGCAGCCAATTCGCGCCCCAGCTCCGTAAGTTTAAGGACTGCGCCTCGGCGCTCGACCTTCTTCTCATCGATAAGCGCGTTTAATGCGTTTATATTTAACGAATCGGCGCCGAATCCCGAGAAGAGAATTTCCTCAGCTACACCGCCAGATTGATCACCTGCACGCGTCTCCTCAAATCTAAACAGCAGAGCAAGGAAATCTTCCGACCGAACGCGCAGTGACAGCCTTCGCTGACGAAGAGTCCGGGCAACGTAGCCATGCTTAGGCGCAAACAGGATTGAGGCGGCAAGCAGAATCCCCGAAGAGACGGCAATCATCCCGGCTGCACTGACTGAGCTTGAGTAGCCAACCCAGAATGGTCCAAATGCTCCGAGGATATACCCCATTACGCAGGAGAGCGCGGCAATGAGCGCGCTCAACTTCAACTGGACTCTCAAGCTGTCGGTCCACATCCTAGCCGCTGCGGCGGGACAAATTATCATCGCAATTACCAAGATCGACCCGACGACCTTAAACGAGGCGACGACTGCGCATGCAACCATAAACATCAGCAACTGGTGCATCAGGTTAGAACTAAAACCAAGCGCATTAGCCAAAGCCGGATCAAAAGCCGCCAGCTTGAGTTCCTTGTAAAACAAAGCAACAAACAAAAGCACTGCGCAAAAAACCGCGAAGCTGGTGATAACTTCGGACGGTAAAAGCTTGAGAGTTTTCAGGCTCAGCAGTGCAGACATTTCCGCAGGAGGGTACCAGAATATGCTCTCAAGCTGACCATGCAGCAGGCAGTCGGCGTCGAGATCGATGCTGCGCGCAGCGGCCTGTTCAATCAACACAACTCCAAGCGCAAAGAATATCGAAAATACAACTCCCATAGCGGCACCGGTTTCCACATTGCCGTAACGCCTGACGACCTCAATGATTGCCGCACTGAGGATTCCTGCGGCGGCCGCGCCGAGAAACACCGGAAGATCGCTGCGGCTAGATGTAAGTAGAAACGCCGCGACGATTCCAGGAAGGACGGAATGCGATATTGCATCACCCATTAGGCTAAGTCGCCTTAGCACCAGATAATTGCCTAGAAGTGCACAGGATACGGCGCAAAACAGCGCCGAAAACAGCGGCGGCACATCGAGCGAAAGGAACTGGGCAAAATCCATGCTAAGCACCCTCCCCTAGTGGATGCACGCTGCGCGGCGGCTCACCCGGGAGCGAGCCAAGTCTTTGCTTAAGGCTCTTTTCTAACCGGGCTACAATTTCGGGCGATAGCACGTGCTCTGCTAAGTCAGCCGAGTAGTCGACATGAGAAATTGGGATGTCGGCGAAGTTGAGTAAATACTCCTCCCAAAGCCGATGATTCCGCACAAGACGCTCCGCAGCTCTCAGTCCGGCAGGAAGAAACTTAGCCGACCATACTCCGCCGGTATTGACGGCATCCAGCAATTCCATCCGCCGCATTCGCGCTAGCATTAAGCGCCTGGTCCACCATGGCCAAGTTTCCCACAACGGAAGCTTGTCCAGCCTTACGGGTTCACAATCCATTCCAAGGCTTAGCCCGCGCTGCTCACAAAGCTCATACAGACCGCGCAAAAAATGGTCTTTAGCAACCCGCCGCTTAAGACCCAGGTGGGAAAACAGGACTGAAAGCACACCTCGCTCAGGTGCGAAAAAAAAGCTGATAAAGAAGATTGCCCCCGCTACCAGAACAATCACTGCACCGGCAGGCAGCCGAGGCAGCAGTGCCGAAGCAGATGAGCCGATATACCCACTGAGTCCCCCAATAAGCGCCGATGCAGTTACCATCAGGCTCAGGCGATTTGTCCAGAATCTAGCGCC
>JAUIIP010000070.1 GCA_030431555.1 bacterium
CCCTGGTTCCCGAGTACGGAGGCATCATGAGTTACGCAATTGCTTTAGCAGAGAAAGGTGCGCTGTCCGACGGCATCATTCGATTTGGAATACGCTCACTGCTCAAATATCGATTGCTCTTGGAGTGGTTTGGTCCGCGTGCCGGCGCAAGGAACAAACGCTTCGCTCAGAATCTAAACAGCTCTCCGCTTGTTGTGCACCAAGAGGACGCGAATCAGCAGCACTATGAAGTTCCGACGGAGTTTTACGACTTCGTCTTAGGAGAGCACAAAAAATACAGTGCCTGTTATTGGCCGGAAGGTACGCAGATCCTTGATGAAGCAGAGCGTTTGTCATTGGAGCAGATATCCGAGCGTGCAGAGCTGCGAGATGGAATGAATGTTCTCGACCTCGGGTGCGGCTGGGGCTCGTTTTCACTTTGGGCGGCCCAGCGCTATCCCGGAAGTCAAATTACCGCAGTTTCCAACTCCAGAACTCAGCGTGAGTACATCGAGAAGACTGCGTTGGAACGCGGTATTCGTAATCTAAATGTTGTTACCTGCGATATTTCCAAGTTTTCACCCCAGTCGAGTTACGACAGGATCGTTTCGGTAGAGATGTTTGAACACCTTCGCAACTACCGCCAACTTTTTCGCATGATAGCTTCGTGGCTAAAGGACGATGGTAAGCTATTCGTCCACATCTTCTGCCATAAGCAGTATCCTTATCTTTTTGAGTCGGAAGGTCCGACGAACTGGATGGGGCGCTATTTCTTTACGGGTGGAATGATGCCGTCCCAGCAGCTTTTCAGTGAGTTTCAGGATGATCTTAGGCTTGAAAACCAGTGGGCGGTTAAAGGTTCACATTATGCTCTTACTGCGGAGGCCTGGCTAAGCAAGCTCGATGAGAAGCGGGACGAAGTGCGTGCGGTATTTGAAGCTACCTATCCGAAAGAAGAGGTCAGCGTTTGGATTAACCGTTGGCGGATATTCTTTATGGCATGTGCGGAGCTCTTCGCTTATCGGGGAGGAGATGAGTGGTTCGTGTCTCATTATCTGTTTTCCAAAGGTAGGCTGTGATGCAAACGCAGGAGCGTATGAACATAGCAGTCGTCGGCGGCGGAGTGGCGGGCATAGTGGCGGCGCATTTACTCTCGCGCAGGCACAACGTGAGCATTTTCGAATCTGCGGACTATCTCGGCGGCCACACCAGTACGGTAACTCTCGACTCGGGTCCCGATGAAGGCACGGCAGTGGACACTGGTTTTATCGTACTAAACGATCAAACTTATCCGCTGCTGCACAGTTTCCTCAGAGAACTGGAGGTGCCTGTTCGTTGGAGCTGCATGTCGTTTGGGTATCACAATGCAGTTTCTAAGTTTGAATACGCCGGCACGAATCTCAACGGAATGTTTGCCGATCGTTCCAATGCTGTGCGTCCCGCCTTTTACAATTTTCTGCGCGAAGTTTACCGATTCGCCACCGTTTCCAATAAAGCGTTGAGAAACGGTTCACTAAACGGCTCCTCGGTCGAGCAATACGTGCGCAACCATAATTTCTCGCAGCAGCTAGTAGACGACTTCTTAGTGCCAATGGCCGGCGCAATTTGGTCTGCTCCGCAGAAATCCGTTTTGTCCTTTTCGGCCGAGATGCTGCTCAGGTTTTTTGATAACCATGGTTTATTGAAGGTCTTTAATCGGCCTCGCTGGCAAACCGTAGTTGGTGGAAGCCATTCTTATGTTAAGGCATTCCGGCAGAAGTTCCCGGGCAAAGTTTCGCTTTCAACTCCGATAGAGTCTATCAAGCGCAGCAAAGATGCGGTTGTTATACGAGCGAAGAGCGGCGAACTGGCTTCATTTGATTATGCGGTGGTTGCCCTGCACGCAGATTCGGCTCTACGAGTTTTGAGCGATCCTTCTCCGCAGGAGCAGCGTTTGCTTGGAGGCTGGCGTTACGAAAATAATCACACCGTTTTGCACTGGGATGAAGCGATGCTTCCGCAGAATAGACGTGTATGGGCTTCTTGGAATTATGTGAGGGAGAAAACGGAGAATTCAGACACACCAGTTAGGGTGACTTACCATATGAATAGGCTTCAGGGTCTCAACTGCAGCCGCGAGTATTGTGTGACCCTAAACCGCACAGATAGAATTGATCCATCTAAAGTCGTTCGTGAATTCAACTACTCTCACCCGTCGTTCTCTGTCGAATCATTGAAAACACAGCGGGAGCTGCCCGCTCTCAATGGTGTTAACCGTACATACTTTTGCGGGAGTTACTTTGGTTACGGGTTTCATGAGGACGCAGTACGTGCGGGTGCGGAGGTCGGAAGGCGGTTTGGAGTTTCGCTATGAATTCGAGAATACTCCATGGTTATACGTCGCACAGCAGGATGACTCCGGTAAGACATACGTTCCGTTATCCAATATACATGTTTATTTTTGACATCGACGAACTGCCGCACCTCGATCGCGACTTGGGAGTTTTCGGCCACAATCGACGCAGACTCTTTTCATTATTCGATAGAGATTATTTGTCCGGCAGGGAAAGTGAGCCTCTGAAGGAGCGAATCAAGACTCAGCTTAGGGGCAAGTCATATGCCTCCGAAGTCGCAAGAGTTGAGTGCGTGACGACACCGCGATTTCTGGCTCCGACTTTCAATCCCGCGACATTCTACTACTGCTTTAACTCCAACGGAGCTGAGCTGGCAGTTGTGCTTGAGGTTAATAATACCTTCGGAGAGCGACATATATATGTCTTCGATGCTGTGGAGACGAGCAGCGGAAGTAAGCGCAATGTTAAAAAGCAGGACAAAAGTTTTTATGTGTCTCCTTTCTATGACCTAGACGGGAAATACTGCCTATCTACGAAACGTTCTGAGGAGCGACTGCATATCTCTTTGGACTTGGAGAAGGATGGCGAGGTTGTTTTTCATTCAAACGTGTTCGGAAAGATTGCTCCAATGACTCGTTCAGCCTTGTTGAAAACGGCTTGCCGCTACCCTTTAGGTGCGGCACTGACATTGCCGCGAATAACCTGGGAGGCGGCCAAACTATATTATGGGAAAAGTATGACAGTACAAGCCAAACCTCTACCGACTCATGCCAAGACAATCGAGTATGAGCGACCCAGCCTGCTCGCACGCCTGGGTAAGCGCTTCTTCGACGAATTCTTGAACGATGCTGCGGGAGGCTCGATCGAGGTAGTGTACCCCGATGGGACAAGCTGTCGTGTCGGGGGGCAGGAGGCGATTAGTCGTCCCGTGCTGTATATACACTCTCACAAATTTTTTTCACAACTTGCAGCTCGAGGTGATATCGCGCTTGGAGAGTGTTACGCTGAGGGCGTGGTCGACTCTTCTGATCTGACGGAAGTTCTAAAGTTTTTTGCAAGGAATCTAGAGCTGGTTAATTCGAGGCGTTCCGCTTTTTCCCTGTTGGGCGTTAAGTTGATAGAACTAAAGCATCGTCTCCGGAGAAACACGAGGGAAGGAAGCCGAGAAAATATCCACGCTCACTACGACTTAGGCAATGAACTTTTTACCAGGATGCTTGGTAAAACGATGATGTATTCTTGTGCTTTCTTTGAGCATCAAGAGCAGGGCTTAGAGCAGGCACAGCACGCCAAACTACAAAAGATTTTTGAAAAAGCTCAACTTAGTTCCGATGACCACGTGCTGGAGATTGGTACCGGCTGGGGCACCTTGGCGATTGAAGCTGCGAGACGTTATGGATGCCGAGTAACCAGTGTCACCTTGTCTGAGGAGCAGTTTGCATTTGCGCGTGATGCCGTCATCAAGGCCGGCCTGGAGGATAAAGTAGCGGTGCTGCTGTGTGACTACCGGGATGTGGAGGGTCAGTTCGATAAGATCATCTCAGTCGAAATGCTCGAAGCGGTTGGTCATGAGTATTTTGAGACCTTTTTCGGTACCTGTGATCGTCTTTTGAAGGCTGGCGGACTTGCCGTAATTCAAACGATTACCATTCCTGAGGAGCGTTACGAGCACGCAAGACGGGGCTATGACTGGCTTCAGCAGTATATTTTCCCGGGCTCTACGATTCCCTCCCTGGAGCGAATCGAGAAAGCTCTGAACAATGCGAGTGAGCTGATGCTGGCGGATATTGAAGAAATTGGTTTGCACTATGCGCCTACGCTCGCGGCATGGAGAGATAATCTGCGGCGCGAGAAAGATGATTTGTCCTCGCATGGTTTCGATAGGCGATTCTTTCGAATGTGGGACTATTACCTCTGTTACTGCGAGGCTGCCTTTGCCACGCAAGTCTTGGGTAACTCACATTTGGTTCTGCGTCGTGCCGGTGAGAGCTCACGGCTGTTCGTATGAGGGCTGTTGTTAATTTCCTTTGCTTTCAGGTCGGCTGGTTTGCGTGCGTCTGGGGGGCCGCTGCCGGCTACTTATACTTAGGCCCCGGGCTAGTGTTGGTTTTCGCATTGGCGCAGCTTGATTGGTCCCACCGCTGGCGTGCAGACGCGACGTTTCTGCTTTTAGTTGCATTTGCTGGGACGTTTTATGACTCGCTCGGCGTTGTGTTGGGTGCGTTTAGCTTTCCGGAGTTCATGTTGACTCCATGGTATTACCCGCTTTGGATGTCGGCGCTTTGGGTGAACTTTGCTACGCTATTCGGGCAATCACTTGCCTGGATGCATGAGCGTTACCGGACAGCGGCGATACTTGGCGCGCTTGGAGGACCGCTCAGCTACTGGGCCGGCGCAGGTATCGGCGCAATTGAGCTAATCGATGTCAAATACAGTTTATCGATAGTTGCGTTGATGTGGCTCTTAGCTACACCTGCATTGCTCGCGTTACATAAAGTTCTCAGAGAACGTCTAGGGTCTGCGCAGCAGGCGGTCTCGCAGGTCTCGGCTTAAGGGATAGTCTGAAAGCCAAATTCCCAAATAGTCATTCGCAAAGCGATCGCCGGCAACCGTTCCCAATAAATTCCCATTTTTACTTAGTGAAAGGCCGCTGCCAGGGATGAACGTCAGTGTATATCTGTCATCGGGTTGCACATCGGTGTACCAAGAATTAATTTTAGCGAGTTCGGCATTATATGCGGTCTTGGATACGTCTGGGTTCGAAGCAAGATTCTTGTCCGCACCTTCTATCATCTGAGCGCGGCTTACCTTGCGGTGATAGTGAAATACGAGCTGCTTGGGCTTCGCGCCCAGCAGATCTCCGCTTTCGTCCGCAGCATAGAGCGCGAGCGTATAAACATCGAAGAATAAATACTCGAATTTGGCAATTCCCCTGAGGGGTACGGATTTCTTCCCAAGCATAGTCTGGGAATCGAAGCAGACATCCTCAAGGCATACTTGCTTGTCTTCTGCTGCGGCTGGTTGCGAGGCAGCAGTGCATATTGTTATGGCGATGGCCAAAGCTGAAAGTCGATATGATAGCTGCATTGTGTTACCGGCGGTTAGTGGCTAAAATCAGCGGGTAAATCATGCTTTATAGACGGATTGACTGCGCAGACCTTACAGCGGAGGCACGGCATTTTGTCGACTGACTTTTTCCTGGGTATGCTGACCGGCGGAATTCTCGTCTTTCTCGCGCTTGTCTATTACTTCACCCGTGTGGTCGCTAAAAAGGCGCGGCGCGACGATTAAGGCTCAGCTAAGCCGCTTTTTTGTCCTTTATTTCATCGTAGGCTTCAAGAGCGGTGCGTCTAGCGCGCTGATGGTCGACTAGCGGCTCGGGATAGGTTTTCCCGAGTTCAACACCGGCGTCACTTAGTGCCTCTTTCGGTGCTTCCCACGGCTTATGGAGGTAGGAGTTGTCCAGCTTCTCGAGTTCAGGGCACCATTTGCGAACGTAATCTCCGTTGGGATCGAACTTCTCTCCCTGCAGAATCGGGTTGAAAACGCGAAAATAGGGCGCGGCGTCAGCCCCACAGCCTGCCGTCCACTGCCAGCCTAGGCTGTTGTTGGCCAAGTCTGCGTCGACCAAGGTGTCCCAGAACCAGCGTGCTCCGTCCTGCCATGGCTGCAATAGATGCTTAACGAGAAAAGAGGCTACGATCATTCTCACGCGGTTATGCATCCAGCCGGTATGCCAAAGCTCACGCATCCCAGCGTCTACTATCGGATAGCCGGTCTGGCCCTTTTGCCAAGCGCGAAGAAAATCCTTTTTCTTGTTCCAGGGAAACTCTTCGAACTCTTGGCGCAGCGGCTCAGAAACGGTCTCTGGGAAATGGAAAAGCAGGTGGTGAGCGAACTCTCTCCAGCCGATCTCTCGCAGGAAGGTTTCGACGCCGGACTTGCTCGACGGCTTTGGCTTCTGTTCACCAAATAGCTTGTGCCAGATCTGACGCGGACTAATTTCTCCAAAATGCAGGTGAGGGGAGAGGCGCGAGGTGCCTTGTAGGTCCGGTCTATTGCGCGTGTCAGAATATTCTTTGGCACAGTCACCCTTAAACCGGCGCACCGCTTTTGCACCCCCTTCTTCCCCGGGCGTCCAATATTCGTAAAAGCCCTCGTCCCAGTCTAGCTTCGGAAGTAGCGATAAATCACTGAGCTTGCGTGTTTTTATATTTGGTTTATCGGACTGTGTGATCCCGCCGGGCGCGCGCAAGGGCTTTTGCGGCTTCAATTCTTGAACGAGAGATTTCCAGAATGGAGTGAATACCTTGTAGGGTTTTCCAGACTGATTCATGTTCTCCCAAGGCTCCAACAGCAGAGAACCGTTGAATGACTCTACTCCTATGCCGGATTCCTTTAGTGACTTCTTGATCTTTTCGTCGCGCTTGACGGCTGCGGGTTCATAGAGACGATTCCAAACAACAAAATCGGCTGAAGTCTTTTTAACCAATTCGAGAATCGTCTTCTCTGACGGGCCTTCTAAAATCAGCAGCTCGCAGTCTTTTTCGGCAAAAGCTTTCCCCAGCCCTGATAATGAGTGGTGAAGCCACCACTTGCTGGCACCCCCGGGTGCCCAGCTCCCATGCTCGTTCGGTGACCAAATAAAAACCGGGAGAATAGTTTCTGAGCGCTTAACCGCGGCAGTTAGCGCCGGGTTGTCGGACAACCTCAAGTCGCGACGAAACCAGACAATCGCTGTTGTGAATTCTTTACTCATCAGAGCTCCTGTCACTATATCGTGGACGGCCCATCCGCTCTTACGAGCTCCGCTACGTCAACATGCAGCGCATTGGCCAGCTTCAACATGGCGCCAATCGTCAGATTCTGTTTCCCATGCTCAAGTGTGCTTAGGTAGGCGCGGTCAAGTTGGGCTTTCTCCGCCAGGTCCTGCTGTCTGAGACCTTTGCGCGCGCGTAATTCTTGGATTCTTCTGCCAATAAGCGTTAAGAGCGTGTCCAGATCTGTAGTGCGGTTAGGCAATCCAACGAGCTCACGGCTAATTTGTACCGCCTCCAGAATATCTCGCGCGAAAGCGTCGTGGCCCAGGTCGTCGAGCAGCTCAGGTTGGGCAGCAAATGCTGCACCGCCGACAACAATCGGCAGGTCCGGTTTGTCGCGCTTAACCGCCTCGATGTAGGTTCTTAAACCCTGAGCGCCGTCTATCATGGTTGCGGAGAACGCAATCAAGTCAGGAGCGTTTTGATGCACAAACGCGACAAATTCTTCAACTGGCGGGCAGCATCCGATACAGTCTACGGTCCAACCATCGCGATTAAGAAAATCAGTAACGACGCGACAAGGGATTGCATGCGGGTCGTCCGGGTGACAAGCCGTTATGGCTCGCTTCCCGCTGCGCTCCAGCGGCTTCATTGCCCTTCTCAGAATATCCATCTGAGCGAGGGTGATCTGAGTCGCGCGGTGTTCCTCAGCAACCGACAAATCCCCGGATGCCCATAGTCGACCGATTGAACGCTGGGCAGGCATTAGCACTTCCAAATAAATCTGCTCGGGCTCCAAGCTCGAGCCGGCTAATGCGCCTTCGATAAGTTCATCTGCCGCTTGCGAAAGTCCGCGGCGAAGAAGTTCCAGATACTTGCTGCGAAGAGACTGGGGAGAGTTTTTTGCTGCTAGCTTGGCCATATCAAAAATGATGTTAGAATAAATCAACAATAAAGGTGTTAGATGTAGTTTATCTCAAACAGATCGCCAGAGGAAGCTTTGGTGGCTGGGATTGTTTAAGTGGCGGATATTATGGAAAATAATGCGTGTGTTATCGGTCGTGAAGGCAGAAGCTACGTTGTGCGTGCGTCTACGGTTGTTCCTGGTACGCGGGATGAAGTGTTCGCGTTTTTCTCAGATGCCGCGAATTTGGAGGCGCTGACACCGAAGCATCTCAACTTTTCGATCGTTAGTCCGCAGCCCGTGAACATTAAGCAAGGTGCGATCATTGATTATCGTTTGAAGCTGTACGGCATACCTTTTGGCTGGCAGACCGAGATAACTGTATGGGAGCCCCCCTTTCGCTTCGTGGACGAGCAGCGCAAAGGTCCATACCACTATTGGATTCACGAACACTCGTTCGTAGAGCAAGACGCCACGACACTTGTACAGGATCACGTTTGCTACAGCCCATGGGGCGGCGCCTTGGTAAATGCTTTATTTGTCGCGAGAGACGTCGAAAAGATTTTTAATTTCCGCGCTCGGCGACTTCAGGAACTATTTACACAGCAGCAACTGCGCAGTTTAGCTTAGCTGACCGCATTAAAGGCGGCGCTAGTTCTAGTTATCTGCATGCAATGCAGGATTTAGCTCAATCGTTTTCGGGTTTGGCTTGCACATGACCCGGCCTGTTCGAGAGTCCTGAATAAACAGCAGCTTTTCCTTTCCTGAAAGCTGTTTAGCCTTAACGATATTCTCTCCGTCGCTTACCAAGTTTCCGTCGAGATCGACCGGCTGGTTATCTGCGTTAACCATATAAACCGGCATGCCTGCGTAGACGTAGAGGCCAGCTGCAATCGTGCTGCCGAATCCCAAAGAAATTCCAGCTCCAGCATTGGCTCCAAGTAGACACTTCTCTCCAATAGAGAGAACGTCCTTGTTTCCGCCGGAGAGCGTTCCCATTATTGAAGCACCGCCGCCGATGTCGCTGTCTCTGCCGACGAAGACTCCCGCAGAAATTCTACCCTCGACCATAACGTTTCCTTCAGTACCCGCGTTAAAATTAACGTAGCCTGCCGGCATAATAGTTGTTCCTTCACCGAGGTAGGCACCGAGCCGGGCGCGGTGAGCGGTAGTTACTCTGACGCCAGTCGGGATAGTGTAGTCAACTACGTAGGGAAACTTGTCGACGTGGCTGACTTGAAGCGGGATTTCCTTAAACATCGCTTTGAGTCGCTCAGCAGCAACGTCTTCGGGAAGCATCGGACCGAAATTCGTCCAGGCAACGTTGGTCAGCGCTCCGAATACACCGTCCATACATATACCATGCGGTTTGACGCAGCGTTGGGATAGTGCCTGCAGTTTGAAATAGCCTTCTTCTGCGGACTCTACCGCTTTCGAGCCGTCGTGCAGGAAAAATACTACTGCGTCTTTCTGCGAGTACGCTGAAGCATCTTCACTGCCAAGCGAATCGTGTAGTTGTTTGAGGATATCGATGTTCGGGTGGCTGCCGCCGTCATTAACATACGGCTCGAACATGGAGAGCGCCTCTGCTAGTTTATCGACGCTGAGCGCGTGACAGCCGTTCACGGCTTCTTTAGATTCTATGACGCTCCAGAAAACTGCAGCTGATCCGAAATTGGCCTGCCAGTTAATGTGTGGAAAGTAGACATCAAGTGTCTTCTCTCCACGCTTTCTCCGTAATCCCAGCGCAAAGGCCAAGGGCTTCTCGTATCCTTGACTGGCTTCAACAGATTCAACGAACTCAACAAACTCTGCTTTCGATTTCATTACAGCTCCTAAGGTTAGCTGACGTCCCCAAACGCGCTGGAAGATTTATAGCATGTTAATAAGGGTAAATCGACTGCCGCCTACAGCGAGCGGGCAGACTCGATTCTTGCGGCAACATCGTAACATGCACTGTCCGTGAGGCAGTAAACCATGCGCACGAATCCTTCTCCATCCTCGCCGAATGCGGTCCCAGGAGTAACGAGCATGCCGCCTTCAATAAACCAATCCGACAGCGCCTCTGAAGTTTTTAGCGCCGGATGCGAGATCCATAAATAGAAACCAGCATCCGCTCCGAAAATCTTAAAGCCCTTTCGCTCAAGCGCTTCAAGGATGATGTCGCGCTTTTTGATATATCCCGCGCGCATCGCTACGCAGTGATTCTCATCAAGCCAGGCTTCGCGAGCTGCTTCTTGGATAAAGCTTGGAGTGCCGACACCCATCGCTTGGCGCATCCGGGAAAGCATTTTTATTATTTCGCGGTTCTTGCTGATTATTGCGCCGCAGCGAAATCCAGTCATGTGGCTGCGCTTTGAGAGCGAGCGAAAAACTAGCCATCGTTGACTGTCGGGGAAGTCGAGGCAAGATACGGGTTTCTCTAGTCCGTAGTAAAGTTCGTTGTAGCATTCGTCTGAACAAAGAACGAAACCGTGCTGGTCTGCCAGCTCCAGCAGCCTAATGAAGTAGTCGCGATTAGCGACGGCGGTTGTTGGGTTGTGAGGGGAGTTGAGCCAAAATATGCCGCAGCTTCGCCATTCTTCTGCGCTGATGCTATCGAGGTCGGGAAGAAAGTTTGTTTCTTCGCTCAACGCAAGCATCTTCAGCGGAACACCTATCGTCCTCGCCGATGCTTCGTAGACCGGGTAGGAGAGGGATGGCATAAAAATTTGTTTGCCGTCCGACCAGTCGAACGCGAGCGGAATAGAAAAAATAGCTTCCTTAGTTCCGTTGCAGGAAATTATCTCTGCGTCAGGTTCGATATCAATATCGTAAGAGTGTTTAGCCCAGGTCTTGACTGCTTCTAAGTAGGACTTGCTTCCGATTCCACGCGGATAGCCGAAGCGCCTCGCCGGGGCTATCACTTCTTTCAATTTGGTCAGCACTAGCGCGAATGCATCGTCCTGAGGATCGCCAATCGTCAGATTAACCACATCCTTGCCCTCGGCGCGCATCTGATTAAAGCGCTCGACCAGCACAGCGATCGGATATTCCTTCTCTTCAAGCAGGTAGGGATTGAAGTTTGTCATCAGCCGAAATTAGCCGACAAGCCACAAGTCTTCAACGCAGGTTTACGCAAGCAGCGAAAAACACAATTACCAGATCTGGAGCTAACCCAAGGAAGGTATGGGGCAATCACGTGACGTCTGGATATGCAAACTAGTTGCTTGACATGGCGAGCGGCTTTGGCATAAACCGAGCTACTCAAGTATTGGAAATTCTAGGATATTTACGCACATGTTTGAGCGGTTAATGTACAACTTAAATTCTATTCGCAATCTTCTTATCTTGTCGCTGTTGATAGCGGCCATGCCGAGCGCAGTGGCTGCGCAGGACGCTTCGCGGGATTCGGATAAAGAGAATGACCCGTCTTCGCCTGAGCAGACTGAATCTACTTCGTCCGGGCATCGCGCGAACCGTGTCGTGAAGCGCATAACGGTGGTCGACAGTCCGGAGGCAGCAGCTGAAGCTGCCGGCTCAGCTTACTTCGTAAGTGGAGAAGAACTGGAGCGAGCGCAGAGCGGGGTGGACGATATATCGCGAGTCCTGCGCCAAGTTCCTGGAGTTAATATTCAGGAAGAAGACGGTTACGGACTTAGGCCGAACATTGGCTTTAGAGGTGTGCCCAACAACCGCAGCGCGAAAATAACTCTGATGGAAGACGGCATTCTAATTGCTCCCGCGCCTTATGCGGCTCCCGCGGCATATTACTTCCCGCCGGTTGGAAGAATCGAGAGCGTAGAAGTTACGAAGGGGCCGGGCTTAATTAAGTACGGACCTTACACGAACGGTGGAGCGCTCAATTTGCTTTCACGAAGTATCCCAACCGATGAAGAGGTCGGCGGCAAATTTGCATTCGGTACCGACAACACTCTCAAAGGTCAATTGTACGGCGGAAAGAGTTGGAAGTACGGCGGGATTATGCTCGAGACCTATCAGTTTCGCACGGACGGATTCAAGGACTTGGACGGGGGAGGGGATACCGGCTACGAACTGGAAGATTACAACGTCAAACTGCGCCTAAACAGCGACCCAGACGCCGAGAATTTCCACTCTCTGACGTATAAGGGCGGGCTTTACGACCAGATTTCAAACGAGACCTATCTAGGTCTGACTGATGAAGATTTCGGAAATACTCCGAATCGCCGTTACGCGGGTTCGCAGCTTGACAATATGGATGTCGATCACCTCCAGCACAATCTGACATACTACGGCGAATTTGCGAACCTTTTCGACGTAACGGCGACCCTTTACTACAATAAAACGCAGCGAAATTGGTACAAGATTGACGGCGTGGGCGGAACGGACATTGCCACAATCTTGTCTCAACCAAACCTTCGGCCTGATGAAGTCGACTGGCTGCGCGGAGCGAACAGTCCTGACGGGGCTCTGTCAGTGCGTGCGAATAATCGCGAGTATGAAGCGATGGGCGTGCAGACAGTATTTGGGTTTAATTTCGATGCCGGTGCCACGACTAATGATATCGAGGTCGGAGTGCGCTTTCATTCTGATGAGGTTGATCGTTATCAGCACGATGATCGTTATACGATGATTAACGGACGGATGGTTCTTGATTCCAGAGGTGAACCAGGCTCGCAGGACAACCGAGTCGGCTCTGCGGACGCTTGGGCTTTTTACGTAACGGATACTCTTAAGTGGAATGACCTTACGCTTACACCGGGTCTTCGCTATGAGATGATCGATTACGAGGAGAAAGATTACGGCAGCAATGACCCGAACAGAACCGGCAGCGCGCTGCAGCGAACCGACTCGACTGTAGAAGAGTTAATTCCCGGAATCGGAGCGCACTATGCTTTCACTGAGCAGTTTGCCGGGTTTGCCGGAATCCACCGCGGCTTCTCTCCTCCGGGGCCGGGCGGCAGTACTGGAGCCGAAGAAGAAGAGAGCATAGCTTACGAACTCGGAGGCACGTTCCAGCAGGATTCGCTGTTCAGCAAAGTTGTTTTGTTCTACACGGACTATGAGAATTTGCTCGGTGCGGACACGCTTTCGAGCGGTGGAAGCGGTTCCGGGGACCTTTTCAATGGCGGGGAAGTGGATGTATATGGCGTCGAGTTTCTTACGCGCTATGACTTTGCGGAACTGCTCAATAGTTCTCTGTCTTTCCCCACGACACTGACTTATACCTATACGCACTCTGAGTTTAAGAATTCCTTTGAGAGCAGCTTTTTCGGCAGTGTCGACAGCGGCGACCCCGTTCCATATACGCCGGAGCATCAGGTGTATGCGAGCGCTGGTGTAACCAACGATCTCTTCGGTCTGTTTATCAACGCAACGTTTGTTGACAGCATGAAGACAGAATTGGGAGCGCCTCAGGGTGTCATAGATAAGACTGATACTACCTTAGTTTTCGACGCGCTCGGAGAGTACAACTACAATGAAAATATTGGGTTTTTTGTGTCGGTTGAGAATATCCTCGACCGAGAGTACGTCGTAGCCAGACGCCCTGCCGGCGCAAGGCCGGGGCTGCCGTTGACGGTCCTTGCGGGGGTGCAGCTTAAGATGTAATATGCGCAGCTCTTTACGCGGAATTTAGCGCTGCTTCGGAGTAAAGCTTTGGAACTCTTATTTAAAGGCGGGCCAGTGATGTTTGTGCTGCTCGCCGTTTCCATTTTTGGCC
>JAUIIP010000071.1 GCA_030431555.1 bacterium
CTTGGAACACTAAGTCCGTCAGCGGGTCGTTCAAATTTCTCGGCAAAGCCTGGAGGCTGCTAATTGCGGAAGACGGCAGTTTGCGCCAAACCATCGTCTCAGACGATGACTCGCCGGAGGCTGACACCCCGATTCTGCGCGTTCTTCACCGAACGATAAAGAAGGTAGGCGAAGACATCGAGGCCCTGCGTCTGCATACAGCAATTGCTGCGATGATGACTTTTGTCAACGAGGCATCAAAGGAGGAGCAAATACCGCTGCGCGCAGCCAGCAAGTTTGTTCAGCTGCTTTCCCCTTTCGCACCGCATATCGCGGAAGAACTCTGGCAGCGTCTTGGTCACAATGAATCAATTGCCTATGAACCCTGGCCGGACTTCGATCCCGAACTTGTACAGCATGAACAAGTAACTATCGCTGTTCAGGTAAACGGGAAACTTAGGGATAAGATGGAAGTAGCCCCGGATATAAGTAAAGACGATTTGTTGAATGAGGCGCGCAAATGCGAAAAGGTCGCTTCCGGGTCGATTAGTCAATTTCGTGGTGAAGTGAACTAGTCGTGCTGTTGGTCGGGCTTCCCGAGACCGGCCTGATTGTGATCGATAGTAATTTCGGCGATTAGCGATCGGGCATCTTCGTGAATCAAAGACGAAAGCCCATTAATCAAACGGATGTGACGCGTAACCTCAGGCCAATCTTCGCGCTCGATACAATCCGTAAGCTGTGAAGCAAGCTGGCGCTGCTTTAGAAGGACTTTGTCGTATTGGTTAACTCGCTCAAGGAGGTCGTCTCGGACGACGGCGCTCGAAGCAAATGTCCGCTTGGCCAGATCGACCGAGCGCTCAAGCTCCGAAATTGATTCGAATAACTTTCTAACTACTGAATGCGGCATCTCCAAACCTCCGGCACGCTTAAATACTACCACCGCTTCCACAGCGATGCCTAAACTCTTATCAGGAGGAGCCCGCAGCCTGCTTCAGACTAAAAGCAAGCTGCTGCAATTACAGGAGATATTTGTGGCTGCGCGCCGCAACAAGGGCACGCAGCCACACAGCTCTAAGTACCAGGCTTCATCGCCCAAGACTTGCACCAGCCTTTAGCGTTTACCAAACCGCCCTGTATGACATTGCACTTGCCCCACATTCCTTCATGCCCATCAATCTTATGTGGAGCATTGGGGAACAAGATGCAGTTCTCACAGAACTGTTTAGAGCCCTCAGGACGAGCAGCACGAGCTTCTGACTTGCTTGCATCACTAACGTAACCGAGAGCTGTTGCTGTCGGATCGCTCGGAGAAACAGGCGAAGTCGGCTCGGCCCAAGCCGGTCGCGGCTTCATGAGCAAGGCGAGTGCAGGAACTGAAATTGCGCTCAAAACTGACCGCTTAAAAAAATCACGTCTCGAAACTTTCATAAAATTAGGTCTCCCATGCTCTTAGTTGACGCTACGAATATAAGAGCGGGGAACCCTCAAGAAAACATCTGCAGTGCCTTCAACAGCCCAAGCCGCGCTCGACTAACCAAGCGCTGAGTAGCACCGTCCAACATCAAACCGTTTAGAATGGACTTGAGCACCAGAAAGCGCATTCTGTTTAAGTCATAGAAAGAACAGCTACGAAAAACTTTCCTAGTTCTCGCAATCAGTTTCCACCTGCTTGAACGCGTCAAAATTCGTCACCGGCAACAATAATCGGCTCCTAGGGTAAGATTCAGTCAGAACTAGCGTTTTTTCTTGTTCCAAGTGTGCTCAAACTCACCGAACTTGGCCCAGATCTTGATTTATAGATCTAGTGGAAAATAAATTTCTTGAGGTTTTGTCCGGATGAGAGCGCAGGAGAGAGGTTACAGCATAGTCGAACTAATCGTAGTTCTCGCTATGACGATGTCGCTGATGAGTATCAGCGTCTACAACCTGCGCAACCTGGAGCGACCGCTTAAGACCGGCTCAGCTCAGCTCGGCGGCTTTTTCAAGCAAGCTCGGTCAAAGGCTATCGCTACGACTTCCGCTTACCGCGTGTATGCCATCAGCAGCACACAGGTCGCGACCACCTACGGGGTAAACTGCGACAACGCCACCACGACCTTTGATTCGGAGCTTACTTACAACCTTCCGTCAGAACTGGAGTTCACGGATACGTCCTGGGAGGTGTGTTTTTCTGCGCGAGGCATTGCAAACAACAACATCACGGTGATTATGCAAGACAAGGAAGGTCAGACATCGACTGTCGAGGTTTTCTTAGGTGGAGCAGTGAGGATCGATGAAGCATAACCACAAAGGATTTTCTCTGCTGGAGGTGCTGTTTGCGCTGGCGATTTTTTCGATTGTCCTTGCAGGCATGCCAAATTTCTTTATCACCCAAACGAAACTGAATATGCGTAGTCAGATCCGCACAGAAGCGCTGGCTGCCGCGAAGCAGCGCTTGGACTTTCTGCGCCTGCAAGACCCTAGCGCGCTGCCGAGTTCCGGAGATGAAGGTCCGGAAACTATTGACGTCAATGGCCGTGACTTTGAGGTTACCACTTACTACTGCGAGGAGCCGTCATTTTGCTCAAGTGTCAACAATAGGCATATCAGGGTCTCAGTGGTTTATAGAGACGAAGAGAGATACGATGTTGAAACCGTTTTCACTAAATTGCGATAAGGGAGCGACAATAGCTGAGCTGTTGGTGGCATCTGTCGTCGGGCTGGTGCTCGTCTCGCTGACGCATTCGGTGATTCTGGCGAACCATCGCCTGTATCAAGTTGACATCGTCAGAACGGAACTAAATCAGAACCTGCGCAGTGCGCTTGATATTATTGCTGCCAATGCTCGTGAGTCAGGAGAGCGTCTGCCGGCAACTTTCCCTGCACTACTGCTGACCGATGGCGGTGCCAATCCCGACGAGTTGATCATTAGACGCAACCTTTTGGATGAGGTGCTGGTTGTTTGTCAGGACCTGACTGCCGGTTCAGGAAATAGCTGGGTTTTTCTATCGGCTCCGCTCGCCGGTAACCCTGCTTGTACCTACCCTTCTCAATCGACTTCATACAATAGCTGGTCAACATACCGCAATGACGAGGGTGGGGCTGTGGATGCCTACATAGTTAACCTCGCTACCGGTGAAGGTGAATTTTTCAAGTATGACGGCGAGCAGGACTTTGGCGGAGATTTGATGGTTCACCGCGAATCGGGGAACTGGCAATACGATTATCCCGCTCAGGTTTCCGCGATCTATATACTCGAGGAGTGGGATTTATCTGTGAACGGCGACTTTCTACAGCTCGTCGTAAATCAGAATGTTGCCGAACCTCGCAACATCATTTTCGGCATAGAGAACTTTCAAGTTCAAATAACAATGGAGGATACGTCGGTCCTAAACGCTTTTACAAACAATGAAGACTGGGTCGACATACAAAGCATTGATATCTCTCTGAGTGGGAGCACCCAATACAAAGGACAGGACATCTCCGCCTCACTCTCCTCGAAATTCTTTCCACGAAACATTCTTTCGAACTGATGACGTAGGCTTGATATGAGAACGACACACACAGCACGCAGCAGCCAAGGATTCATATTAATATCCACCTTGTTTATGATGTCGCTGATGCTCGCCTTGGTGAGCGCCTATGCGATGATGACCAGCATCGAGTGGAAGATCAACAAGCGCTCCGGCTTCAGCTCCACCGGCTTTTACACAGCAGAGGCTGGTCTGAACATCCGTGCCGAAGAGATTAGGCAGATCTTTGTCGGCTACAACCGTCCGGAAGGCACGAGCCCCGATCCGGAGAACGCCTGCGAAGGAGGAAACCAAGGTGCGGACGACTTTGCTTGCGCAACTTACGAAGTGGGCGGCCACACTGCTGTAACATATGTGGAGGAGGATCCTTCAAATCCACTCATTTTGACAATTCCACCTGGGGAACTATACCAGAATCTCAGCGCTCAGGAATATCGCTACACCGTGAAATCAAATGCAATAGGTCCTGACGACAGGGTTGAAGCTTCGCTCGAACTTCGCTTCAAAAGCAGGCTCGTACCCTTGTTCCAGTTCGTAGCCTTTTATGACAAGGATCTGGAAATTCTTCCCGGACCTACGATGCTGCTCAGTGGACCGATACACACAAACGGCGACCTGTACTTAAATGCGAACAACTCCTTGAGCGTAGATGGCCAAGTCGCAACCGCAGGAGTAATCTATCGCGGCCGAAAAAACGACAACTCGTGCATGAGCAAACCGGTCCGCGTTAAAGATCCAATCAGCTACGTTGAGTTGATAAACCCCTGCCCATCCCGCACATTGGTCGACGACAGCGATATCGACCCATACAACGGCATGGTGCAGATGAACGTACAAAGCGTCACCGTGCCGGAACCCGAAGCACTCGATCCAACGGAAGGCCAGATTTACTGGGATAAAGCAGATCTACGGCTGACGCTGCACCTAAATGGATCAAACAACCCCGTGACCACTTACGGGCCAACCGGCGTAGAAGTTAGAAACGCCAATCATAGCGTAAACGCAAGCGCTACTACTGACTTGCACAACTGCGCCGGCTCTATCAGTGGACGACCCGTGGGTTATTCTAGTTCCTTTTACAGCAACAGAGAAGGGGGCTACATGCGGCTGCTTGAAGTGGACATGCAGGCTCTGCTCAACTGCATCCACACTGAAAGCCTGATGGGCTTTGGAAAGGGTTTGGACGACAACTCTGAAGGTGGATTGGTATTTCACTTCTCGGTCGATGGCCCTAACTCAGGTAATCAGCAGAGCTATTACGGATTTCGTATCGTTGAAGGCGACGAACTTCAGGCAAGTGTAGCCGCTCCATCGGTTCGAGGGATGACAGTAGTCTCGGACCAAGCGGCGTTTGTCGAAGGTCACTACAACCGCGTAAATAAAATCCCCGCCGCTATTCTCGCTGATGCTTTTAATGTCCTTTCGGAAAACTGGAACGGGAACGACTACAAAAGCACACAGAGTCTTAGCAACCGGAATGCTTCGAATACGACCTTCAACGCAGCGATATTAGCCTGCACCGACACGACCGGAGGAGTCGAGGGCGCAGGGGGCCAGGGAGGTGCGTATAACGGCGGGCTTGAAAACTACCCGCGCTTCCATGAGAACTGGTCCGGTGACACATTCTTGTATCGCGGCTCTTTCGTCAGCCTCAACAACTGCCGCCACAGCAACGGCAACTGGGTCTACGGCGGCTCCCACTACAACGCTCCAAACAGGGACTGGGATTACGACACGGATTTCAACGATGCAGCCAACCTTCCACCGCTGACTCCGCGCTTCGTTTATCTGCGTCAGCAACTTTTCGTGCGAAAGTATGAACTTGAGTAAGGGCCTTAACTGAACTGAGGGAACTTGGTCCGACACCACTCGCGAATGTGCGCTTCGAATTTAAAAGCGGCGCCTAAGGCTGAGCCAAACATTATCAAAACGCCCAGCGAATAGACTATCCAGGATATCTGGATGTCAAAATCGAGCAGACCCAATTGTGTCAGCAGGTATGTCCAATCGTGGTGTTTGTGAACTTCCTCCTGACTCATCGCTTGGCTCATCATGGCGGGCGTGAATAGTTCTAGCTCGTGGGCCCTGGCATCCGCGATGTAAATCGAAACATGAATGAAATTTTGTCCGAACCAGAAAACGAAAAACCAAACAGCGACTTGATACCGGCCTAGAAAAGCAACGAGGGTGAATATCAGCGGCACTAGCAGCTGGAAGATTGTTCCGCCAGCGGCAGTTAGAAACCTACCAAAAAACCCGAACAGTGGATGCCCAACTTCGTGAATGACGAAGTTTATTAAGTTTAATACCGATAAGATGGTCGACACCAGGGGAATTGGTGCGTAGTAGCCGAAAGCTGCCCCGAGCAGCCCCGCAAACAAAAAAGCCCCTACAGCAAAGCGGAACAGCATTTCAGGCGGACCGCTGTAGTCTGGATTTATCAAAAGCTATTCACCCTGGCGATCGCGCTCCTCGTATGGCTGAACCACGACGAATCCCTCACCCTGGAAGAGCATCTGAATCGTTTCCCCACTTCCGCGGCCGACTAGTGTTTTCATCTGCATGTCGGCTTTGACCTTCGGACTGAGGCTGCCAGACCAGGCGACGGTCGCATTGGGGTCGGTCGCCACCGGCTTTGTTCTAGTAACCCGGAGCACCAAGGGATCGTAGTGAGTGGTTATAGCCAGCATCCCCATACCGCGCAGATGAACGTTAAACAGTCCACCGGCCATCAAAGCGGCAAATTGCTTCATCGCCTTAATTTCCCACTTGATACCCTTTTGCAGCGCAAGCAGGTCATCGCCATTAACCACCAAGCTGTCGCGCTTTAGCTGAAGGATGGTCACTTTCTTGCCTTGGTCGGCTAAATACAGACGCCCCTTACCGTTTGCTTTTGTCAGTTTGGTTCCTTCACGAGTAACGGCCTTGCTTACCATTCGGCCCAGACCGTGCTCGACAATTCCCTCACGCACGAAATTAACGTTGCCATAGTACGCGACCATAGCCCCCGTCTTTACCCAGGTGCTGCCGTTTAAATTAATTCGCAAAATTCGATCGGTTTCCAACTCGTAAGGAACGAAGCTTTCTTCGTCGCTTGCCGCATATGCCATCAAGCCGTCCAGCGTCATACTTGATCCGGACGTGACGACCTCGTCTTCGGCCGGCTCTGCTTCGCTGTCCTCCGGCGGCATCTGAGATACCGTCTCCTCTTGCAGCTCGGCAATCGCCGGTTGCGGCGCTTCTAGCTCCGGCGGTGGTTCAGGCGCAGCCTCCGGCTTGCTTCGAGAGTCGACTTGAGGCTCCCGTGCTGCTTTCCTTTCTTGCCGCGGTTCAGCAGGCTTTGCGGTCGCCTGCTTGAGTTTCTCCATTTGATCGCGCGTTAGGCCTGGAGCCTGGTCCGCCGCTATCGCAGAAGACGCTAGTGAACTCTCCGCTGCTCTGTTCCCGCGGCTTTTAAAACGCAAGTCTTTGTAAGGATCAGCTTCGTCGCTAGGTTCGAGCTCTTTAGCTAGCTGCTTGGGCGAGGCCTTAGGAGGCTGCTTTTTTGCCGCAAGCTTGGCTTCTTTCTCACTCTCGACGATCGTAAGCTTGTTGTTAGCGACGAGCTTGAAAATACGACTTAATTGTTCGGACTCCTGCTCATCGACAACGCCGTCGCTTTGAATGTCAGCAATCAATTTGTCGTGCTCGGCACGAGTCATTACTCCCTTGGCGGCAAACGCGTCTACTCGATCTTTTATATCGCTCATATCGATTATTATAGACCGCCCTACTTCTCTCAGTGCAACTAAATTCCGGTCCGCAGGCGCTTGAGCGTACAGCTGCGCTTTTTCGCGTCCCTTCCCTGTTTCTCCCCTTTTCCCAGACCTGTTTCTACCTCCTGTTCCCCGTCCAGTTCTCTTTCCCAGTCCCGCTCCTATTCCGTTTCTCAGTCTTAGACTGATTCCTTGTCCCAGTCCCATTCCTTCTCCAGCTCCCTAATCCCCACCGGGAAATGGCAATGGGCTCAGATTTCGAAGAAGAACATGACTGGAAAATGGAATAAGACCAAGACTGGGACTGGAGGCGGGCAGCGCAAGAATTTGCGCGAAAAATTATGGGGTCAGCAGACCGCATGCGGAGAAACCATGGCTGGAGACCGGCCCAGTGCAGCGTGGCACTGGGCCGGGTCCAGACGAACATCTGAGCATCGAGCCTGTCATGGGCTGATACTCAAGGGGATCACGCGGCCTCGGCAGCGAGCTCGGAAAGCGCACGCAGCCCGCGAATCAGGTGATCGAGGTCGCGAACCTGGGCGAGGTTCATCCGAATCGAGTTCGGATCACCCGAAGGATCGTTGAACATCACACCGACATCGAAGTGCTTGGCCGCGATCATCGCCAGGGTCTTGGCCGACTCGATCTTGACCATGCGCACCGTGCGGCCGATGAGCGCGGAGATGTCGACGCTGTAGTAGATCGTCCCTTTGGGAACGATCGCCTCGTACGCCGGCTCCTCTCCAGCCCACGCGGTGATCGTATCGCGGAAAGCGACGAACTCCTCCATCTGCCGACGAGCGACTCCGCATCCCAGTTCGGACAAGGCCGGCGGGATCAGGTGCTGGATCGGCAGCGCCACTCCGCCGGTCGTCTCCGACTGCTGGCCAGCCATCCAGCCGATCAGCTCCTTGGGCCCGACAGCGGTGCCCCAGCGGCCGCCTGCCATCTTGGGACCCTTCGATCCGCTGAACAGCGAGACGCACTGGTCGACGCCGACGACGGACTGCAGGCTGACGAACTCCACTCCGGGGTAGAGATTGAGGCGATAGACCTCATCTCCCAAGAACATGCAGCCCGGGCACTTCTGCTCGGAAATGCCGTAGATCTGCAGAAGCTCGGTGCGGCTGTAGACGTAGCCGTCCGGGTTTCTCGGGTTGTTGACGATCACGAGGCTGATCTTCTTCGCCAGCTCGCGCGGCAGGGCGTCGAACTCCTCGATCGAACCGACGAAGATCGGATTCAGTCCGAAGCCGCGCGCCAGCGACGCGAAGGTCGGCCAGTAGCGGCGGAAGATCAGAACCGAACTGCCGGGGTAAGCCGTCGCGATCGCCCACAGCGTGAGCGCAACCGCGTACTTCCCTCCCGGAGTGATCAGTCCGTGCGAACGCCGCAGCTTCAGCACACTGCCATCGTCCTCGTCGGTGACGACGGGAAGCTTGATGCGCGCGGTGCGCTCCTGGAACTCCAGCAGGGCATCGAGCGCGTCGGGCTGACCGCGCACCACCGGGTACGGCATGCGCAGGGTATCGCCGGCGAAGAAGCCTTGGCCGGCCTGCACCACACCGCTGAACACATCGCTGACATTGTCGCCTCCTGCGAAGTTGCAGAAGTCCGGTCGGCCGCGAGCGATCTCGGCGATCATCTCGGCGTGCCCGACCGTTGCTGACGACTTGGTCAGCTTTACGAATCGTTGCAGATCCACGGGCATGATTAGTGCTCCTGAAAATGGGGAATGAGAATGCAAGCCGCGCACCGTGCGCAGCCTGAGTTTTGGCACGTGAACAAACAAACGCTAATGCATAGCGGTCTGCTGCCACGAGGGCGCACAGGCCCCCTAGCGGCAGCAAAAAATCGGTCTACTTTACTGAAAATACGAAGGATCGGCGGGAGAGCTTACAAGGCCTGGCATGCTCACATATTTCCTAGTAATTGACAAGGGTAAGAGCTTACCCAGCTTCGCCTAGAGGCCCTTAAGGCCTGGATCCGCGAAAGCTAAGACTTGATTGGATCTGAACAGAATTAGGCAGCTTCAGACAGTTAAGCACGGCAACTTTTGCATCTGGCCTAATAATTACAGTGACTTATTTCTATCCGCTATCGAGAAATCATTTTTGATTACCCCGCAGAAAGCCGCCTGAAGCATTCAAGAATATTAGGAAAGATCCCGACTATTACCTTGGCTAAGTGTGATCAAGAATCAGCGTCGGCAGCGCACCTGAAATATGATTTCAAATCAAGGCAAAGTGGTCCCGGACCGCGGCTTCACCCTCATTGAAATACTTGTAGCGCTCGGAATCCTGGCGATCATCACAGCGATGACCACCACCTCGATCGTTACCTACCTCGGGGCAAACTGGAACGCGAAAATCAGAGCGGAAGGAATGGAAGCGGCGCAAACCGTTATCGACGACCTTCGCTACACAGATGTTCAGCAAATGCCTGACAGCGGGTCCGATGCAGCGCGCTCCGTCACCATCGAATCCGGCCGCGACTTTGATGTAACAGTTACTTACTGTGCAGAAGACCAATACTGCACGTCCGACGAGGTCCGTCATTTAACGGTTACCGTAAACTATCTGGACCAACAAGTTTATCAAACAGAAACTGTTTTCACACGAATGGCTTCAGCCCATGGCGATGCAGTCGGGGGGTCCAGCTCAAGTTCGTCGTCGAGCTCTTCTTCCTCCAGCTCATCATCAAGTTCATCGTCGTCTAGTTCTTCGAGTTCTTCTTCATCAAGCTCGTCGTCTTCCTCCTCTTCGTCTTCTTCATCTAGCTCGTCTTCTAGTTCTGCTTCCTCATCATCGAGCTCCTCTTCCAGCTCTGCCAGCAGCAGCGGGAGACAACATCGACGATGCAGACGCTGGAGGGGCTGTTAGCAAATGCGCTCTCTCAGCTCGGATAAGGGTAATTCGCTGATTGAATTCATCGTCGCCCTGTCGCTAATCGCAATTGTGTCAGGCGCGGTAGTCAGTAATATGCGAATTCTTGACGACCCACTCACCAATGCCTCGTTTGCCGTTGAGCACTTCCTGCGACTAACTCGAGGTCAGGCAATGTCACGCACTATCTCAGTTGTCGTACAGCCCGCATCCTCTCTGCGACTCGAAGCTTCATATGCCGACTCCTGCCGGGAAGACGCCGTTTTAACGCCGGTCTCGGATCTTTTTGTGGAAATGCCTCGCGGCGCTAATCTGGTTGATACTGAATGGTCAGTTTGTTTTACGCAGCGCGGCTTCGCCGACACCCCAGTCAGCTTTGATATTCAACGTGAAGACGGAGAGCTAAGGACAATCGAGATTGCTCTTGGAGGAGGAAGCAGAACCACGCGATGATCACTCGGTTGCCAAAATTTGCAGCAGACAGTTCAGGCTTTACGTTAATGGAGCTGCTCGTAGCCATGTTCCTGACTGCGATCTTTATGAGCTTGGCGATGGCTAATATCTTTACTATTCGTCAAGCTTACCTCGAAGACATTGTCCGGCTGCGAGTTAACAGCAACCTGCGCTCTTCAATGGATATTATCTCCATGAACGTCCGCCAGGCTGGAGAGAACCTCGAAGGTTCCTTCCCTTCCCTTTTGCTTTATGACAGCGCGGAAGACGGCGATACATTGGTGTTACGCAGAAACTTGCTCTCCGATGTTTTAACACTCTGTCAGGATGTCAGTGAAGGTGACACCAGAGTTTTCGTCTCAATTGCAGGTGCGAGTGAGCCTGAGTGCATAGCTAGCAATGTTTTGTCGGCCCACCAGGAGTTCGCGAACTTCCGGAACGCGAGCGATGATACCGTACGCATCTTCCTATATAACCGGGTTGATAAAACCGGTGAGTTCGTCGACTTTGAGGGCGAAGGTGACATTGGCGGCACCGATTATTATCTCGACGTGTCTTCGATCCCAGACGACTACGTGGCTGAGACAACCAGCATTTACATGCTGGAAGAATTCATGTTCGAGGTGGAGAAAGGCGAAGAAACGCTCTTCCTTTACGTAGACCGAGACTTCGACGAGCCTCAAGCGGTTGCCTTCTCCGTCACAGAATTTCAGGTTTCCTTACAAATGCAGGACGGCTCGACGTTAACGTCGCTCGAAGAAGACAGCGCAGCAGAGTGGCAAGATTTACAGAAAGTCGTCTTAACCCTTACCGGCCGAGGCACCTGGAAGGAGAAGGTTGTGGAATCTTCTCTTACTTCCTCATACTTCCCCAGAAACGTCTTGTCTAATTAGTTATGAGAACGCAAAAACAATTTAGAAGCTGCTCCGGTATCGCCCTATTTAGCGTCATGCTGCTAATCATCGTCAGCATGAGCCTAATCGGTGCTTATATGACTTTGACCCGAACGGAGATAGCTCAGGTCAAATCCTCGCGAGACAGTGCGAGTGGGTTCAACGCAGCAGAAGCGGGTCTGAACCTGCGAGCTGAGGACATTCGCGCTATCTTTCTCGACTACGATAGGCCCGACGGCACCTCTCCTGACAGCGTCGAAGCCTGTGACGAAGGAGACGTCGGAGACGGAGATTTTGCTTGCGAGACATATGCATTCGAAAACTCTCACTCGGCCGTCACTTACGTCGAAGAAGAACCGGGGAATCCGTACTTTACGACGATCCCCCCTGGCGAACCATTCTCAGGACTAAGCACCCAGGAATATCGTTACACGGTAACCTCGGTCGGCAGAAACCAAGCCCAAAGCAACGAAGCAGTATTGGCTTTGACTTTCAAGAGCAGAGTAGTTCCGCTGTTTCAATTTGCCATTTTCTTTCACGAAGACTTGGAGTTTTTCAACGGTGCCGTCATGACAGTTGACGGACATGTGCACACAAACGGCAATCTTTACGCCGCAACCCAGGACGGCGGCCAGACCAACTACGTCGGCCAAGTCACTGTTGTCGGCGATATGTACCGAGGCATGAAGTCTCAGTCCTCATGCTCGGGATACTCGGGAACCTCTCGAGTGCTTGACCCGGTAAGCTATGTTTCACTTCCAGCTTGCTCAAGCAGTAGAGTGCTGATTGAAGACGTAGAGGACTGGAATGACAATATCATGCTTGATGTCGATGAGGTGGCAGTTCCTGCACCGGAAGACATGGATTCGTTCTCTGACGGTGAATATTGGCTTCGGGCAGACATGCGCCTCGTGCTGCGGCTAAACAGCAGCAACAATCCCGTTACCACAAACTCATCCACCGGGATTGAAGTCGTCGATACCGATGGAAACAACATCTCGTCGGCGACCAATGCGCTGCATAACAGCTCTAATTGCCCTGGCTTAGTATCAACCGGCGGCGGCCCGTCTCTATCGGTCGGGACGCAGGGCCCGGGCACGAGCGGAGACCAGCTGCGTCTATACAGGGAGTATCAGTATAACTCGAGCATCAACAACTTTCAGCGTACGCTGGAAGTCGATATGCGCGCCCTACTTAACTGCATCAAACGCAATCCCGTCATTATGGGCGGCAGACAATTGGATGACGATACCGAAGAAGGTCTCGTTTTTCACATGGCAATTGACGGACCGAGGTCTTCTTGGAGTCAAAACAACTATAGCGTAAGAATAAGAAACGGTTATCGACTCAAAGCAACTGACAGCGGCTCACCTAATGTGAAAGGTTTAACTGTGGTCTCTGACCAAGGAGTGATCGTCTGGGGCAACTACAACAGCAGCAGTTGGGTGCCGGCGGCGATAATGGCCGACACCGTCTGGCTGCTCTCTAACGACTGGGTTGATTCAGACTCTTACCAAACGGACCGCTACTATCGTGACGGTTCGGCAACGACCGTTCAAGTAGCGGTAGTTAGCGGAATCAAACGCACAGGAGGTGCTAATGGAGCTGCGGGAGAGGATCACGGAGCTGACTCTAACGGTGGAGGCGCAATCAACGTTTTTAGATTTAACGAGTGGTTTCGCGTCGGCTCGTCTTCAATTCCTGACTTTACTTACGTAGGCTCGATGGTTAGTTTAGGTGCTCCCAGAAAGTCGCAGTCGACGTGGGGACCATTCACTTACTATAGTGCGCCTAACCGCGTATGGTCTTATGACGAGCGGTTTAATGACGCGGACCTGCTGCCGCCGATGACACCGGCCTTTGTCTACATCAAACAGGAATTGTTTGTCAGAGATTACGAACTCTAGCGGATAAAACAATGTATAAATTACTAAGAATGCTCCTTCTGGCTGCAACCCTCAGCACGGCACTGGCAAGCCCGGTGAACGCAGATGCTCCTGAAAATACATTTAAACACGCTGTAGAAAAGATGAAAGCTGCCGGATCGATCGATGAATCGATCATCCGGCGCTTTCATGTACTGGCGCGTTATGCGACGGACACGGGCGCCGACGGGATATTGTTCACCTGTTCGGCCTTTGGCTCGGCAATTGAATCCGTGGCGGAAAAGTACCC
>JAUIIP010000072.1 GCA_030431555.1 bacterium
GCCTTTTGCAGCAATCTTACAGCCACGCGTTGATTAATTAAGTTATCCTCTGCAACAAGAATTCTGAGTCCGTCGGCTGGATGCTGCAGCTCCATTCTCGACACAGCTTTCTTCGAGTCACCGTTAAGCAGTCCGATTGAGCGACTCTCAGTTTGAAGTCCCATGTTTTCTGACGACTTCAAAACTGTCACAGGAACGATGCAGGTGAATTTACTGCCTTCACCCGGCACACTTTCCACGTCGATAGTGCCGTTCATCAAATCCAACAGCCGTAGAGAAATCGCAAGCCCCAGGCCAGTGCCGCCAAAGCGCCGGGTGACAGACCCATCGGCTTGAGAGAACGCTTCGAAAATCGCTTCCTGGCGCTCAGCCGGAATTCCGATTCCTGTATCGCTGATAACAAACTTCAGCTGCACTTCCTCATCATCTCCCGCCTCAGACAGGACTTCGATTTTTACTTCTCCTTCCGCGGTGAACTTGATCGCATTGCCAATTAAGTTGGTTATCACCTGCCTCAAGCGAACGCCGTCGACTTCGACCACTTCTGGAACATCCGATGCAAGTTCAAGCTTGAAGCTTAATTTTTTGAGGGCGGCCGTAAAGGAAAAGGGCTTCACCGTGTTCTCAAGGAACTCACGAAGATTAATTGCGGCTCGGTTGATTTCGAGCCTACCTGCCTCAATTTTTGAGAAATCGAGCACGTCATTAATGATATCAAGCAGGGCGCGCGAAGAATTATCAATCGTTTTCAGATATTCATTCATTTCCTCGCTGTGCTCAGTCTCAAGCGCCAGCGTTGACATCCCAAGAATTCCATTAAGCGGCGTGCGAAGTTCGTGACTGATGTTCGCCACAAATTCGCTCTTAATTTCACTGGCTTCTTCGGCACGCTCTTTTGCCTTCCTGAGCTCGTCATTAGACTTTCTGAGAGCTCGAGTCCGCTCTAATACGACCTGCTCCAGTTCATCTCTATGGCGCTGCAGCTTTTCATCCCTAGAGTCTATTTGTTCGAGCATATTGTTAAACTCATCGACCAGCCGTCCTATTTCATCGTTGCCGATACGCTTTGTACGAATGCTAAACTGCTGGTTCTTAGAGATTTGACGGGTGGCTTCAGCAAGTTCAAGAATCGGATCGGTTATCACCCTTTGCAGACGAAAGCCGAGGATCAGCGAAAGCGGCAGCGCAATTGCCAGCAGCAGACCAACCAGTCTGATTCTGAGCAGAACTCTCTGATAGAGCTGGTGAGTACTGGCTTCCAGGTAAATCACACCTAAATCGTCTTGGCCGACCGATATCGGCGAAGCGACGCCAAGGGAAGAACTATCGACGTGTGTGCCGGGAATATTTGAAAGCGACTTGGGCAGCCCGTCAATGCCGGGGCGCAAATATTCAGCAAACAAGCCTCCATCCTTATCATACATCCCAGCCCGGAGAACAAACCGCAGCGCGCTCAGCGTTTTTAAGGTCTCCTCCGCCGCATCTTTGTCGCGAGACTTTATTGCAGCACCTGAGTTAGCGGCTGTTACATCAGCTGCGACTCTTACTTCACTGGCCAGCTGCTCACGAAAGTTTTTGACGTCAAAGTAGGTAAAGCCAAGAGACACCGCTGCAAAGATCACGAATGTGATCATTACGATTAGCAAAGCTACCTTGTAGCGAATGGAAATATCTGCGAAGCGCATCCTAAAAAATCGTTCTAAGCTGACGGCGCTAACTACTGGCTGTTACTGTAAGAATCGGAATAAATCGGCCGCTTCCTTAGCCGATAATCTACTTTGGCTCTCAGTTAGCAAACACCGGAACACATCGCGTATAAGCGGAAATTATTGCCTCGATTAAGGCTTGTTTAAGAGGTCCCGCAGACAGGCGTCAAGTTTTGGGTAGTTGAACTCGAAGTTCGTCGATTCGAGGACATCGGGCTCTGCCCTTACACTGGAGAGCATTAGCTCCTGACCCATCCCTCCCGGCAGCGACTTAAGTACCGCTTCAGGAACTCTAAAAAACGCAGGCCGTTTTAGCGTGGCCGCAAGTTTTTCAGTGAAGACTTTGTTTCTTACCGGATTTGGCGCAGCGGCATTGACCGGACCTGCCAACCTCTCATTGCGCAGCACAAATTCGATAATACGGACAAGATCACTTATCGCAACCCAACTCATGAACTGCTGACCGTCTCCGAGAGGTCCGCCGAGCCCAAGCTTAAACGGCATTAGCATAGTCGAAAGCAGTCCGCCATCTGCACTCAGGACCAAGCCGGTTCTAATGCGCGCCACTCTGCAATAAGCTTCTGCGGCTGCAGCTGCCTGCTCCCAGTCTTTGCATACACCGGCCAAAAATCCTACCCCGGACTGATGCTGCTCTGTTACTTTATCTTCTCCGCAGTCGCCGTAATAACCAACTGCGGAGGCGCTCACTAGCACCTCCGGCGGTTTGTCTGCACTGGAGATCGCCGCGGCAATCGTGTTGGTCGACTTAATTCGACTCTCTCGAATCAAGCGCTTAGTGCGCTTCGTCCAAATCCCGCCGGCGATGCTGTAACCTGATAAATTGACTACCCCCTTTATCCCATTCAGCGCTTCAGGATCTAATTTTCCAGCGTCGGGATCCCATGAAATTTCATCATCTTCGGCAGCCTCTCGACGAACCAAACGAACAACCTCGTAGTCCTGATCTCTCAAATGATCCGTAAGAGCTGTTCCCACCAACCCACTGGCTCCCGAGATAAGTACCCTTCGCTGATTCATTGCTCCCTGCTTCAAACTGGTCTAGTCTGACGGCCTATCTTCGACAACTTATCGAACCCTTCTCTAGATGAAAGAGTAGACTGCTACGATAGTGAGGACCACCATGATCGATCAACTAAACAAGCATCTGAATGTAGAATTGTTTGCAGCCTACCAATACTTAGCAATTAGTGCATATTGCCACTCGATAAATATGAACGGTGCCGCTAAGTGGATGCAGCTTCAGTCTCAAGAGGAGCTAACTCACGCAATGAAGTTTTATAATTTCATCAACGACCGGGAAGGCCGGATAGTGATGGAGCCGATAAAACAGCCTAAAACTGAATTCAGCTCTCTTCTCGAAGCTTTTGAGGCGGCCTTAGCACACGAGCGCCATGTAACTTCAGAGATTCACAACCTTGTGGCCCAATCTCTAGAAAAGAAAGACCACGCCAGTCATACGTTTTTACAGTGGTTTGTTACTGAGCAGCTTGAGGAAGAGGCCACAATAGTCGACATCGTAGAGTCGCTGAAACTCGTAGGGGACAATGGTCACGGATTGCTGATGATTGACCGCGAACTTGGAAGCCGCAGTTCCTTAAACAGCGATTAGTCGATCGACTGCCTACCGGCCAAAGCATGGCTGAGCGTTAGCTCGTCGGCGTACTCGAGTTCGCCTCCCATAGGCAAACCTTGAGCGAGGCGAGTAACTCGAATGTCAGCGCCTTTCAGCATGTTCGCAATATACATTGCAGTTGCATCGCCTTCGACGGTGGTACTCGTCGCCAAAATAACTTCTTCGACGCAGCCGAGCTTTTCAAGCCGCGTCGAAAGTTCATTTATCCTCACGGACGACGGCTCAACGCCCCGCATCGGGGACCATAGTCCATGCAATACGTGATACAGCCCGTTGAAGTCTCCACTACGCTCAATTGAGATAATATCCGAAGGCTTCTCAACCACACAAACAACTGCTCTATTGCGCGACTCATCAGTGCAAACTGAGCATACAGTCGATTCGGTCAGCGAAAAGCATTCCTCGCAGTAGCGAAGTGCAGTGCGCGCAGCCGAGATCGCCTCTGCAAGCTGCTCAGCGCTGCTGTTGCTCGGTTCTATGAGCGCATAAGCCAAACGCACGGCGCTTTTCATGCCGATTGACGGCAGCTTAGACAGCTCGTTAACCAAGCGCCTCATCGATGGGGGATAAGAATACGCGTCTCGCATAGACTAACTGAAGCCGGGAATGGATATCCCTCCGGTAAGTTTAGACAGCTCTTCTTTCATCACGTCTTGCGACTTGCGGGATGCTTCATTAACCGCGGACTTAATAAGATCCTCAAGCATGCTCACGTCATCAGGATTTACAACTTCTGGCTCGATTTTTATCTCGATTAATTCGTATGCGCCGTTCATTTTGACCTTAACCATCCCGCCACCTACGCTCGCTTCAACCTCTCGACGCTTCAGCTCTTCTTTCGCTTGAGCCATGCCCTGCTGCATCTGTTGGAACTGCGCCATCAGGTCTCCAAAATTACCCGGAAAGTTCACTGTTACCTCCTTATTTAAGCGGTGAAACTTTTTCTACTTTGCTTCCCGAAAAGGCCGAAAGGACCGACTTCACTGTCGGGTCATTCCTCGCTTCTCGGTCGATCTTGGCCCGTTTACTGGCTTCCGCACGCCGCTCCTGCTCAGCAAGCGAGCCATGGACTGCGCCGTTTGTTTTCTTCATGGGCATTGACGTCGAAGGAGCCGCCGCGGAATTCTGAGATGTCGCTTCTTCAAAGCGCACGGTCCAGGTCTCGTTGCCGGAGTAGCTGTGCAAACAACGACGAAGCTTATCAAACAAGTCACCCCGTTCTAGAGCATCTTTGTCAAAAGCTGCCGCCGAAAGAGCTAGCTCACCGTCTGAAAATGCAACCGGCGAGACTCGCCGCAAGTGAGCACATAAAACAGGTTCACCTCTGCCCTGAACGTGAGCTACAAAGTCACGCCAAGAGGGATTGTATGCACGGCGAGGCTCCGGCGTCGGTTCGGCAGCTTTCGCCGGAGCCGCCGCCGTCACCGAGGCAGCTTTCGCCGGGCGAGCAGCAGCCGCCGCAGCTGGAGCGCCGCCGGCCTCTAGGCGTTCGAGCCGATCGATCAGCTCAGGAACCGGGCGCAGATCCTGGAGCGAAGCCATTTTCGCGACACCGGCTTCCAATACATAGCGCGGAAAGGTACTGCTGAGTGCGGTTCGAACTGTGCTCTCGGCAATGTCGAATAGCCGTTGAGCGTCGAAAGCCGAGCAATCAGAAATTTGCGCTTTAGCGCGCTCCAGCTCGGACTCATTTAGTGATACCATCTTGGCAGTACTCGACATTGCGGTACTGCCCTCGCTCTTAGCGTAGACGAGGAGCATCATGTCTCGCCAGTGTGCGAGAAAATCTCCAGCAAACGCACGGATATCGATACTGTGAGCAAACACTTCGTCGATCAACTCAAAGCAGAGTTCTACGCTCTTTCCGAAAACTGCTTCAGACAGCCTCAGAAAAAAGTCTCTATCAACGACACCAAATAAGCGCTGCGCTTCGAGCAAATCAATGCTCCCGCCTGCAAATGCGAGCAAGCGATCAAACATCGACTGGGCATCGCGCATTCCTCCCTGGGCCTTCCTAGATATCAGCCTTAGGACTTCGTCCGACACATCGAGTCCTTCGGACTCAGCGATGTGAGACAGCTGCTCGGCTATAGCCTCTGGAGTCAGTGCGCGAAAATCATAGCGCTGGCAGCGCGATATGACTGTCTCTGGTATCTTATGCGGCTCGGTGGTTGCAAAAACGAAAATAGTATTAGGAGGCGGCTCTTCGAGACTCTTTAACAACGCATTAAACGCCGCGGTCGAGAGCATATGAACTTCATCGATTATGTAGATCTTGTACTCTGAGCCTGGAGGTGGAAGCGAACGCAGGCTCTCGATCAGCTCTCGCACATTGTCAACGCTGTTGTTGGATGCCCCATCGATCTCGCGAACGGCAATGCTGCACGAACGAGCGATTTCCTCGCAATTTGTGCACTCTCCGCAAGGCTCAACAGCCTCTCTGGCTTCTTTAGAAGACGCTTCCTTAAGCGCGTCGAGATCGATCTTACGACCAGTGCAGTTAACAGCTTTGGCAAAGACTCTGGCGCAGCTCGTCTTGCCGACTCCCCTCGGGCCGGTCAAAAGTAAAGCGTGCGGTATCCGTCCGCGTGCCACTGCATTTGCCAGAGGAATGCTGACATGGTCCTGACCGACAATCGAACCGAACGTCTGCGGCCGGAACTTTCTAGCACTTACGAGGTAGGACATTTGGATAAATCTGACAAATATAGTGCAGCTAAGGGCGACAGAGCAACGCGACACAGGATAGTTGTCGCTACCGTTGCTTCCTTTCGGACCTGGCGGGGTTCGCGGACTTCCTTGCACGAGACCCTGCCGCCAAGCCGGCAGTTTAACGCAGCTGAGGCGCGTCGTCGAGTCGAGCACACGTGTTGGCCTTCAATCTCGGCATGGTGTCTACTGGGCCAAAATGAACGTTAAGAAACTCAGATACTTATGTTTCGCTGTACTGTTAATTGCGGCGGGAGAGGTCATGGCCGAAACGAGCACAGGAAAAAACAGATTAGCTTCAGAGAAAAGTCCCTACTTGCTCCAGCACAAGGACAATCCGGTGAATTGGTATCCCTGGGGAGAAGAAGCTTTCGAGGCCGCCAAAACTCAGAATAAACCGGTCTTTCTCTCAATTGGCTACTCGACCTGTTATTGGTGCCATGTGATGGAGCAAGACTCCTTCGAACGCGAGGATGTCGCGGAAGTTCTGAACGCTCACTTCATCAGCATAAAGGTCGACCGAGAAGAACGGCCTGACATTGACCAGATTTACATGGAAGCAGTCATGGCTCTTAGCGGCCACGGCGGCTGGCCGATGAGCGTTTTTCTAACTCCAGACAAGAAGCCGTTTTACGGCGCCACGTTCTTCTGGCGAGCGCAGTTTATTCAGGTACTCGAACAAATTGCAGCACACTGGAAATCAGGCGCTGCCAATATTCACGAGGCCGCCGAGAAGCTTACTGGACTACTTACCTCCCAGCGCAAAAGCTCCGGCGGCGCTATCGACGAAGGTCTGCTTTCTCAAGCGTATTCTCAGCTCAGGTCATCGTTTGACAGCAGCAATGGGGGCTTTGGCCCGGCGCCTAAGTTTCCGCGCCCGGAAAGCGTTGAGCTAATGCTGCGAATCCATCGCCGAAGCGCAAGCGCAGATGCCTTGAACATGGCGCAGCAGACGCTGCGCGCCATGGCCTATGGCGGCATTTACGATCACATTGCCGGAGGCTTCTCCAGGTATTCAACCGACGCCAAGTGGCTCGTACCACATTTTGAAAAAATGCTCTACGACAATGCACTGCTCGTGCCTGCATATTTGGATGCTTATACCTTAACCAACGACGAGACCTTTGCAGATGTAGCGCGGGAAACGCTCAATTATATCTTGGAACAGATGACTAGCAATGAAGGCGCTTACTACTCGGCCGAAGACGCCGGGGAAGTCGGTGAAGAAGGTTCGTTTTATGTTTGGAGCTACCAAGAACTCGAAAGCTACTTAAGCAGCAAGGAACTGGCCGCGCTTGAAGACTTGTTTTATCTGCCAAAAGGCGGAAACTTCGAACACGGAAAGATTGTTTTCTCACGCAAGCTGTTTAAGAACTGGCGCGAGAAGTCGAACCCGGAAGCGGCCGCGGCACTCGAAAAGCTAAAATCAGAACGAAGCAAGCGCTCTCGCCCGCACTTAGACGACAAAGTGCTTACTTCTTGGAACGCTCTGATGATTAGGGCAATGGCCCGCGGCTACCAGGTGCTAGGCGACAGAAAATACCTAGACAGTGCAGCTTCTGCGGCCAAGTTCATAGAAAAGTCACTGTATTCGGATGAGAAGCTGCTTAGACGTTACCGCGACGGCTCCGCAAAATTTAACGCTTATCTTGAAGATTATGCCTACTTAATAGCGGCGCTAATCGATCTTTACGAAGCAAACTTCAATCGTCATTGGCTCGACTGGGCGGTTAAACTCCAGACAAAACAAGACGAGCTCTTCTGGGACTCAAGTAACGGTGCTTATTTCTATACCGATCCAGAGAGCAAAGACATCATTGTCAGGCGCAAAGATTTTAACGACGGGGCGATTCCTTCCGGCAACTCCGTAGCGGCGATGAATCTGCTGCGACTGCATGATCTAACGTTTGAAAAAGCACACAAACAACGCGCAGTCGAGACGCTTAACTCCATGGCAGACACTATTCGCAGAGCTCCATACGCTTACGCTGCGGCTCTCCAAGCCGTTGACTACCTGTTCGATGACTCGAAACAAATCGCTGTTGTTGTCCCAGAAGCCTCAGAGGACAACACCGGAGAGTTTCTCAAGCAGCTAAGGAGCACATATCTACCGAACAAAGTCGTCGCACTAGGAACCGGCGGGGCAGTGGATGACGACAATCTGCTTCCAATTCTTAGAGGTAAAACTCCTCTTAAGGAATCCGCTACGTTCTATGTTTGCGAAAATCAGACTTGCAAGGCGCCGACAACTGACCCAGCAGCAGCGCTCGAAAGTGCCGACAAGTTTTCGAAGCTCAGCTTATGAGAGAGCAATACAAAACACACCGGCAACCATAATAAGGGTTCCGAGCAAACGCTCCTTCAACCCTTCTTCCTTGAACAGCATATGGCCCATAAGAACTGAGACCACTGTGCTAAGGCGCTTTATCGATATAACGTATGCCACAAGCGACATGCTGATCGCCGTCAACATGCTTAAAAACATCGCGGCATTGCACAAGCCGATCGGCGCCAGCGCCCGAAAAGATGCTCTAAAATCGCGAAAGTCCTGTTTCGCATGCAAACGCACAACAGGAATCATTAGAATCGTCACCGCAATTGAATCCGCAACTCCCCAAAACACCACACTCGAATTGTTAATACCGATGCGATGAATATTCGACGTGATGCTCCAAATAAACGCAACCAGCAGCATCAATCGCGATCCAGGATGCTTCATCAGAGCCTTGAATGGTTCAAAGAATCCACGATCTCGGGCCGATAGATTTAGCACGTAGCTGCCAATTACAATTAGAACAACTCCCAGCAGTCCGGTTGCGTTTGGAAACTCGCCGAGCATTATCGGAGAGGTGACCAGCAGAAAAAGCGGCGTAAACGCAACGAGCGGCACAATCAAAGACAGCTCAGCCATGCTCAAGGCTTTGATATAGAGGAAGACTCCAGCACCATCTAAGATTCCACTAGCGAGCAGTGCCCACCAGAAGTTCTCACCGAGCTGCGGAGTCGGCACGAAAAGCAATGCCAGGGCCATAAAGGGGCAGGAAATGACAACCATGCCCCAAGCAACAAGGTACGGATTGATGTCGTGAACCCTGCGTTTAATCAGGACATCCTTGAGGGACTCAAGCAGGGCCGTCAGGAAAGCGAAAATAAGCCACATACTGTACGTTCGACCCCGTGTGCCCTATGCAAATATCTGGCGGAGAGAAAAGAAAAATGGCGGAGAGGGGGGGATTCGAACCCCCGGTGAGTTTTACCCCACACACGCTTTCCAAGCGTGCACCTTAAGCCACTCGGACACCTCTCCACAGCCCCGGATCCATACATGAAATCCGGGTATTTCATCAACCACCACCGCGTCTCTGCTCGAAAAAAGCCGTTAAAAGACTGGCACACTCCTGCTCAAGCACTCCGGACACTACATCAACGGTTCTAGGGAGTCCTGCATTGGCTAGATTGAAATTCGAGCCAACTGCGCCGAACTTTTTGTCGTACGCACCAAAATACAAGGTATTGAGCCGTGAAAGCAGGACTGCGCCAATACACATTGGACAGGGCTCAAGCGTCACGTACAGATCGCAGCCTTCTAGACGCCAACTGCCAAGCCGCTCTCCCGCACGACGAATCGCCAACACCTCAGCATGCGCTGTCGCGTCGCCGCTCGATTCGACCAAGTTATAGGCGGAGCTAATCAACCTGCCCTCGCGCACCACCACAGCACCTACCGGCACTTCCCCCTTCGCCGCCGCCTGCTCGGCTTGCTCCAAGGCGGTGCGCATAAATAGCTCTGAACTGTTCAAGGCGACGTGGCTCCATTGTCAGGCAATTGGTGTCGGTGAAGGTGTAGGCTTGCGGCCTCGAACTAAAACCCCCACCGACAGCTGACTACTCACGAAGTCGGTCAAGTTCCTTGCGGTAGGCAGACTGGGCGGCTGAGCCGATTCGCTTCAGGACAATGCGCACATATGCCTGATGAGCTTCACGGTCGCAGCCTCTATGCAGACATCTCGCGATGTTTCTGCCGATCGTTTGCAGCTGCTCATCCGCGAGGTCTTCCCTGCGAAAGAGCACGACATCCAACGGCTGAAGCCACACACATGACTCAAGCTTAGGACTAATGAGACTAGATGTCAGGAGAACGTCTTCTACCTCTCCGATCCGCTGCACCGCCGGCGCAACTAGCTTCAGAAAGAATCGAAGGAACTCACAGGCCTGACGCTTACTCATTCCGTGAACTATATCCGCACCCGATTCGAGGCCATCCAACTCCGTAACGATCGGCCGCAGCACCGAGTCCAAAGAGACTCGAAGCTGTGCACTGTTTAGCGCAAGCCTTTTCATCCAGAGATAGTAGGCAATCAAGCGGCGCAGTTCGGGCTCGTATTCCACGCAGCCCATTGCCGGAAACAGCGAATCCTCTTCGCTAAGTCCAACATCGACGAACGCCTGCGGATAAGTATCGTGCTTCACTCCATTACTACCTCCTTAAAACCTTACGCAGCCACGCCCTGCTCTGCACTTGAGAGCAGTGTGAAACGTGCGCCGCGAACTGCACCTCCACCGTGCACTCACCCTAATTGAGTCAATGCACGAAGGCAGCGGCCTATCTTATCCAACGGCACAAATTCTGCAAAATGCCGCTGCTCCGAGTTTGAGTCAGGCAAATCCGCAGCCAGCTATAGCGCTCAACTCCTTACAATAATACACTACGGCCGATATGATTACGCTTCCTTTAGTTCCAGCCGAGGCCGCCGATTTCCTCTCCTCCGAGAAGGCTATAATCAGCAACCTCGTAGTAATATTGGTCACCGCAACCGCGGTATCCCTGGTTTTTCGCCGCCTGAAACTGGCTATCATTCCGGCTTACATTATCGCCGGCGTGATCGGCGGCCCCTCGGTGTTTGGTTTCGCCAGGTCTGAACCGGCACTCGAGGCAATTGCCCATTTGGCAGTCGTTTTACTGCTGTTCGGCGTGGGAATGGAGCTGCATCTCTCGAGTCTTCAAAAAGGCTTCCTTCGCCTGCTTGGCGCCTCAAGCGGAGCAATAGCGATCAGCACAGCTGCTTTGTGGGCGGTGTGCATGCAGTTCGGGCTCGACCCGGCTCAGAGTCTTTGCACGGCAATGGCACTTTCACTCTCCTCGACTGCACTGGTACTGCGCACTCTTTCCGTTCGCAGGGAGCTTGGCACCTCTCACGGTCAGTTGTCGTTAGCTATTCTTGTGGCACAAGACTTGGCAGTCCTAGGGATGCTCGCATTGCTGCCGATTCTAGCGAGTTGGGGCGGATTCCTAGACGCGGCGCAGGAGAGCCGAGCAACCACGGAAGTACTTCGAGATACCGGAATCAGGCTGTTTGGAATCATCACGCTGCTGCTGCTCGCAGGCAAAGTAATTCCCCTGCTTGTGCGCGAATCGCTGCAAGACCAAACCGGGGAGCTGCCGATGCTGGCTGGTGTCGGAACTGCTCTAATGACCGCCTACATTGCTCAAATGCTGGGCTTCAGCTTGGAAATGGGGGCCTTCATTGCGGGCTTTGTCTTGGCCTCGAGCAAGTTTCGCTATCACTTAGCCGGCAAAATGAGCGGCCTGCGTGATTTGTTCATGGCAATTTTCTTCACCACCCTGGGAATGGAGCTAAATCTAGGAGTGGTGTTTGAGAACTGGGAAATAATTATCTTAGGAACTTTAGCTCTTTTGCTCGTAAAAGCTGCAGCGGTTTCATTCGCCGCCTGGGCCAGCGGCTTCTCCGCAAGACTCTCCGTGCGCTCCGGAATAGTCCTGGCTCAAGCCGGCGAATTCAGCCTCATTCTACTAAGCCAGGCAGCCGAACTCGGAATGTTCACCGAAGTAGAAACATCCGTCGTGATTGCCGTGGTGATGCTTTCGTTAATACTGACTCCCGCACTGTTCCACCTCGCCCCGCGTATTGGCGAAGTCTTTGGAACGACATCTTTGGCGCCGTGGTTCAGCACCCCCTGGCAGGGAGAATGTCCGAAGAACAGCCAAGACGCCGCCGCAATGCACAATCAGGTAATCATCGCCGGATTTGGACCACTAGGTAAACATCTATCAAACAAACTGCAGCAGTGCGGGATTTCATACGTCATAGTAGAACTTAACCCCGACACAGTCGAGGCCGAGCAGCAAAACAATCGGCCGATTGTTTTTGGTGATATCGCAGACGTGTCTCTACTGACCAACCTCAACGCGGCAGCAGCTTCAGCAATCGCAATCACCTTCCCTGATGCCCGCGCCTCGGCAGCGGCGGTATCTCTGGCCCGCAGAATTTCACCTGGTGCATTTATAATCGCGAGAGCACCGACTCATCGCGACCGCGAAGTTCTAACCGGAGTCGGCGCAGATCATGTAGTCGTCGATGAGGACGCCTCAGCAGACGAAATGTACGCGGCGATTTCTACGTCACCAATTTTGCAACAGCCCGACACCGCACACTAACCTACAGTGTCAAAAAGGTTTAGAAGAAACAGACAGCGGCAGCAGTCCGTAAATATTGCCGGTTTGTTAACACTGACGCTCTGTCTCTTCTACGATTTCTTTGGAATTAAAAGATTACCTGCAGTGGGAGATCTCCCTTCTTCACGCGTTCGCGCACTCCGGGGTACGAATATGATTCGCCGGAGAAGTCTTCGCGCATTTCGGGAAGAGGCTGAATCCCCTGCAACTCGAGGAGTCCGTTAAGACCCTTGTACGAGTTCGGCTCGTCGCAGCGAAACGCAGCACGGCCTTCATCCATTGCCTTCTTCAGAGCTTCCCAAACCGTCGAATGAAGTTCGTCAGCCTCGCGGCGGGTAATGCCGTTCTGCCAAGTTAGTTCGTTAGATGGGCTGTGCGGAAGCTCGTCGTCGGCTTCGGTCGTCAGGTAGTTCTCATCCAGTTCCCACGGGGTTTTTACATGCTGCAATTTGCAGCCAAAGTAGAAAATCGCGTCGTCCAGCTGCTCCGGACGGATTGCTCCCTTGTAAAGAACTGTGATCAAAGAAGTCCAAGAAACGCATAAAAGTCGCTTTTTCATTATTATATTCCTAAAAAGAAACGAATTGCTGTTACAGAAACGACACTTAGTAGCAGCGAGCAGCTGCCTCTAAGTGTCGTTTCCTCCAGCTCCGAAAAAGCAATTTAGACTAAAGCGTAGTGTCCATTAGACACCGGCGGTAATAATCAATCCTCCTAAGCACAAACCAATTCAAACCTTTGCGTAAACCTTAAGACTATTGCCGCTTCTGTTTCTCAGAGAACACAGCTGTGCCTGTCCCAGTTTCTCTGAGAAACAGCAGATACATCTGCACGAGTGCGTCGAAGTAAATGATCACTTCCAGAACGCTAATCGCCCGTCAGGACGGCAGTATTTTATTATGGATAATTAGACAGTGCTCCTACCCTTTAGTTATGAGGACATGAGCTCAACCTGTGACAATAATAATCGTGATTGTGAGCCGGGGCTTTGCTAAAGCAGAATG
>JAUIIP010000073.1 GCA_030431555.1 bacterium
ATGCACCTACACCGACGGTGCTTGGTTGGAGCGAGCGAATCAAGCTGATGCCCGAGCAGTTGATGTTCGATGCAAAGCTGACGCCTGGTTCAGAGGGCAACGTGCTGCATGCAGATGATTTGAAGGAATTCAGTCGAGACGGTGATAAGTGGGTCAGGTTTTCAGTATCCGACAATCTTGGCAACGAGAAGGTGTTGGAGCGGCGCGTAATTGATAAGTCAAGCTTTAGAACGACGTCAGGTAAGCTAGACCGTCGTTATGTTATCGAATCAGCGGTTTGTTTGGAGAAGGTCTATCTCGTCCTAGAATTCGCACTTGCCGACAGAAGTAATTTCGATCAAAAGGTGCGTATCGGCCGGGAGTCTTTGGCTGGCAATTTCATCATCGACCCGGCTCGCACTAGAACTTCGGCGCCCGACTGCAGCAAGTCTAAGCGAAAAAGCAGGTAACTTATGGGCCGTCGCATGGTCAGCATGTCTCTACCGGCCAGGGCGCTGCTCCGGATTTTGATGTCCGCCTTGCTGGTCGCTGCATTTTTTAATTCGCCAGCCGGTGCCGATCAAGTAAGCACCAGCTACGGCTGGTTGGAGAATGTGGCTATTTATCCTCCCGGCATGAAGCTTTCCGCCAAGCTTGATACGGGTGCCGACAGCTGCTCGGTCCATGCGGAAAAATTGGATCTGTTTGAGAAGGGTGGTGATACTTGGGTTAGATTTACGCTAGCCAACAGATTCGGGGATTCGGCTCGCGTTAGTCGGGAAGTGGTGCGCAACACAAAAATCAAGAAAAAGGCCGGCGGTGCGCAGAAGCGACCGGTTGTCAGATTCGGCATTTGCATCGGAGAGGTATACGAGGTTGTGGAGTGCAACTTGGTTAACCGTTCGCATTTTCAGTATCCAGTATTAGTCGGACGCAATTTCCTTGCGGGAACTGCGCTTGTTGACTCATCGTCAACGTTTACGGTCGATCCCGGCTGTAAGGATGTGAGGCCTCCGAAATGACGCGTTCTGTATTGTTGTTGGCCCTCGTGCTTTGCGCGACGAGCTTGGTTGTTTTGCTGTATCGATACAAGCAGCTAAATACGCCGCTGCTGCCCAGCACTACAAGTGCAGTCTGGAAAGTAGAGGCCATGGTGGAGATAAAGAACAGGGAACTTCCCGTTCGGATCCGCATGCCGGTGCCAAGCGGCGGCAAACGAGCGCTAGTCGTTCAAGAAGCTTTTCAATCCTCCGGCCTTGCGACAGCGATAATCGGCAAGGAGTCTGATCGAAGCATTGTCTGGACGGGCAAACTTGCGCGGGATCGGGAACCAGTTCTGTACTACTGGGCTGTGATCGAAACAGGAACAAGGTATCTGCGCCAGCCCAAGAAGCTCAAATCACCGCAGTCCGTGATCCGATCGGTGGCGGGAAGTGACTACATTGAGCTCTTGGAAAAGTTCACGGCAGTCCAAAAAGAAGCATCGAGCGACGATCGGGATTTGGTCTCACGCATACAGTCATTGTTTAGATCAAAGTTAAGCAATGAGATGAAATTCATTAACGGAATTACCCGCTCAGAGGCCTCCAGCGCCAGGCTGTTTAGCGGCATGCTGCGTTTGGCCGGTATGCCGTCCTATACTGCTCGAGGCTTTTTAGCTGTAAAAGCGGAACGAGAAATATCGCCCAGATATTGGACGCGTGTTTATATCGACGACCACTGGGAAGACATTTTCCCACTTCTTCAGAAACAGCCGGACGCCGGTAAGTTGTTGTTCTGGAACTACGTTGATATTGCTCGCGGGAAAACGAAGAAAAACACTGGTCTCAGACGCATTAGCTTCGCCGTAGCGCCGGACGCGACGGTCGTTCATCCCTCTGCGCTGCGCACCGGCCAGGAGAGCACCTTTTGGACTATTATTTCACTCGATCGACTGCCCGTGTCGATGCAGGCAACTTATCGAGTCATGCTGTTGATTCCTGTTGGTGCTTTGATAGTAACGTTTTTCAGGGCGGTAATCGGCTTAAAGACATTCGGAACATTCATGCCGATTCTGATTGCGTTGTCGTTTCGGGAAACCGGGCTGTTTTGGGGGATCGAGCTGCTTGGAGTAGTGGTGTTCGCCGGACTGATGATAAGAGCTTTACTCAGCAAGCTGCACCTTCTTTTGGTATCGAGGCTGGCGGCGACGCTTTCGGTTGTCATACTCTTGGTCTTAGCGATTGGACGAGTATCTCATGTTGTAGAGTTCGCTCAAGGCTACACAGTAACCCTATTTCCGATAGTCATTTTGACCATGATCATAGAACGAATAATGGTGTCGTGGGAGGAAACCGGTGCCATCAACACACTAATGCTTGCCTGTAACAGCCTGCTGCTTGCTGTCATCAGCTATTTGGCGATGATGCAACCGGTTGTGCAGCACATAGTATTCAATTTTCCGGAGAGTATTCTGTTCATACTCTCGATAACGCTGCTGCTGGGACGCTACACCTATTATCGTTTAAGCGAGCTGTTCAGATTCCGGTCGCTGGCTGAGGATATTTAGTGTGAAGTTCTTATTCAAGGGACCGGAACTTCGCCGACGGGGCGTGCTGGGAATGAATGCGCGCAACGTGGACTACATCCAGAAGTACAATCCCCGACGCAGCTACCCTAATGCTGATAGCAAGATGCGAGCAAAGCTGCTGGCGCGAAGGGCAGGAATTCAGGTGCCTGAGTTGTATCAAGTAGTTTACTCGATCGGTCAGTTTGACTCCGCGCTTGAAAATATCGCCTCCAGAGAAAGTTTTGTAATTAAGCCCGATCACGGTTCTGGCGGGGAGGGAGTATTAGTGCTTTCTCGAAACAGCGAAGGAGTTCTTACGAGCACAAGTGGAACGCCCGTATCTCGTGAAGCCTTGAAGATTCATGTCGCCAATACAATTTCTGGTCTTTACAGTTTGGCGGGACAGCCGGATAGCGCTTTGTTTGAGTACAAAATCGAATTCGATCCGGTGTTCGAGAAAATTTCATACCAGGGTGTCCCGGATATTAGAATAATTGTTTTTAGAGGAATTCCTGTGCTTGCAATGCTGCGTCTGCCCACGAAGGAGTCGGACGGCAGAGCAAATCTTCATCAGGGCGCGGTTGGTGTGGGAGTGCATATGGCGTTTGGAACGACGACTTTTGCTGTGTTCAGCACTAGTCAGATTCAGGAGCATCCAGACACGGGCAATCCTATTACCGGGCTTGAAATTCCGCACTGGGACCAGATGCTGGAGATTGCCGCTTCTTGTGTAGAAGTTTTTGAACTGGGATATTTTGGAGTGGATTTGGTCGTAGATAAGTCGCGCGGACCGATGCTTCTAGAGGTCAATGTAAGACCCGGGCTGGCGATTCAGCTTGCGAATAGGGTCGGGCTAAAGAAGCGGCTAGAGGTAGTAGAAGCGTTGGATGAGCTGCCTACTACGGTTGAAGACAGGATTAAGTTCACAAAAGAAGTGATAGCTCCGATTAGACTTCAACAATAGAACAGCATTTGCGATGGGCTCTGAGGACAAGAGACAACGCCAGGTTTGGGTGGAGCTAGATAAGCAAGCTTCCAGCGCAAAGCTCGACACCTACACCGACCCCGAAACCGGTAGAATCGTCTTCACGAGTCATTACCTGCTGACTCGAGGTTATTGCTGTGGTTCGGGCTGCCGCCACTGTCCGTACAGTGGTAGTGAAAAAAACTAGTAAAATTAACATATTACCCTGCCGACCTGTCCATTGGGTTAATAATTTTTCACTCAACTTAAAGCGCCTAAGTATCGATAACTACTAGGAAGGTCTGTCGTTCGGACCATGGAAGGTTTTTCGCTAACTCATAGACTGACCAAATGGAAAGGCTGCTAACGATCGCCGAGTTGTTCGCCCCTGCGAGCCGGGAGGGAACGCCTGCGGTCCGACTGCTGGACCTTCCAGCCTTGGACCCTCAACCATCGACATCAGAATTGCGAAAGCGTCCGCAGCTAAAGCTGTTTGATCCGTCAATTTATCGTGCTCTCGCGGACGCACTGGGGCAGGCGGCTACCGGGTCGGAATCTTCCACACTTCAAGGGCTGCCGTCTCTGGAAACGGCTGATAGTCTGCTCGCTCCCCGGACTGCTAAACATATCGAGCAGCTCCTTAAAATAGTCGCACAAGGTAAATCGAATTCACTGCTTGAATCAATTGAGGGTGCGATCACTCATATCAGATCACTCGAGCCGCTTTCAGTCGATGCAGCGAAAGCCGTCGAGCAGCTCGTAGAACTTGTTTCGTCAATGCGTGAATTTGGACCTCAGGGAGCTTCGGTAGACGTTGAGCTAACGCGGTTTATTTCCGCTCACGCCCGGAATGTTGACGTCAATGCCAAGGAGGCAGCTGATTCACTACTGCATCTAAGCGAGCCGATGCAGCCGAACGTGCTCAGGCGCGGACTAGAGCGGATCGAAGAAGAACTCCAGAGACTGGTCGACAAATTCGATCCGGGGGCTGAGGCTGCGAAGCAGCGCAGCGGGTCGGCAGCAGAAACAGTATTGCGAGAGATTGCGGCATCTTCCGCCTCTTCCAAAGCTGTTTTGAAGGTAGTGCAATCTTTACGTGTTGAGCTAAGCAGCTCTGAGCCTGTGCCCGAGGATGCCGAGAAACTGTTGCAGACAGTAGCTCGTTTAGAGAAGGCAATAAACGCGGAAAACATTGATGACTCCTCGCCGCCTGAACTAAAAGCGCTTTCTCGCGCTATTCAGCATTCAGCTCAGTTTGAGAATTTGTCTGCGCCCGAAATTAGAACTTTCAGTAATTCGCTCAAGGACCTTCGTCGTATACTGGAGGCTGTCGTTGAGCAGAAAACGGCACTAAGTCGCACTGATTTGGCTGCGCTAAACGGCGAAAAGATCATCGAGCGTCAGTTGCTCTCGAGGCCGGAGGAGCTTCTTGCCGCGGTGAAGCAGGATTTCCAAGTGCATGAGCGAGAAGTTAGCGATGGTCTTGCTCAGATCCAGATAGAGCGAAAGCCGCAGGAGCGGCCGCTGCTGAGAGTTGTTGAGCTAGAGGCGTTCGCTAGAAACGCAGAGCGTTTGGAGAGATCTCTTGAGTTCGTCGTTAAGTTATCGACCGAGTTAGAAGCCATTTTAACGACTCGTCCTTCCGGTCAATCTAATCCCGACCCCGGTGCAAGACTGTTGAAAGTATTGGAGCTAGTTTCGCAGCGAGAGGTTGAAATTGCTAAAGAGTCGCCGGAACGAACTGTGCAGCGAGAAGTACTTCAAGCATTCAAACTCGAAGTGGAAACCCTGCTCAAATCCGGCGACAAACCACCGCAGCGTGTGGTTGACTACCTGACTCAGCAATCTATCAGGTTAACCAGCGTGAGTAGGGAGCTTCTTTCCGAGCTTACGAAGCTGCGCGACAGCATTGATTTGCATACACCCAAACTTCCGCCGGAAGAAGCACTAAGTTCATTTCGAGCCGCTGCAGAGTCGCTACTTCAGTTGGAAGGCGGTAGGGAGCTCACACCGGTTAAAGCGGCTGTGCGTTCAGTTGCCGCTCAGATCGACTCCGTATTGCCGCAGAGTGAGAACGCTGTTTCATTACAAGCTGGGAATGCCGAAAATAGCGAGGTCGCGCTGCGTCGCAGCCTATCTGAGCTAAGTGCGCAGCTGCGTGAAAGCCTGCAGGCTGTGAGATCTCCGGCACCAGACGTGGATTTGCTGCGCTCAACGCTTATCGAGATAGAGCGGCTTAGCAACAACCCTCAAGCTATCAATGTCGATCAGCTTAAGCTGCTCGCGGAAAAACTTACGCAGCTTCAGAGTTCTTTGCTTGAGCAGAGGCTGGAAGGAGTTTCCGTTTTGGGCGAGCGAAGCTTGGATAAGATCGTGGATATTATCTCCAAGTTTAGAACCAAGTTGGAGCTCAGCAACCACTCTGAGTCGACCGTAGTGCAGGGCAGGGAGGTGCTGAGTTCCGCAAAGGCGCAGTCCGCCGCCGATCCACTTATTCGCTCGGCGGAACTTTTGGAGAAGCTCTCGGCGCGCATTGACGCAGCAAGACCGGACGGCATCGACCTGAAACTTTTCTCGCAGACGGCGCAAACGCTGCGTTCGGCTGCTGTTGAAGCCTCTTTACGGCCGCAGCCTCTGCAAAGCATCAGCTCTGCGATTCAGGCTGTCGAATCGGCAGCTCAAACGATTGCCAGCGCGAAAACAGCCGACCCCGGCCTCCAGGCAGTTGCCCGTCAGGTTTTTGACCAAGTCTTAGCTCAGCTTCGGGCAGCTCAACCTGCTGCTGCAAAGCCGCACGCTGGGACGCCGGCTATCGGCGTGCATGTGCAAAGCATCACGGACCCCGCGCAGCGCACTGTACTCGAGGCCTTGGCAAGATCGGGCGCTGAGCAGCTCGATGCAGGGGTGAGCCCTTTGAACTCTGGCACCCCGAGCGTTGGTGAAAGCATGTGGAGCGAGCTCGAGCGAATTGTTGCGCGCAGCCGTGAAAAGTCAGACCACGGCAAGATGTCCGCAATCGACGCTAAGCTTACGCCAATTGTCGAGCATCTCGTCGCTGACGAAGGGGCCCGAGCCAGCATAGAAAACGCCAAGGGCGGCGTTGAGTTGGTTCGACGACTAGTGGAGACGCTTGATGTGCAGTCCCGAGCTTCGGAAAGCCGGCAGGGCAGTCACACGAATAAGATTCAAATCTTAAACCAGCTTGAGCAAATTTTTCGCGGACAGGACTTCCTGTCTCAACTAAGTCCCGTGATGCAGTCTCTGGGTGAGCCGGCATTTCTAATCTTTCCCTTCGTAGTGCAGGGACTAATATCAAAGCTCGAAATGGCACTGTTTCCAGGATACTCCGGGCCACGTGCCGCGCCGGACGGCAAGAATGGGAAATCCGGCTCAGGGCGGGTGAAGCGCGACGGCAGGGAAGGCGAGTCAGGTGCCCAAAGCCGGCAGCAGATGCGAATGCTTAAGTTCAAGCTAAGGCTTCCGACGATGGGTGATGTCGGGGTTGAGTTTGCATATACATTGCGTAGTGCTTTCGTGAAGATCGCGGCCGATCGCGGCCCTGCGGTAGACTTCCTGGCAGCTCGCACCGCAGAGCTTGAGGCCGTCCTAAAACTGGCGGGATTTGAGCAAATCGAGTGCTCTGTTGCGCATGAGGCGGCAGCATGCGTCCGGCCCCAGTGGGTTCGTGATATGCTGGAAGAGGATGCTTATATAGCTTAGCGCTTGACCTTTCTAGTGCCGAACACGAAGCCGTCTTTCATTGCACTAATGCTGTATTCGGTATCCTCGGGAACGTCGTTAAACTCGTAGTATCCGTTTGCATCAGTCAATGTCTTGCCGAGTTCGCCGCCGTCTATCTCAACACCCTCCAAGGCTTCGCCTCGATGAATAACTCTTCCGCTGATTGAGAATAGCCGCTGGGCATCAACTTTAATGTCGATGTTTGAATCGACTGAGCCAGCCAAGCCGTCTGCGGTGAAGCGGTATCTGCTTTTCTCGAGATTGATATCAAAGTCAGTCGTTTCCGCGACATTGTTAAAGGCGAACTCGCCGTTATCGTCTGTAGTAGCTGTTCCTAAAGTTTTACAGCTTACCTTGACCCCCTCCACGGGAGCGCCTTTATGAATGACTCGTCCACGAACGTCGAAAAGTTCTAACGCGATGAAATCGACGTCGGTCGCGTCGTCGTCATCGAGGCTGCCGACAACCGTGCCGTATTCGATATCTTTTGTAGTCGGCAGAGTCACGCTGTGAAAATCGCTGCTGTCAGTGCGGTAACCGTGTCCGAATGCAGTCGAGCTCTGCTCCTTCTTGTCTACATCTGCCGCAGTAAGTGCGTCGTCTGAGCTGCTTTCCTCTACAGAGCTGTCCTCGGCCTCATCCTGACCGAGGGCGATTGCTTCGTCTGACGATCCTTGTTCGTGTGATCCGTTCATTCCAGCGTCCACTCCCTCTATCTCGCTTTTGTGCATAATAAATGTCGGCTCGGATCTCGGTGCGGCTTCGATATCTTCATCGGCGTCGCTTTTCGAGAAAAACACCTCGGTAGTAGGATCCGTCGCGGGCTCTGCATCTTCCACCCTATCACTCGTTAGAACCTCCTCGAGTGAGTCAAATTCCTCAATATTCAGAAATGGTTTGATGAGAAAGCGCCCGATCTTTATACGTTGGTTGGGCTGGAGCGGCGTTTCGATATCGGAGTCGATGTAATTATTCTCTACAAGAGTTCCGTTGGAGCTTCCGAGGTCTTTAATAAATAGCATCGGTTCGCCGGAGTCACTTTGCTTGGCGACGAGTATTGCATGTTTGCCTGAAACTTCAGGAAGATTGAGAATCACATCGTTGTCAGGCCCACGTCCCAACGTAATCTCCTTCTTAGTGTACGTGGTAGTAGAAGGAGCGACGTTAGTCTCGAAGTCCAGCGACATGACCGTCAGTTGAATTGACATTTTGAGACTCCTTTTCTCTGCTGCTTGGGCAGCCAATAATCGTTTCGTTTAAGCAGCATGCCTATACAATGTCCAATGTAACTATCGATCATTATTGCGGGCACCCTTAAGCTTCATCCTTATTGTAGCTGAAATCAATCTACGTGAGCCCTAAGTTGGTGCGAAGCCGTCAGCGCGCGGCTGATAGGTGGGTTGAAAATCGATGCTCGCAAATGTTTGATATTTAAACGAATTATTAAAAAAATTGGATCAAGCCAAGTTTTCGCTTCAGCTTTTGCCGCGCTCCTTCGATAGCATTCTTTGGAAGCTGTTCAAGCTGTATCGTTCCAAGGGTCTCTCGAAAAACATTTCTCGCTAAAAAACCAGGAAACGCTCTGCGATGGGTCTCGCAAGTGCTCTTTCCCGGGGATGTAGTCTTTTAGCAGTTACGCTTTAAATTTTGCAGTACACGCAATCGATGAATTGCTGCGCCGGCTTATGCGCTGAGGTGAGGCGAACTATGTGTTCGCACTGTGCTGGGCTGGTTCAAGGAAGAGCAGCAATTCCAAATCAGGGAGGACGCTATGTCTGTTACTATTAATACCAACATTGCTGCATTGAACGCGCAGCGCCGCCTTGGTCAAACGACTAAGGATCTGACTAAAACCTTCGAAAAATTATCATCTGGTCTCAGAATTGTTCGAGCTTCGGACGATGCTGCTGGACTTGCGATTGCTGATTCGTTGAAAGCTGATCAGCGTATTGCCAGTGTTGCAATTCGTAACGCAAACGATGGTATTTCACTCATTTCGATTACCGACGGTGCGCTAAGTGAGATGAGTAACGTTCTTACTCGAATGGCTGAGCTCGCAGAACAATCCGCGAACGGAACCTTGAGTTCAACACAGCGTTCTGCACTGTCGTCGGAATTTGTAGCTCTGGCGTCTGAAATTGAAAGGATCGCCGTAACAACCGAGTTTAACGGCCTGAGCCTCTTGTCAGGCGGTGGCGAAGTAGCGCTGCAAATTGGATTTGATTCCAACTCCACTTCTCAGATTTCGTTCTCCGGTGTTGACGGAACCCTGGCGTCGCTAGGTTTGGCAGCCCAGGGCAGTTCATCACTGATTTTTTCTTTGAACGCATCGACCACGCCAGGCGGTCAGGCAGCATCGCAAGCTGCGCTGGATGCGGTTAAGGGAGCGATTTCATCGCTTACCAGTAACCGTGGGACACTTGGTGCAACAGAGAGTCGACTGAATGTAACCATTAACAACCTGCAGGTGGCTCGTGAGAACTTTGCTGCTGCTGAAAGTCAGATTCGAGATGTTGATGTCGCGTCTGAAGCAGCAAACTTGACGCGGCTTCACATCCTGCAGCAGGCAGGTGCTGCCGTGCTGGCTCAAGCGAACCAGCAGCCGGCATTGGCGCTGTCACTCTTAGGATAACGCAAAAATTTAGTAGTAGTAGTTCCTCCGCAAGGAGGGAGCTAATAAGCTTCCTTGACGCTGTAATTGTGTGTGTTGTTGGGAGGGTGTTGGTCCTAAGCTTTGGCAGCAGCTGTATCGTTGCCGCTGTGAGGGGCCTCACCCTCTTCTTTAGGCGCTTTTACCGGCGCTTGAGCACGACCTTGCCGTAGAACTCTTTTGCATTCGGATCAAAGGTGAGAACGTTGAACTTGCCCGGATCGAATGTCTTCGGATCGATTTTAGTGACGTCGATCATCTCTTGTCCCTGCTTCAATTCACTTGCCGAAATTTCAAGAGTCATCCCGTCATGCGAGTGGTTCGCCAGAATCGCATGCAAAGTCGGAGCATTCCTGACACCGGCGATTTTCCAGCCTTTTCGTTCAAGTTTGCTGCGGTACTGCTTCAGGAAAGATTTAACCGTAATCCCTTCGAACTTAAATTCCTGCGATATTACAGTGGTGCCCGCTGGGGCGTTCTCGGAAGACGGGCAGGCATATTTCCCGAGCGACGGAAGGAGCGGGGGGAATTTCGCCATTCCATATTGGTTGCTGCAAAATGCCATCGCCGGCTGCTGAATCAGCAGCATCACAGCGGCAGTAAGGACCGAAGAAATTAATACTCGATTCACGTACAAGGCTCCTCAGAGATTTTGCTAAGCGGCTCTGCAATAAATTCTGCCTGATATGACGTAGTTGAGCCAGTGTTCGGCTGATTGACAAGTTTTGTCAATACAATAGCTCAAGGTTCGATCACTTGAAATACGATTCGACATGGCCGAGTTTTGGCCTGCTTCTTGCCATAGTTAGCGCAGTAACATGGAGTTCCTAGGGTCGGTAACATGTCAAACAGGCGAGAAGATCGATACAGATTAGGACACCCAAGTGTGCGCGAGATTCACGACGCACTGGGAAAGGTCCCGCTGCAGGCGCTGTCAGGTGAAAGCGGCGCTGTAAGTAAGTCGCGGAGGCAGCGGCCTGTGACGAACGTCGAGCGTCATTCGGGAATTTATCCGGATTCACCAGCGCAGCGCAGAGCGGGCCGCAACCGGCGAGAACAGCTATACAAGAGTGTTCTTGCCTGTATACGGGAACAGGTAATAGGGGTTTAAGTTTTCTTACATGCACACACGCGTCGCCCTGCGAAGGGCGAACGTCTCTCCTCGTGGCGGTGGATTCCTGGTCGGTCCACCGCCTCTTTTTATTCGCTGCTTATGGAGTTATCGCGTGCAGTGAGACAATCCGAATTATCGATCTTCAAATAGCTTGATAAGTTCGGATGTATTGTAGACGACAATGCGCTTCTCTTCGGGTTCTTCTACGACTGCGTCTTCTTGAGCAGGCTCGGCGAGCTTTGCTCTACCGATATTCTCAGGAAGCGAAGGTGTTGGCGCAGACTTCTCTTGCACCGCGCGATCGAATGAAATCTGGGAAAAGGTTTTCGGCGCAGCGACAGGACCCATCTCGGTTGTCGCATCGCGGTCGAAACCTAGCTGACTCAATCGCGGCGAGCTATCCATTGCGATAGCTGGCGACGAAAGCAGCAGCACGCTTGTGCAGTAAAATAAACTTTTCTTGATCATGCTTAGCCCTCAAAAGTTGAACTGACCAATTGCATTGAGTGTTTCTGCAGTAATTTAGTCAAAAAGTCAACTCCCCCTCTTATCGAATATTTTGGCCCGGCTGCTTCAGATAAATTTCACCGGAATTCTTATATACTTAGCTTGAATGCAGCGCTAAGCTGCTCAGGATGCAGCTCGAGAGCAAATACATCGTATACGCATTGATGCCGCTGGTCGCAGCGGGCATCGGGTGGCTTACAAATTACCTGGCGGTCAAGATGCTGTTTCGTCCTTATAAGCCGGTCTGTTTATTGGGCGTTACTATTCAAGGGGCGATACCGCGGCGTCAAGCAGATCTGGCGGACCGAATCGGTCAAACGGTTGAAGAAGAGCTGGTTTCTCACGAAGACGTTCAGAAGGTCATCACCAGCCCAGAAGTTACTGAAGAAATTGTTTCGATGATCGAGGAGCACGTCGAGGATTTTCTTTACGGTACTTTTGGCAAGCTTCCGCTCGGCTCGGCCTTTCTTGGAGGCGATATCGCTCAGGCGGTGAAAGCGGGACATATTCGGTATTTGAGAAATGCAATTCCAGAGTTAATGGATTCGGCAATGAAGCGAGTGGAAGCGAAGCTCGATTTCCGTGAAATAGTAAGGAAGAAAATCGAAGAGTTTGATCTGCATCGTCTAGAGGAAATAGTGTATCAAATAGCGTCGCAAGAGCTGCGAGCAATAGAAGTATTCGGCGGTGTTGTAGGGTTTCTTGTTGGTCTGGTTCAGGTGCTACTGCTCGTTTTGAGTGATAACTTGGTCTAGTTCCGATTACGGCAGGAGAGTTTAAAGGTGAATATAGTAGTCCTCGGCTGCGGTATGGTTGGCAGTGCAATAGCAATTGACCTTGGTGCAAACAGTGATTTTGTCGTTACTGTGTGTGACGCCGATCAAGCCGCACTAGATTCCGCGAAGCAGCGCTGCGAAGAACTCAATGTTGTAAGATGCGACTTGTCCGACTCGGAAGTTCTGGCGAAGTTGTGTGGTCCGGCCAACGCTGTTGTAAACGCTACTCCGGGTTGGCTCGGTTTTGAAGTGTTTAGAGCTCTAGCTAGGTCAGGCAAAAAGGTCGTTGATATAGCGTTTTTCTCTGAAGATGCCAGGGTTTGCAGCGAGGTAGCGCTCAAGACAGGCACGCAAATGGTCTTCGACTGCGGGGTTGCGCCGGGCCTGAGCAATATGTTCGTAGCTGAGGCGGCTGCGGCATTGGATACGGTCGCGAAAGTTGCGATTTATGTCGGAGGTTTAGTTAAGCAAGCCGATAATATTTATAACTATCGAGCCGTTTTTTCACCAAGCGATGTGCTTGAAGAGTATGTGAGGCCTGCTCGCGTGAGACTTGAGGGGCGCACCCAGGAACTACCGGCGCTGTCTCAGCGTGAAAAGTTCCTTTCCGACGAACTTGGAGAGCTTGAAGCTTTCGTAACTGACGGATTGCGTTCCCTGCTTGATACGATTGACTGTGACTCAATGATTGAGAAGACGCTGCGTTTTCCTGGGCATGCTGACCAGGCTGAGCTGCTGCGAGACACAGGACTGTTGTCGTTGGATGAAATTGCGGTCGGAGGTTCCTTGGTGCGGCCGCGGGATTTGACTGCTCGCCTGCTTTTTCCGATTTGGAAATTTAGGGAGTGTGACCGAGACCTAACAGTAATGCGAGTGATAGTTGAGGGCGAGAAGGGCGGCGAGAAAATTTCTTACACGTACGATTTAGTGGACGAATACGACGAGGTGAGCGCTACTTCTTCAATGGCGCGCACGACAGGTTACACCGCGGCTGCAGTTCTCAACGCGATGCTTAGGGGCGAGTTGAAGGCGGAAGGTGTCTGCGTGCCCGAAGAGCTTGGGCGAAATATGGCACTCGTCGGCAGTATTCGTGAGTACCTCGCTCAGCGTGGTGTCGAGCGAGGCCTGTGCTTGGCTCAGTTTGGTTTGTAACTCGGCCAAAGACTCGGCGCTGCGCTGTGCCTCGTGGCGCTGCGTGGCGTGGCTTTGTTGCAGTTCGCGGGCCTCGTCGCGTGTCGTGGCGATGACCCCACGCA
>JAUIIP010000344.1 GCA_030431555.1 bacterium
GCCTCCCGTTTTCCCGGATCCTGCTGCGTCTGTTCCTCCAGCTGCGCTAACTGCTCGTCATCCAGGTCGGTAAACATTCGTAGAAAGTGCACGACGTCCGCGTCGGCAGTATTAAGCCAATACTGGTAAAAGCGGTAGGGACTGGTGCGTTTAGGATCAAGCCAAACGGTGCCTTGTTCCGTTTTGCCGAACTTTGTGCCGCTCGCTGTAGTGACAAGTGGGAACGTTAGACCGAAGGCCTGTCCCTTGTCGTTGCCAGTCTTGCGACGGATGAAATCGATGCCTGCGGTGATATTTCCCCACTGATCTGATCCGCCGATTTGCAGCAAACAACCGTGCTGTCTATACAGCCAGTAAAAATCATATGCCTGAAGCAACATGTAGCTGAATTCAGTGTAGCTGATTCCTTGGTCGCGATCCTCAAGTCGGGCTCGCACCGAGTCCTTGGCCATCATTGCGTTGACGGAAAAATGTTTGCCGACGTCCCTCAAGAAAGTAATTAGGTCGATTTTGCGCAGCCACTCGTCATTGCGAACTACCAACGCAGCATTTGTTCCCTCAAAAGAAAAAAACTTACGAGCCTGGGCTTCGATTCCGTCAAGGTTGTGAGCAATTTGCTCATCGCCAAGCAGGGTACGTTCTTCAGATTTACCGGAAGGATCACCAATCATTCCCGTGCCCGAGCCAAGTACCAAAATCGGCTTATGACCCAGGCGTTGAAGGCGCCTCATCATCGTCAGCGGCAGCATACTGCCCACATGCAGGCTGTCTGCAGTCGGATCGAAGCCACAGTAAAACGGCACACAGCCGCTTTGAAGCTTCTTCTCCAGCTCTTCCTCGTGAGACACGTCGTGTATCAGCTCGCGTTCCCGCAAGCGCTTGATAAATGAGTCGGACATGACCTTAGCTTAACTTTAAGATTTATCGAGATCTTTTGGACCAGAAACTACGAAACGAATATCCTCGATTACCGATCCAAATTCAAGAACGCGAAAGGCTTCTAGAATATTTTGTTTGCTGAGTGAAAGTTCCTGAGCCCAAATCGGATCGCTTACGCGCACTACCAGAACTTTGCCGCGCGTGATTTTCTCCGGCTTGGCGTAGCGAGCAATGTGTTCACCTACAATGTTGGGCCACTCGTCCAAGACACTGTGCTGCTCAAGCTTGCCTTTGAGCCGGTAATACTTCAAAGCAGAGTCGAGAACGCTCGCTACTGACTGCGGAGCACGTTTTCTACTGCTCGATGGTGTAAATGCCTGAAAATTAGGTTTTGCGTTAGACTTCATCGCTCTGCTCCCCGGTCTTCAGGGAAAATGTAAACAATTTCGTTGGGAGATGAAACGAGAAGCTCCTCGCGAGCCTGGTTCTGCAAATAATCGACGTCGTACGTTGCCCGGTGGATATCGTGCTCAAGTTCGCGGATTTCTTTAAGCAGCGTCGCTTCTTGGCGCTTGAGCGTCCGCTCGCTATAATTCAGGCGCATCAGACCTTCAAAGCCGTTCTTGCCGCGGTAAGTTACTACCAATACCGAAATTATTGCCGCAGAAAATAATAATCTGATTAATGTTCTCATAAAAATCCAAAGTAGCGCCTATTTGGACTATATCAACAGAAAAAATAAATGCCCATAAATTTGAGCGGTTAATTCTTATGGGTTAAAGTGTCGCCCCGCGAGTCGCACGGCGACAGCGAGTCGCACGGCGACGGCGAGTCGCAGACGGACGTGACGCCAGGTAATGTGAGCACACAGCAAAAAACTAAAATAGAGGCATTCACCGCATGAGTTCAACCATCAGTTCAGTCCAAGCTCTAGAAATTTTAGATTCCCGCGGGAATCCAACAATAGGTGTAGTGGTAGAACTCAGCAGCGGGCGCAGCGGAGCTGCGATGGTTCCCTCTGGAGCTTCAACGGGTGAATTCGAAGCGCTGGAACTTCGCGATAAAGATCCGAAAAGATACCGCGGCAAAGGTACGCAGAAGGCCGTAGCGAATGTAAATGGTCCGATAGCAAATGCGCTCAAAGGCAAATCCATTTCTGATTTGGCGGCAATTGATAGTCAGTTGATTGAGCTCGACGGCACAGAGAACAAGTCAAAGCTGGGTGCGAATGCGATATTAGGTGTGAGTCTAGCCGCAGCGCATGCGGCTGCAGCCGATCAAGGCGTTGCGCTGTTTCAGCTTCTAGGTGGTGACTCAGCGACCACCCTGCCTGTGCCGCTCGTTAATGTGATTAACGGCGGAGCCCACGCGAACAACAGCCTAGACACTCAAGAATTTATGCTTGTTCCGCACGGTGCTCCGAGCTTCAGTGAAGCTATCAGGATGTCCGCTGAGGTATTCCATCGTCTTGGTGCTTTGCTCGCTGACTCAGGCTTCGATACTGCTGTCGGCGATGAGGGCGGTTATGCGCCGAGACTCGAAAGCACGGAGCAGGCATTTGACTTCCTGCTTAAGAGCATCGAAGGCGTGGGTTACCGCCCGGGAGAGGACATTTCAC
>JAUIIP010000074.1 GCA_030431555.1 bacterium
GTTCGATCCGGCTCGAGTAATGAGAGAAGGCCACAAAGCGCTGCTTGCCGATGGCAGGGTGGAGCTTCACGCGCACAAGATCTCGGCTGATGGAGTTGTCTGCAAAATTGTCAGCGGTGGACAGTTAAGGGGGCGTTCCGGCATTGCCCTTCCCGACTCGAAGCTTGACCTCCCGTGCCTTACGGAAAAAGACCTTACGGATGCTCTGTGGGGTATTGAGAACCAGGTAGATTACATTGCCCTGTCGTTTGTAACGTCGGCGGCTGACGTCAACATGCTTCGCCAGCATCTGTTAGACAACGGTGCAAAGATACCGATTATCGCAAAGATCGAGCGCTCCCAGGCGCTTGATAATCTCACGGAAATCGTCGGTGTCGCCAATGCCGTAATGGTCGCCAGAGGCGACCTCGGCCTGGAGCTGCCGCTGGAGCGGGTTCCAATCGCTCAAAAGTTCATTATCGACCAGGCAAACTACGTCGGCACCCCTGTGATCACTGCCACACAAATGCTCCAGTCAATGGTCGCCGAAGTTAGACCTACGCGCGCCGAGGTTAGTGATGTCTGCACGGCGGTTCTGGATGGAACTGACGCAGTAATGTTGTCCGAAGAAACAGCTGTCGGCAAACACCCGGTTGAAGCGGTCGAGTATCTTCACAAAATTTTGCTTAACAGCGAACAGGAATTTCAGTTCGAGGACCGTTCTGCAAAACTCAAAGGCTCGGATCGTGACTCCGTCGCCGACGCCACCTGCTACGCTGCCTGCGGAGCAGCAAGCAAGATTGACGCTACAGCGATTGTGGCATGCACAAACTCTGGATATACAGCCCGCCTTGTGGCGAAATATCGTCCGCGTCAGGTGCTGTTCGGCGCGACCTCGGAGCGCAAGACGCTGGGACGCATGGCTCTGTATTGGGGCGTCCAGCCGGTTCTTTTCAGTATCAGAGAGGACACGATGGCTGAGAGCGAAATCGTAACCGCGCTGACCACGATTCGAAACGAGTTCGGCGTTAAGCCCGGTTCACGAGTGGTTGTAACCGCCGGCCTTAGGGCCAAGAAATCCGGAACCACCAACTTGATGGAAATCCGCGAAGTCCCGCGCAATGCCTAAACGCGACTAGGCTATCTACGCTGAGCCAGGACTAGGTATTGCCCGCCAAGCGGCACGCGCCTCAGCTGTTTCTCCAAACCTCGCAGCGCGGCCAGGAACGAAGGAAAGAAGAAGTGGTGCGATACTCGCTCTACTGAGAACCCTGCGCGCTTGAGCATGGACGCGCCTTGCAGAGGCGACAAAGTCTTTGCGTCTTTGTCGAATTCAATTCTGCTCATAACCAATCGTGTCCCAGGATTCCAAGGATTATTCTCCCAGAGCGCAAACACCCCCCCCGGACGCAAACAAGCAGATATAACGCTGAGAGCGTCATCTCGCTGCGAGGGATCTATATGGTGAAAAACTCCGTTGCAGTACACCAGATCAGCGGTCCCGTCCGGCTCGAAGCTCTGCAGGGTTTCAAAGCGAACCCCGCGCCCTGCATTCGTACGGCAAGCTGCGTCGATCGCCGCACTCGAAGTATCTAATCCTATAAGCTGCGCGTCGGCAAAGTAGTGCCGATGCCAACGCATCGTAGATCCGATGCCGCAGCCAAAGTCGACGAGACTCTCTACGCACAGGTCAATCTTCTCAAGGTGCTGAGAAGTCCACTCGACGCGTTTCTTGGCAAAGTAATCTTTCGATTCGCCGGTAAAGCGCAGCCCTTGGTGCAGCTTAGAATCATAATCCTGCGCCCAGTGAGCATCGAGACTAACTTGCTGGTCCTCGTTCATGGCTGCGAATGGTTCATATTGCGTTGGCCGACTATGGCTCGTCTGCTATTGTCGAAAGAGGGCAAATGCTGAGGATTTTACCAGCTTTGTTTAGGATAAAATTTCCATGACACAACGGCAAGCAATCATTGCGATGTCTTTGGCAACAGCTGCCTTGTGCTTCATGCTTGCGGAGTGGACGCTGCATCAAGGCATCTTTGAAAACGATGACGCGGCATATCTGTTTCAGGCGAATGTTTTTGCTTCAGGCCGTCTATACGCTAACCCTCCGCCAGCGGTAGACTACCAATATCTTTTCGCGCCGACTTTCTATTGGCTCACGATGCCTCAGGGGAAATGGATTGCCCAATACCACTTCGGCAACTCTCTTCTACTTTCCATCGGCGTCCTGCTCGGTTCCGCCTGGTTGATACCGGCCGCCCTGAGTGGAGCCACCGTATTCCTAATTCACGAAATCGTTCGTGCTGCGCACGATGCTAAGACTGCGCTTGTCGCAGCGCTGATGGCATGCATTTCTCCTGCCCTCCTCGGCGTGGGAATAACTTTGTTTAGCGAGAATACCAGCCGCTTCTGCCTGGCTGCATTTATTCTGGGACTGCTTAAGACCCTTCAGAACCTAGATCCTTCCGAGCGCTCACGCTCTTGGACATGGGCGCTGATGAGCGGTGCGGGCCTAGGCTACACGATAAACACTCGACCCCTGACCGCTGTAGCCTTTGCGTTGGCCGGGGCCTTGCTGGTGCTGTGGTTTATGGCTTCGCGCCGATTGCTGCTGGCAGTGCTTAAGGCATTTATCCCTTTCTTTGCCGCACTTATACTGTTTATCGGGCTGTTTTTTGGATGGAACAGTTACTTCACCGGTGATCCTTTAAAATCAACCTACACAATGACCGAGATGGGATTCACCGAATCTCACACTCCTGCAGACGCCTACACAAGGTTTTGGCGCAAGCTGCTGCCGAACATACTGCTGCACACAACCGGCTGGGGACCGCTTAAGCCCGATCCGTTTTACAACCTACTGCCCTATTCGGAAGGCTCAGCCTCCGGGGTCTATTTTCGCAGCATAAGTACGGGAGATTGGGTGACGCTGTATGCCAACTGCTCAAAGGAAGGAAAGTTCTTCTTTGTAGCACAAGCAGTCAATTCATCAGGCAAGGCAGCCTACGACGAGACATTCTATTTTACGAACGCTACCGGCGGCCGTCTCAAAGGTAAATTTACGATACGAAAAACAAACGGCGGTTTTCAAGCGTCCTTCAAGCAAAAGGGATCGCATGTAACTTGGCAGAGCGAAGAGATAGAGTTTGAACTCAAGGAACCGATTGCGGCTGGAATCGTCGCCGCAGCCCCGTCATGGCTTGGCGACTACAAGGTGCACTTCTCGAATCCTCGGCTAGGACCCAATGTCGATGAGCTTTCTGCGGTATCTTTTAGTGCTGACGGCGCAATTTCGTGGGATATCGGCAGTGTCGCTCCGGAGTCTTGGACTGTTAGGAAGGACGGGACGATAGACTCGCAACCAGCCAACAATACAAGTTTTAGCAAGACATTCGGCGCGCCGACTCTGTCTACTTTGCTTCAGGAGGATCAAAACGCTTTTTCGATAGACTTCGAATCAAACTCGCTCGATCCTTCGATCTCGCTGGTAACTGCCCAGCAGCTGCAGCTCAAATTCGCTGTTGCACTGTTTGGGCTGCTAGCCACTTCACTCTTAGTGCTTATTCCCGTCCTGCGCTGGAAGCCGAACATGTATGACGTGTTCTTCTTTTCTATTTTCATTTCTACAGCCTTGCTCTATGGCTTCAACGCGTTTGACTTCTGGCACGGAAAGGTGCTGCCGCTCAGGAGCCGCTACTACAATGAAGCGATCCTTTTGGGCCTCATACCTTTGGCAGCGCGCTCAATCGTGATTGTTTACCGTAACATTTTCGCGATCCCTTCTAAATTTCTTGCAGCAATCTTGACCATTGTGCCCTTGGCTTTCGGTTTGGCTGCAAATTTTCAGGCGCAAAGCCATTTCCTCGATCTCTACGCCAAGATGCAGAACCCGGACGGCGCACACTGGCTTCCGCCGCGCCTTGCCAAAGAGCAGGGTCTTAGCAACGCGGTAGTGTTTATTCCGCGCAACGGTGAATCCTCACGAGCTTCCGGAGACTTCCCGGCTCACTCAGTGGAGAAAGCTAACGTAGGAATGATATGGCTCGACAAACACCCCGGCTGGGAAGAACTGTATCGGGCTCACTTCCGCGGCCGAAAGCCTTATCTGTTTAAAGACCGAAGCTTGCTGCCGCTGAAGCTCAGCGCCTCCTCAGAGACAAAAGACTCAACAAAAAGCTAGACCACACAACATGCGTGCCGACGGCGGCAAGCATAGCGCCAGGCACAACAATTCTCATAGTGGACGCATAGTCCAGGGCACCGAAACCGGTAGCACGCCAAAACAGAAAAGCGCGCAGCAGCAGCAAAAAACCCACCGCCGCAATAAGCAGACCACATATTGCACCGACTTCAAGACGCGACGCTTTGCTGAACGTATCGGGCAACTCCTCCTGAGGAATGAAGTTCTCGGAGACCGCAAAGGCCTTGGCAAACAAAAAGAAAGTAACTGCACTCAATCCGAGCATAATGAATAAAGTGGAAAAAAGCAGAGTATGAGCATCGAAGATCACGCCTGAAATGTTAACTCCGGGAAGCGCGAGAGCGTAGCCGACAATGCCCAACAGTATCAACGCTGCCCCTGGACCCAAAAAAAGCCAATGCGGAGCAAACATCAACAGAAAGCGCAGCGTACGCCATCCATCCTGTAGCGTTCGCAGGTGCGGACCATGAGATGTGCGCCCGTCCGGATGCAGTGTAATCGGAACCTGCGCAATCCTGGCTCCACTGAGGGTAGCCTTGATGACCATCTCAACTGCGAACTCCATTCCGGTGCAGCGCTGGTCGAGCTTATTGTAGAGTGACTTCTCAAAGCCGCGATACCCGCAATAAACATCGTCGATCGGGCTTCTAAAGAAGAGCCTAGTCAAAAAACTAAATAGCGGGTTGCCTAGCCAGCGATGTAAAAACGGCATCGCTCCGGGGAGGATCGTTCCCCCACCCCTGGGCAGGCGGCACCCCTGAACCAACTGATTGCCGCGCCTAAGCAAATCGACAAACTTCCCAAGCTCTTTAAAATCGTAACTCTCATCAGAGTCGGCCATGATTACGTACTTGCCGCCGGCCGCATCGATTCCGCCCATGAGAGCACTGCCGTATCCTGGTGTAGCCACAGGCACCACTCTGGCGCCGCGCTCCTCAGCAATTTCGCGAGAGCCGTCCGTGCTGCCGTTGTCAGCTACTACAATCTCACCATTTATGGAGTTCTGCTCATAAGCGAATTTGACCGCATCGATGCAGGCACCGAGAGTGTCTGCTTCGTTTAAGCAGGGCATTACAACAGAAACTTCCAAGTCGTCTGACTGCATCGTTGTTGATTCGGCTGTCATTAATTCGAATCCCTAGGCTTCTAGATGAGCTTAAGTCGGCAAGTCACCGCTGGCAACGTCGCTTTTATATGGGTATACTTCTGGCCAAAGCCGCGCATGCATTCGATAATATTGCGCATTCGGCGCAGTCAAAATTCAAATATCATTACTGGGGTGATGATGAAAGACAGTCTGTTTGATCGAAACGGATTTGGCCGGGCGGAACTGGTCCTGTTCCTCGGATCAATTCTGCTGACTTTAGCGCTGGCTGAGGGCATTGCACGCTGGCAAAGCTTGGCTCCGACCATCTACCAAATACAGCCGGGCAGAGAGAAAACATCCTACACGATATCCGACAATCCCATTCTCGGTTATGAGTTGAAGCGCAACTACCGCGACATACGCCCCGATCATTGGGAGAGCTTCTCGCGCACGAACCAGCATGGTTTGCGCGATATAGATCGCAGCTTAGACAAGGCGCCGGGAACGACACGGGTTATCCTACTTGGGGACTCGGTGGTGCTGGGCATTGCGTTAAGTGATATCAGCTACACGATCTCAAGGCAGCTGGAGCTTATGTACGGCTCAGAAGTGGAAGTGCTGAACTTCGGTTTAGCAGGCTACAACACACTTCAAGAAGCGGAACTGCTTCGGACAAAAGGCATTCAGTTCAAACCTGATATTGTAGTACTGCTTTTTACTGCTAACGATTTCCATGACAAGAGCGGAAATATCTGGGCCTACAGCTTCAACCGCCCTCCCGGAATCAATTCGCTCTTCACGAGCTCTGACTTGTTTCGCTGGCTTGCGTTGAAGTTCGACTGGTTTCATTTTCGCTCGGAACTTGACCCCAACTACCAGCAAGAGTGGAATCACAAAGCTATCGGAGAAAACAACGTTGATCAGGGCCTCAAAATGCTTGCGGAGCTTCGCGACAAGCATGGTTTCAAGCTGCTAATCGCGGCGTGGCCGGAGTTTACGGACGACGGATTGATTTACCCTGAAGAACTAAAATATCAAGGTGACAGTGAAAAACTTAAGGTAGAGGTCATCGCTAAAGAATTCGCGATACCAGTTGTGCGCCTCAGTGAGCCGCTGCAGCAGCAGATGAGATCACTCGAACAAGAAGATCCTGAAGCTTTCAAAAATGGCATACGAACGGGATTCACGACAGATGGCATGCACCCTAACCCAAATGGGACAAAAGCCGCAGCGCTTGCTCTCAAAAATGTCCTCGATCAAATGCTGCTTAAGCAGGATCCCGGCGGAGGAAATTAGGAACCCTTAGAGGATTTTCCGAACCACGGGAGGCGTGAAAGCAGCCCGCCGCTTTTACTTCCTGCGCGAGCCAATCCTCGAATGGTTTCAAGCTCAGACAGCATAAGCATTTGGTCTCTCTCACTGCGCGTTTCGAGTTTCTCCAAGCGCTGCCGGAGCCACGCCCGCTCCTCCTTAAGGTGAGAATTCTCATCAAGCAGTCGCTGGTTCTCTGACTGAAGTTGGATCAACTTGTGTTCGCTGTTGTCGAGGACCTGAGAGTCGACATGCAGAATCTCAATCTGCTCACTCAATCGTTCCGAATCTGAGCTATCGACTCGCTCTTCCTGAGATTTCGTCTGCTTTACCGTTGAGGAACCAAACAGCAGGCGCAGTTCTTCGGCACAAAACCGCAACTCCCCCTCAACTTCAGTAGCTTTTAGAAACCCCTTGCTCGAGTACTCAAGCAGAGTTTCTTCCGAAACCCCGGTAAGAATAGCGCCGTCGGCGATCGAAATTGAATCTTCCACGTTTCACTCCTGAACTTCCTCTAGCTTAAGACTTACCCAGGGGCGCCGACAAGGTGGAAACTTTTTATTGGATGAAAAAATGGCTTGTACCCTGACTGGGGATATGACAGGCTAATTACTGAAGATTTTGGTTTTTGCTACTTAATCGTCAGGGAGGATACTGTGAATCAAGCCAAGCAAGAATACAGCGCTTCGGAGGTGCGCAAGCTGCTCCAGAAGCTTTTTCCCCACCGTCGGTTAGTTCTTTCGCAGTTCACCTACTACAACCAATGCGGAGTCGCTAAGCCGCTTGGAAACACTTACCGTAGAGGTCGACGCTGCTACAGACTGATGGACATATTACCGATCGCCTGCGTTCTCGCACTTAAAGAAGAAGGCATTCCACTTAAGAACATCGAGACGCTGCCGCCGTTAATTCACGACAATTTAGACCGTATATTCGCATCCGGTCCAAACACCAGACTACACGGTTACGGACAATCAATTGTGCTGCTTTTTCCCGAGCAGGACTCCTCGAATTTACCTCTCGAAAATTTCCTCAGCGAAAATCAAACTCCTTCGCTCTTCTGGAGCTTCGATATAGGACTGCTGGCTAGACAGCTTCAAGCACTCTCAGTCGAGTCACTGGAGTTTCGCCGAGACAGAACTGCCGCCGCCGCGTAAACGACGCGGAATTCTCGCTACCAAGAAGTCAGCAGCCCGCATCCGCGGGCTGCTTTTTTTACGCAAAAAAAAGCCCCGCACAAAGGCGGGGCTTTTCGAAGGGCTGACATTTTACAGAGCTATTATGACTCGCCCTGAACCGAGAACTGAACTCGGCGATTAACAGCTCGCGCCCAGTCTTCTTCCTCGGCGAAAATCGGCCGGCTCTCACCATGGCTGACTACCGACATGCGAGCTGGGTCGATGCCAAGCTCTTGCAGTTCGTTCATTACAGCCGAAGCACGCCTGTCGCCCAAGGACATATTGTATTCGTCTGTACCCATGTAGTCAGTATGGCCTTCAACCACGATGTTGAGGCTCGGCACCGAAGCCAAAAGCTGGCTAATTTGACGCACTCGGCCTTTACCGAGGTCAGTCAACTTAGCGCGGTCAAATTCGAAGTTCACATCAGGAAAGAAAACCTGACGCTCTCCGCCGCCGCTCATGACAACAGCTTCACCTTCCTCGCCTTCCATCGAGTCCATCGGCTCAGCGTATGCACCAAGCTGCGTCATCGGAGGCAGCTCACGACAGTTGTAGGTCCGAGTTGAAAAACAATCCGGGTCGCGATAATCGAGCGCGCCACGATACCCAAAAAAGCTTCGTGTAAACTCCGTGCTGGAAACGAAATAGCTCCAAGGACGGAAAATTCCTTCGCGCAATACCCATCCGACCGGGTGTAGAACGTAAGCCGTAATCCTTAGTGGATGCGACTCACTCTCCCGCCATTCCGGCATTTGGTGATAAGTAAAAATTCCATTGTCCTTCGGCAGAAGATCCTGCGCCTGAGCAGGCAGGCTTACGCCGAATGAAATAACTAATGCTGATATAGTTAATCTGATGCCCTTCATTGTAGAGAAACCCTTGGTTATCAGTTTATCTCTGCGCACGGCGCTGCGTCGCGCCAAGCTCACACACTACGTAGGTGTAACGACTAGCTAAACATCTCGCTTTAACTGATTATATGAGCTCACGCAGGAACAACACAATCCACGTAAACTGAAATTAGCCTCCTGAAGCCGCTATTTACCTAAGTGTGAAGTAGAAGCATTGGCGTCGAGTGTCAAGGCAAAATCTCAGCAGAACGTTGCATTAACGGCAACTTAGAGTTTACCCAGATACAAGCTTTAATAAGCATGAACGCAGCAAGCCGTGAAATCATTGCGCATACAATCTGCATGAAGCTAAGCGACAATTTCCGCATGCCGAAGATGCTTTAATTAGCAAAAACCTTAATACCGTTTCTTTTAGTGTTTTTTGTGGTCGCTCTTGGGAAATATTCCATCTCCGACAGTCCTCAAAATCACATCGTCGAAGGCAGCTACACCATCTAAATACGGAGGATTCAAGCGAGATGATTTCAGCAGACGCTTTAGGCGAAACAAAAGCAAGAAAGCCCCGATTCGGCGGCCTAGGCCCTGCGCTCGCATTGAGCATTGTAGCAATTGCCTCGAGTTGGTACGCGGGCCGGGTCGGCTCCGGAGTACTGCATTCGTTCTCCGCACTACTCATCTATCTCAACGTTTTGATAACACCCGGTTTGGCGTCACTGCTCGGCATTTTGCTTTTCAGCGTAGCCAGCATAGTAAGCTCCCCCGAAGCTGCACCGAATATTGTTCGAATTGCTGTGTTTAGCTTGATGCTTGAGGCGTCCATGCGCGACAAGCGCACGATCCCGCCGTTCTTGGTTCTGATCATTCTTTGGTCTGCGTTCATAGCATTGGGAAGCTTTCCCGCAGTTAGCAAATTCGGCTTCGCAAAAATTGACGGTGACCTATTTCGTCAAATATTTATCGAACTCTTGGGAGTACTCGGCGCCACACTGCTGCGTCTGCGATACGATGCAGCCCAGTCTCAAACCTCCGGCAAGCGCGGCTTGGATACCAAAACTTTCTTTGTCCATGTGGTAGGCTTAGCGGTCTTGCTGGGAGTGCTCTGCGCCTGCGCGGGCTTGATGGCATCCAGCGGATCGTCGTTTGATTCAATAGTAAAGCAACTCCTACAGAAGCCTCACCAACTCATAGCCTCCTCAGCTATCGTTGTTATGATCGCCACTGCGGCCGGGCTTTTTCTGGCGATGATAATCGGAAACTTCATCCGCCATCTGCATGCGATTATTTCTCCAGACGGTAACTTCTCTACCGCCCCTACCATTCTTCCGCTATTGGAGTTCGATCGAATTGTAAAGCAGCTTGTCGCCCGAGTTAGGAAAACCACGGAAGAATCTCGAAAGGCGGAGCGAACAATTAGTGAGCTGCGAAGAATTTCACAGCACAAAGAAGAAGTCATTCGAGAACGTGAACTTTCGGCTCTGAATATGATGAAGCTGATGGACGGAGCTCCGTGGGGAGCTGTTTCATGCAGCGCAAATGGATTGATAATCACTGCGAATAAAACATTCGGCGACATCATTAACGTGCCCCATACGAGCCTACCAGGCGAACACATCTCTAAACTCGACACACCGCATCCGTGGTGCAAGGAAATGCACCGCTTGCTGGTCTGGGGGTGCCGCGACTATTCAAAACTTCTTCAGCAAGGTCCGGTTCACCATTTTGCTAGCTCCGTCGATAAGCACTATCTCGACTGCTCGCTGAGAATCACTCGTGCCGTCAGCGGCGAAGGCGCCGTGTGTGCTTCAGACGTAGCGATTACGCTATTCGTCAGAAAACTCCCGGACGTCAGGAATTTTCAATTAACGCTGCTGGCACCTTCGGGGTTTGACCTTGTTGGAAGTCAGACCAACGAGTTCGTCAAGCAGCTTCGAAATCGCAATAGTTCGATTGTCAGTCGGCTTTCCATGCTGGACAGCTTGCTGAACAAGCCGCATGGAACATCGGGCTGGATCATGCGTCAAACCGAGATCGGCACGGAGATGCTTGTCCAGCTAAACGAACTTAGTAATCTGGCACGCGAGACGGAAGACGAGCTCGCAAATTTTGAGGAAATTCTTTCGCCCAGAGAGAATGATATCGAAGAGTTCCCGGTTCATACCAATCTATCACATGCCATCAACTACTTGTTTGACCTACTGGCTCTTGAAGACCGTGACCGCGTCAAAATAAGCAAAACTGAGCTCGAGCAAGCTCCCGGAAAGAACGACGTCAGCGTTATCGCTTCACGAACCGAGATGAATAAGTTCGTCGCCTATTTTCTGGCGATGACAAAACATCTTCATACCAAGGCACCCGCCATAGAAATTGACGTAGCTTACGAACAAATCGACGCACATGCCGCGAAGATCATTCCCGGCTCACAACCGGGTGACTACGCCAGGATCACACTCATGCACGCGGGCCAGAGCTTGACGGCTAACATGATGACCAGCAAGTTCTCGTATCTCGACCCGAGCAGCAGAATTCGCGGCGACTCCGAGGTAGCGTTATCGCTTCTAAACATGCAGGTCTCTCGGTTGAACGGGTTTGTTTCAGTGCAAAGCACAGCCTCGAAGGGCACGATTGTCACCATTTACATTCCGGTAATCGCGAGAGACTCGGAAAGAGAACCCGCGCCGGAGAATGCGGCAAAAAGCAAAAAGCATTTTCGCAGAAAGCGCTTTGACGATTTGAGCGCCGCCGGAAACAGCGCAATAGTTGTCGGCACCGACAGTCAAGTTACAGCCGCGGTCGAGAATTTACTTAAGCACCTTGAATATGAGTGCAAGGTAATAAATCCGGCTACTACAACCTTGGACGGCGGTCGTGCAGTAGGTTTCGGCGGCAGCGGGTTCGGCGAGGGCACCTCAACTGATGTGCTTGGGGACGCCGAGCAGCCAAAGGACGAAACAAGTCAGTCGCTGGCCGGAGCGGATCTGCTTATTATCAATCTGGAGGGAGATCTCAGTCAGGCACTCAATCTCATCCATCGTCTGGAGGAACGCACGGAACATGCGGCGACATTGCTTGTGGCAGATCCGTCGCCGAAGATCGAACAGGCCTTTGGCGACTGGGCGCTGCTGCGCAAGCCAATAGATTTGGCGGGGCTCGAAGGCGCTATTAAAGAGGCTAAATCCAGAGTTTAGCTGAAAGAGTGCCCACAGCCGCAGGTGCGCGTCGCGTTTGGATTTTCGAACTTAAAGCCCGTGCCCTGCAGTCCACTGACATAATCTATCGTCGTTCCGCTCAGGTAAGTCTTGCTTGCCATGTCGATATAAACAGTCAGTCCCTCAACAGAGTAAATCGAATCTCCCGGTCTCGCCGATTCTGCATAATCGAGAGCATACTGCAGACCTGAACATCCTCCACCCTGAACAGCAATTCTCAAGCCGTGAGTGTCTGACAGGCCTTCTTCCTGCAGTGCGTGCTTGACCATTTCGATTGCCTTGGGAGTAAGGGTTACCGGCAAATCGCCAACGGGCTTAGGGTCCTGGGCGGTCGTTTCTGATGTAGATTCCTGCATTCCTGCCTCTTCGGTTGAACTACTTGTTATACCTATATTCTACTAGATTATTACGATGTGAAAAACCCTCGTCGAAGCGATGCTTCGACGAGGGTTTCTGCCACTTATATAGCCAGTAGATTAGGCCTCTCGGTATATGTCCTGAATGGTCGTCAGCAGCTTTACTGCATCAGACATAGGACGTTGGAAGGAGTTTCGACCTACTATCGAACCGAAACTGCCTCCAGCCGCAAGTGAACGAATCTCCTCCAACACCTCAGCCTCCCCCTTCGCGGCGCCGCCCGAGAAAATAACAATCCGCCTGCCGTTGAAAGAGCTTTGAACAACGTGCTTAACGCGCTCCGCAAGCGTAGAGATTGGTATGCCTTCGGACTGATAGACTTTACGCGCAGCATCCTGCTCAATGTGCTCAGTCGGCGGCTTAACCTTGACAATGTGAGCACCAAGCTGACAGGCGATTTGCGCCGCGTAGGCAACCACATCGACGGCTGTCTCACCGTCTTTGGAAAGCCCAGCGCCGCGAGGATACGACCATACAACTACCGCCAAGCCGGCTTCCCTGGCTTCCAGCGAAATTTCCCTGAGCTCTTCATACATGTCGTTTCTAAAGGCAGAGCCGGGATAAATCGTATACCCGATCGCAGAGCATCCAAGCTTAAGCGCGTCGGCTACACTGCCCGTCACAGCCGGACAGGGGTCTTTAGATGAATAAAGACTGTCTGAGTTATTGAGTTTAAGGATAAGCGGAACAGTGCCGGCATAATCTGCTGCACCTGCGCTAAGAAATCCCAGCGGAGCTGCGTAAGCGTTACAGCCAGCTTCCAACGCGAGCTCGAAATGGTATGAGGGATCGTAGCCTGCGGGGTTGGCTTGGAAGCTCCGCGCGGGACCGTGCTCGAAACCTTGGTCCACCGGTAGAATTACGAGCTTGCCCGTTCCAGCAAGATTTCCCGACATCATCAATCTGTGGAGATTGCTCAGGACACCGGGATTTTCACTCCGGTACCAGCTAAGGATTTCTTTAACTCTTGGGGTAGTAGCGGTCTCTAGACCCATGTTGATTCCTCGCCAAATATCCAAGTAATTTCATACAATTTGAAGTCCGGGGATTATAGCAGAAAAGCTAGTTTTCTCTAGTACCTGATAGGGTTTAGCACTTAGCTTCGGTCTGCAGTCATGGGCCGCAGGCTAGAGCAAATTACCATTTAATTACAGTATCTTAGTCTATACCG
>JAUIIP010000075.1 GCA_030431555.1 bacterium
AAGCGCGACGGACTAGGCGGCGGCGACATCAAGCTAATGGCAATGACCGGCGCGCTTTTGGGCTGGCGTTCGATTCCCCCGACGATTTTTGTCGGCTCACTAGCCGGTGCAGTTGTTGGGATTTTACTGATGCTGTTTCGCGGGGCGAATCGGCAGCTCGAAATTCCTTTCGGTCCTTGGCTGTCACTTGGTGTGTTGATGTACATGTTTGGAGATCTCCCGTTTTTCCGATTTTACTAACGGTTTTGTTTTGAAAGCTCAGGCACCCTCCAATAACTCTGCAAAGCACGTGCTGCTCGTCGACGACGAGGAGAGCGTTCTGTCTTCGCTGGGCCAGATTCTCGGTGAAGCAGGCTACAACGTCACTACCGCATCATCGGGAGAAGAAGCCCTCGGCTGCGCAGCTAAAGGCAAGTTCGACCTGCTGCTAACCGACCTAAAAATGCCGGAGATGGACGGTCTTGAACTGCTGCAGAAGCTAGGTGAGTCAAGCTTTGACGCCACTACGATAGTCATGTCGGCTTTTGGGAACCAAGACATTGCACTTCAGGCAATCAGGCTCGGTGCGTACGACTACATCTCAAAGCCGTTTAATGCCGAAGAGATAATTCTTACCTTAAAGAAAGCAGAAGAGCGTGAACGACTAAGACGCGAGAACCAGGTTTTGAAGGACCAAGTGCGCAAGCGCTACTCTTTCAGCAACATCATTGCCGACAGCCCGTCGATGACTAAAATCTTTGAGACTATTAAGAAGATTGCTGACTACAAAACTACAATTCTGATTGTCGGAGAGTCCGGAACGGGTAAGGAGCTGATAGCCCGCGCTATACACCAGAATTCAAACCGTCGCTCGAAGAAGTTTGTAGCGATCAACTGCGGAGCAATACCGGAGAACCTGCTCGAGTCCGAGCTGTTCGGCCATCGCAAAGGTGCGTTTACCGACGCGACGCGAGACAAAAAAGGCCTGTTTGAAGAAGCTGACGGCGGCACAATTCTACTCGACGAAATTGGCGAACTGCCGCTGCATCTTCAGGTAAAGCTGCTGCGAGTTCTTCAGGAAGGCCAGATTAGACCAGTCGGCGGAAGCGAAGTCATTCCTATCGACGTGCGGGTAATTGCAGCAACGCTGCGCGACCTCGAGCAGGACGTAATCGACGGGCGCTTTCGCGATGACCTGTTTTACCGACTAAACGTAGTCACTATACCCGTGCCGCCGCTTCGAGAACGCAAAGAAGACATTCCGATTCTCGTCCACCACTTTCTAGAGAAGCATCAGGTCAAGCTTCAGCTTCCGGTAGATAAAATTGAAGATGAAGCACAGAAGCTGCTGATGAATTACGGCTGGAAGGGAAACGTGCGTGAGCTGGAAAATGCTATCGAGCGAGCGATGATCCTAACTGAAGGCAACTCCATCACCGCCTCAAGCCTGCCTAAGAGCATTACCGGAGCACCCGACATCGAGACGGGAGATATAATAATTCCCGATGACAATTTCTCGATAAAGCACCACACGCGAGTGCTTGAGGAAAATTTGATTCGCCGCGCTCTCGCGCAGACCCACGGCAACCGGACCCACGCAGCGAAACTGCTTGAGATCAGTCATCGCACTTTACTTTACAAGCTAAAAGAATACAATTTGACTGAAGTTGGTTCCGACCCGAAGTAAAGTCGAAAGTCCCACGTTTTATGAGTTCAAATCTTCGGCAAATTGTGCTCAGTCGAAGCACCTTGCTTTGCTGCTTAGTACTCGGCCTGCTCACTGCGTCACCGGCCGCTGCCGGTGATATTTACACCTGGACTGACGAGAACGGGAAAGTCCATTACTCGACAGAGCCGCACGCCGACGCACAGAAGGCTGACCTTCCCGAGGTGCGGCGCGAAGATCTCGACGAGAAGATTAAAGACATTAAAGGCTCGACTCCGCCGAACTGTCATAAGCACGGAGGTGTCGACTGCTCGCGCGGCTCGGATTCCGATGGAAGTGTGATTTGCCTCGACGGGTTTAAGGATTCAATGCTGCCGTATCGCTTCAGCTGCCTAGAGGCTCGGCTGCGGGCATCAGAGTTGAACCTGCTCAACGGGCAGCATGAAGTCATTGGAATCATTAATAAAGACTTCGAAATCAGCGAAGAACAGGCGCTGCAAGCCGGTGATATGGCACTGCTGCTAACCCTGAGGAACAATTCCAGTGTCGAAGCTTTTGGTGTAAGTGTGCAAGTCCGAACTCCGGACGGCAGCAAGGTCGAGGCCGCCGGGCCGGATAAAGTCGAGCCTTTCGGCGTGGCGGAGTATCAGCTTCCGCTCAAAAGTCTGCCGGAGCGCATCGCGCTCAGCCGACTCGACCGATTGGATTTCAAGGTGCGCTGCACGAATTGCAGAGCCATTTTAAAAACAGGACCATAGTCGATGATAGATAGAGTTAAGAGAGTTCTTCAGGCAGAGGCCCGAGCGATTGAGAACATCACTGTCGGCGACAGCGTAGAAAAGGCAATTCAGTCGATTCTAAGCTGCAAGGGGAAGCTTTTCACTACCGGCATCGGCAAGGCCGGATACGTAGCGCGCAAAGCCGCTTCGACGTTCTGCACAACCGGAACACCTTCGGTGTTTATTCACCCCGGTGATGCCTCGCACGGTGATATCGGTGTCGTCTCCGATCAAGACATTTTGCTCGCCTACTCGAATAGCGGCAAGACTCGCGAAGTCATCGAAACCACCCGCTTCTGCAAACACCTGGGCATTTACTGCGTAATCGGTATGTGTGCCAGCGCAGAGTCTCCGCTTGGTGAACTCAGCGATATAGTGCTCGAGTTGGGAGACATTGAGGAACCATGCCCCTTGGGCCTAACCCCAACCGCCAGCACTACGGCGATGATTGCACTTAGCGACGCACTAGCCTTGGTGTTGATGGAGGAGCTGCGTTTCTCTGCTGCGGATTTTGCTGCCAGGCACCACGGCGGCTACTTGGGAGAAAAGTCCCGCGCCGATTCGCAATGACCAAAGCCGAGAAAGCGCGAGCGATACAGCGCATTCTTTCAAAACTCTATCCCAAGCCGGCTCCGCCGCTCGAGCACCGCGACGCCTACACGCTGTTGATAGCGGTGCTGCTCTCAGCCCAGTGCACCGACAAACGTGTAAACCTGGTCACGCCGAAACTTTTCGCTGCAGCCGACAACCCGGGCGATATGGCCCAGCTGCATCCGGATGACATCCGCGCGATTATTAAGCCCTGCGGTCTTTCGCCGCGTAAGTCGAAAGCAATTTCACAGCTTTCAAAGATTTTAATTGAAAAATACGATGGTCAAGTGCCGCGCACATTAGAAGAACTGGAAGCGCTGCCTGGCGTCGGGCATAAAACTGCTTCCGTTGTTGTTTCGCAGGCGTTTGGAATCCCGGCCTTTCCAGTCGACACGCACATCCACCGACTGGCCTACCGCTGGGCCTTATCGAGCGGCAAGAATGTCGTGCAGACCGAGAAAGATTTGAAGCGAGTCTTTCCCGAGAACACTTGGAACGACGTACATATCCAGATCATACTCTTCGGCAGGGAGTACTGTCCGGCGCGCGGACACAACCCGCTGGCTTGCCCGATTTGCAGCAAGTACGGCCGAAAAGGTCTTAAGCCCAGTTGAGATTTAGGAGATATAAAGAGGCTGTGCCGCCAAAGAGGGGATGACGGCACAGGCTTCGGGGTTGAGAAATCCTCTATCGCTTACGAGGGACACCCAGCCTCCTCACGTACGACGCGCTTGAAGGTATTGAGCGAGACGAACGACGAGAAGGACGCGAGGATGCCGGCCACGAGGGCGAGCATAACCGGCACGTACGAGCTGACCCAGAATGCCGTGAACGTCAGAAACGCCAAGACAATCATGACCGCTCCACCGTGAGACGCGATCCGCTGCCGTTCGACCGAAGTCGCCAGCAGCAGCGTGGTCACCGTCTTGACCGGGATGATTGCCAGCATGCCGCGAACCATTGGTTCGCGCAGGAATGGCAAATTCTCCTGGACGGCGGCGCCAAACGAACCGAAGAGCTTCGGACCGTCGTCGCCGAGCATCAGCAGCAGCAGGATCAGCCCGAAGTCGAGCATCGTGACCCAGCGCGGCGTGCGGCGGCCTTCTGCAGCTGCCTTGCGCGGACGCGACACCAGGAAGGTGGCGAGCAATCCGAGCGAGAGGCTCAGCAGAAGCAACGCAGCGGTTGCACTCACGGTAACGGCAGCGAAATCAGCGTGGCTGGTTGCGCCGAACATGACCGTCAGAGTCTTCACCGGCATCGCCATCAGCACTGCTTTGGCGAACGGACTATGAATTTGGGGAAGTCGGTTGAGGTGGACCGAGAGCGATCCAGCCAACCAAGACCCCTCCTTGCTGAGCGCGACGATCACGAGCAGCAAGGCGACCTCGAGATATGCGGGCTGCTGGTGCAGCACGCTCAGGGCGACGAGCACTGCGAGCAGTGCGTAGCCCCGGAATCGAATCAATGGCATGGCAGTTCCTTATGAACTATGGCGGAGGGGGGAATGCGACGTGCATCAAACCTGGTGCCCTCTTTCAGCAAGGAAGCTGCCTTGCTGAATCAGGACCGAAAATGCCGCCGATCTCCTCTGCCGGCGGAAGGACGCGATACCATAAATTCAATCAAAAAGAGCACTTAGCCAAAGAGGCGGGGCCACAATTATAACTAATTTTGTAGATAATTCAAGTGGCTGCGATCGCTGTCACTAAACTCAGGGCATTGCCCCGCATTGGTTAAATTGACAGTCCAAGAACGCATCTGCTGCGGGGAAGTCCGCCGGATCTGCACCCGGTGTATTAACGAAGTCATCTGTTGCGGTACATGCGTTTGGATAGCCCGGAGTGTAGTTGTCTTGGTTTTCGTCCTCATACGCTTCGCCTCCGACCATGTAGCAGCAATAGCTAAACCATTGATTCCAACAAAGTATCCAAGCGTCCGTTGGATCCTGAGTCGGTCGGCCTCCTCCAGAATCACCCTGGCCCGGAAGGTCGTCGGCAGCGACATCCGGCAGGCCATGTACCGGTTGCCTATCCAAAGTGCCGCTGTCAAAAGCGCTGCCCTGGGGCGCAGCAAAAGCTGCCGACACTGGCAGCGCAAGACTTACGAATAATGAAAGATAAAAACTTGAACGCATGTGAACCCCCTTAAGACTACAGCTAAAAGAACTTGGAATTGCCATGATCACAATCTGACGTCTTCGACCAATCATCCTAGTCAGATCCTTCAACACTGCCGCCGCCGCAGACATCCGCTGCCGTTACATTCGAGTTGATAGCAATTGGCACTGCATTAGCGTTTAAGCAGCTATCTCTCAGCGCAAATGTTGTACGTTGATAAGTTTCATCCAATGTAGGAGTGAGGCTCTGAGAAATGGCAAGGATGCCAAGAGTCGCAATGTTTAATGTAATTACAAGCTGGAGCATGGTCACACCACGCTCGCCTCGACCTCGTCTTCCAGCCACCACCATATTTCCCCTTCAACGTACTTTCCCAAGTAGCTTCTAATCGGACCTGGGCAGGCCCCTGCTTCAGTGACCTAGTTAACTAGCCGTTTTTACAGAAGTTTCTTAGGGTTTGGCAGTTTCGTCCTCCGGTTCCTCAATCCAGCTAAAACCTGCAACCACCACCTTCGCCCCTCCCCGCTCACCAATCACCGGGCTGATATCCTGGTCGCGGCTGGCTAAATACTCGCGAACGCGCTTATGAAACTTTTTGCCTTCGCGATTAATCCAAGCCCGAATTTCTGGAACTTTTCCTGCGAGCACATTGTCGTATTCTGTTCTGATAAAGTAGTGCGGAATGCTGTTGGTCTGGCGAATGTTTTCATCGATTGACTCAAACATCGTTCCTACATTGTTCGAAGCGAGCTCCATCAAGCGACTAAACTCTCCGTCAGCACGAGTCAGCGGATAAACAAGCTCTACCTCATCTCCTCGAACCACGACTGCTCCAGTTCGCTCGAGTTCATACAAGACCGAGGGAGGTCCAATGCTTTTGCTGATAGTTGCAACGAGCTTGGCAAACTCGCTTTTTCTGCCCTTTGCAGAGAGAATTTTCGGCGTTCCGTCAGGATTCGTATAGTCGCGACTTTGCTCCCAGTGGCCGATTACTCTAGTCACGACATCAGGCACCGACTGAACCTCTTCGATTTCACCGCGATATATTTTCGCTACGTCTAATCTGTGCAGGCCTGTCATGACGCTGATGCGGCTGATCGTAACCTGCTCTCCTCGCCTTTTGATCTCCTGAACCGCGACTTGAACGAAGATTTCCTTAAGAATTCCGACGAAGCGCTGGAGACTGCCTAGGTTGTTTATCCAGAAGCGCACGATCGGACTCAACATGGTCCGCAGCGCCTCTTCCGCAGCTTCGCTCAGCTTCTTAGCCATGCCTTAATTATAGCGCATAATTTTTGCACAGACTGACAAATAAAATTCAAAGTGAATATATCAACACAGCCAAACTAGCTTTATATGTTGTTATTTTCGATAGTTAACATACCTCAAGCACTCACAAAGCAAAGACTGCTTCACTTTTATTACGCATAATTTTTGCACACATTTGTCACGCTTTGGCAGCTCCCCGGCATAATCAAAGGTGTCGGCTGATACATGCGTCAGATCGACAGTGGGAAAAATAGAGGTTGTTGTCTTCTCTCAGAGCCTGCGCCTTATCGGCAGAGGAACTCTTTGAGGATCGCAGCGAGGATATATCGGAGGTTTAGAAACAATGAAAAGAAATTCAATAAAAATACTACTGGGTGTTTTAGCTTTTGCAGCCGCGTCAACCCTTACGGCTCCTGAGTCCGCTGAGGCACAAGGTGCTCAAGCTGGTGGATGGTCTTCGACCGTAGCGGTTCCGCTGACAGGAACTACGATTGCCGGTGTCTGCGCTGAAGCGAAGAAGGCAGCCCGCACGAATGCTGCTCTCGCGTGTGCGCCAAAAGATGTGAAAATCATTGGATGTAATATAAACAGCAGCGGAGCGGGTCCGGCTTTTCCGCCACCGCTGTTTTACTACTGGTGTAAAGTTACCTGCGGTTATACTTGCGTAGCGAAACCCAAACCCGCAGCAGATGCAACCTCGGACACTTCATCTTCAAGCTCACTCGAAGAACAATTAATTGAGTACTTTCAGCGAACCCAAGCTAACGCTGAACTCGAGAGCCTTTTGCGCGAAGCCGGCGAAGAAGGTGTCTTGGAAATCCAAACTGAAGAACTTAAATAAGCATACACTTGCCAAGCTCAAACAGCCTCAGGGACGCCCACCCTGGGGCTGTTTTTTGTGTTTTCGTCGCTAAAGGAAGTCGCTGGTGCTAGTTGGTGCGCATACAGTTGAGTTCAGAAAGCATTGCCGGAGCGGAGCCATCGCCCAGCATAATCAGCGGGCTGCTTGGCTGCTGCGACTGCGGAAGCACATTGTTGCAAGGATCATCTTCGTCCAGCCAGTCGTCTGGGAATTCGATAAACGGATTGAATATCAAGTGCACGATTGGTCCGATTGGAGGTTCTTTGATCCAGTCTACTTCCTGGCAAATTACATCAGTTCCGTTGTCAGTACAGAGTTCGTCCTGCTCATTAAACCAAACAGTGAAGGTTTTATTGAAAGTCCAATAGTCGCAAGCAAGAACAGTGGCGCCATCATCACGTTTAGCGCTGGAACAAACTTCATTTCCAAAGTCATCGGTAATGATACATTCACCTGAGTCATCACACTCGACGTGATAGGTCAGAGTTAACAGACCGTAGGGGATCTTTAATGTTACTTTGCCGGTTTTCCTGTCGTAGATAACCCGCACGCAAAAACTCGATGAATAGCAGACTTTAAGCTTTATCTTCTTGTCGTCGTCGCGTTCGATGTAAATGCCTTCCGTTTCTCCGCTAAGAATGAGTTCCGTCGCGTTCTCCAAGTATGACGACAGATTCGTCAAATCCTGCTGAGAGCCGGTGGCTTGCTCGTTAGCCGAGATACTATCTGAGTGCTTGAAGTCGTCTGCCGATGAACTGCCGACGTTAAAGAGTATGAAGGCGACGCTGAACGCGGCCGCGCGGATTAAGCTATTCATTTTCCCCCTCACTACGTACAAAATGGTCTTGTTCAGGTTATTAACCTTCCCACGTAGTTCGTGACGCCTGAGCAAAAAAGGAGGAATATTTGCAGGCAATTAGCTAGGGACGCAGGGCTTCCCGAAGTATCTGGAACCTAGGAAGGGGGAGACTGAAAACTTCCGAAAACGAAGAAAGGACACTACAAAAAGTATGTAAAACCTAGGTAGGGGGGACCAGAACTAAAATGTAGATTAATCAATGAACCATAATTTTTTAACAACTACTTTACCATCTGAAAACCAAATTACTGCGAACCACCCAGCGGACGAACTTCTAGCCCATAGCTGGACTTCGACTTCGTTACTATTACTAAGTCGTTTTGCCATGGGATTTACCTGACTTGTAAAAAAACTATCACTGGCCAATTGAGATAGGGGTGGCCCAAGGATGGCATGTACCTGTTCATATGTCATGCCAGTATCAACTTGTAACCATCGATAGAGGGTAAAATCGTTCGCAAACGCAGAGTCTTCATGAGCTGCTTCAGTGATAAAAAGGACAAACGTAGTCATGATTAGAGAAAAGAGCCAACAAGCACCCAAAATGATGATCGATCGTCTATCAACAGCGTAACGCTTCGTACTTGGTGGCGCATCTCGGCGTTGCAAATACTTTCGCGCAACTGAAGCGATCGGAAATAACAACAACGGAAGCCAAACAAAAAGAACGATCGGTATAGCAAGTTCTAATACAGTCAATAAGGTAGGACCCACAGAGGTTGGAGCCCCGGTGAAACTTGGTGGATAACTTCGATCACGATTCAAAAACTGATAATTGTAGAAATAAACGAATAGCGTCTCGAAAAGCACCGACACTGCAAACATCATAGATGTCAATAAAATGGGACGACCGCCATGGCGCCTGATAATTACCCATACGTTAATTGGTAACATCGCAAAAAGCACAATCAGTGCGATAGCAAGCGGTGACGCTAACTGTAGTGATGCCAACATTGCTAATACCGAAAAGTGCAAACTATTTTAAGATGATAACTAATAACCAGGGCCATGCATTCCTGGAATATTCTGCGGCGGCTCTGGCCAACCGGTGCGACCTGGAAAGCCGGGTCCCTTTTGCCCAGGCGCCTTATCGGTAATCCAACCCAAATCAGGGAAGTCTGGAATCGCATTCCCTGGCCAACTTGTTTCACGAGGCGTTCCATCGGCATCACAAACAACATCAGTACCAGTTGGGACTTTATACCAATCATTACCGCTGTTCGTATTAGTAATTCCGTCGATGTCACTCCCTAAACAGGTTCCAGATACTTTTCAGAAACTATTTTACCACACGGTCGATTCCTACCGAGAGATGCCACACCACTCAGGATCAACGACCCCGATAAGCTTCAGCTTGTCACCGTAAGAACTCAAGCAGCGCAGCTGTTACTTCGCCCCGATTGCTGGGCCAATCAAATGATCGGAGGATTACTAGCGAGGTATCCCCGTTCCGAAGTATCTAGAACCTAGGAAGGCGGGGCACCATTCGCCCAAAAATAACCGTTCAAGGGGCCTGGCCCCTTGAATCCAACTCAAGCCACTCTAGTGCAGAACTCAATTTTTCTAAAAGATCCGGCGACGGTGACTCAAACCAACCAAACTCATCATGTGACAATAAGACAGTGGTGCCATCCGCAGCGCAAATATACGCATCCCAAAGAAATAGAATCGCCAAATAAACGAAAATCTGCAATTCGTCACGCTCACGTCGTTCGAACAAATGTCCAGGCCGATCAATCAACGGCTCGTCCTCGCCTAGCTTTGATCGAATTAGATAAAAAAGCGCTAAATACTCTCGGCTCGGCCAAACCGACCAACCAGTTATTTCCAGTAGCACTTCGCAGTCGCTAGGTAGCGCCCCAATTAATGCGGCAGTAAGTGAATTAACCCGTGTTGACTCTTCGGGAATGGAAAACTCAACTCCCTCCGACCCTGTCGGCAATCTATTCGTAGGTTTAGATATACGCGCTCTGCTGAGCCAATAACTGCATTCTTTTGAAGACAAAAACTTCATAAGCTCATCACGCCCTTCAACTTAAATTGTGCAAGTTACCTATTTAAGTACCGTTATAGGGATAGAAAAACTCTCTAATCACTTCCATTGGAACAACCAGAAATGGGATCTCAAATGTCCGCTCCCCGAAGTATCTGGAACCTAAGAAAGGGGTGGCTCCCAGAACCTTCAAATCAGGAGATTTCTTCTTCCGTGAAGGCTGAGCAGATAACTGCAACGACCTTATTCTCCTTCACCCACACCCCCCTAAACAGGTTCCAGATACTTTTCAGAAACTATTTTACCACACGGTCGATTCCTACCGCGAGATGCCACGACCACTCAGGATCAACGACCCCGATAAGCTTCAGCTTGTCACCGTAAGAACTCAAGCAGCGCAGCTGTTACTTCGCCCCGATCGCTGGGTCAATGAAATGATCGGTGGAGTACTAGCCAGGTATCAGGAAATGTATGGCATTGAAATCTATGCCTATACTTTTCTCAGTAACCACTACCACATATTACTCCGCGCTCCGCGCTGCAATCTCTGGCAATTCGAGCAAGCTTTGAACCGTGAGATCGCACGTAGAATTAACTTCTACCTAAAGCGTGAAGGGACGCTCTGGGGCAGGCGCTACGATGCGCAAATAGTGGTCGAGGATGCTGATCAGATTGAGGCCCTGCTGTACATAGTATGCAATGCGACAGGACACGGACTAGTCTCTCATCCACAACAGTGGCCAGGAATGCATTCCTATGATCAGCTGAGAACTGGCAAAGAACTGACCTATCGTTTTGACATTTACTCTTCTAAAGAGGAAACAGCGCTGCACACACTAAAGCTGAGCCCGCTGCCTGCGCTAGGCTGTACTAGTCTTACTGAGCAGTGGGAAGTCTTACAAAATGAGATTCTTAAGAGGCTTCGAAAGCTCCACGAAGCCAGGGAGAATAAATCGTTTCTAGGAAAAGCAAGAATACTAAAGCAGAAACCTTTTGCCAGGCCGAAAAAGATTAAGCGCTCTCCTAGACCAGTCTGCTACACCAAATCACTCATCGCGCTTCATTGGTTTAGAAGATTCTATAAGCAACTAAGAACCACGTACATCGAAGCTTCGTATCGATATCGCTGCGGTGAGCTTTCAGCTTCATTTCCTCCCCTCACCTTCCCCCCTCCTGCCCACTACGTGCCGAATTAAGGTAAGAACTTGCCCTGCTCACACACTAGCGATCCGTCTATCGCCCCAAATACGCCTATTTCTGCAAATGATAGCCGCCTGAAAAGGCATAAACACAGGAAGAACGCTACCTACTTGCCGACTCGTCACTCTTCGCAAGACACTGCAAAACTAAAACTTTGTAAAGTATCTGGAACCTAAGAATGGGGGAAGGGGGTTCTATCTTCAGATGTTAGGCGATACGGTAGTTGATTGGGTTTAAATTTGTTTTACACAAATAGACACGCTTACGCTTTAGGGACAGCTAGTTAGGTTTACAAATCTAGTTAGGTTTACAAATCTCTTAACTAGTAAATTTACTTTAACCCAATTAACTCAGATCAGGACAAGTAGGGTGGCACCATTGTTTCTGTTTGTTTGCCATTCTTTCATTGTTCAAAATCCGGTAACCATTTCCGCCTCAATCTTTGTGGGATAAAACTTCTTTTTGGCAGAAAAATCCACAAAAAGAGTACCATGGATACCCCGAATCTTCGGCTTCCTCATTCTTCGAGAATAGATATCATCTAGGAGTTTGCTGCATCGATCTACGCCCAGACGAGTCTTCAAATCATCGTCAAACTCAACGTTACAACCATCTAAAAAAATTAATGCGTGCTCGGCAGGTGTCAGAGCGTATAAGCCGTAAACATCGTTCTCCACACTGGTTACAATTTGAGTAAACAGCATTCCCAACTGGTCTTGATCAGAAGAATAGGGCCTCAAGAACGTCGGGCAGTTTTGCATCTCGTCTTCTTTCTTTGTAGGATAATAGGACTTTTTGAATTCCAGCTGATAAAAAATTGTCCCGTGAAGCCCTTCGATCTTTGATTTATCATCTATCTCGTTTTTCCATGCTGGTATCAATATTGAGTTTGCACGTTCAGAACCAAGGCGGTCAAAAAGCTCGTCATTAAACTCTATATCCTGACCATTCGGAAACAGCTCCAGATATTCAGTCTCAGGAACAGAGTAAACCGGATAGTAGCAATTATCAGCTCTATCTATGACCTGAATGTATTTAACACTCATTCGTCCTTTCCAACATTAGGCATATTTCCTCTTCGACCTGGTCTTCCACCTCTTCTTCTGCCGCCGGGATAGACATTTCTATAACCACCGTCCGGACTTTGTACATCCCAGTGTTCACCTCCGTGCGCAGCAGGGTGACCTTCCGGCACCCACACCCACACATTGCCTTTCTCGTCGGGATAACCATATGTACCGTTGGGTGCTCGAACCTTAGTTTCTCCGTCCCAATTTTTCTTCGGCTTAAATCCATCGTCTTCCGTAGGTACCCTAGGGCAGCTCCAAATTGAGTCTTTGTCCGGCTTCGCTTCGTCAACCCCGTTCGGCGCTCCAACAATCCCATCATTTGGATCAATCGGAGTATATAAAGGCTCAGAACCCGGAACGTAGTCACAGTATCCTGCAACCTTGCACAGGACATAGGCACCGACGACGACTCCGGCCTGCCTAGCAATTTCAATCGCAACAGGATTCTTTCCACTGTTGTCATACAAATTAACCGGATCCCCCATCACATACGCATAAAGGTTATCTCCACCTGCGTATTCGATAGGATCTCTGCTAATCCACCTCCTATGCTCGGGACTATACCACCTCTGCCCTGCTAGAATCCTGCCAAATGCCGTGTCTTCTGAGTAATAGCCGAACTTCCCGCCGTATTTGAAGGGGTTATACAGAGTTGGAGCGCCGGAGAGGGTAATGCCATAGGCGTCAAAAGCGTAAGTCTCTACCGTACTTGCTGAATCATCTACTAGCGCCCTGGTCTCTCCTTGCGGCCCAAACTGGTACCAGTAGGACTCGGTATTGGCGATGTCTCGCTGAGACACTATGCCATCAGGCCCCCAGGTGTAGGCGTAGGCTGGGGTAGTGCCGTGGATTTCACCGATTAGAGTGCTTCCAGCAAAGATGTAGTACCTATTCGGGACATCTCCTCTCCTAGAGACTCGCAGTCCTCGGT